>NZ_CAXBKN010000028.1:0-31815 GCF_963976135.1 uncultured Maricaulis sp.
CAGAGGACTGAGCCCTTGAAACCGATCACCCGCCTTATCTGCAGCCTGACCCTGGCCACCATCGCCTGGGGCGGGCTTTCAACCGCCGCGCTTGCCGAACACGCCGCCCAGGCGGAGCGACCCGGCGATCATGCCATCGGATCGGTCGATGCGCCCATGCTGATCGTGGAATATGCCTCGTATTCCTGTCCGCATTGCGCACATTTCCAGACCGATGTCTGGCCCGTCATTCGCTCGGAATTCGTCGAGACCGGCGAGGTTCGCTATATCTTCCGGTCCATGCTGACATCGCCGCCACAAATCGCCGCCATCGGCATGGTTCTGGCCGCCTGCGCGGACGAGGACCGCTTCTTCAGCGCGACGGATCTGTTGTTTGCCGAACAATCCACGATTTTCGAGACCGCCCAGGCCCAGGGCGATGTTGGTGCTGTCTATAACCGGATCGGTGCCGCTGTCGGGCTCACGCCGGAAGCGCTGGCCGCCTGCTATGCCGATCCGGCGATGACGGAAATGGTCAATGCGGCTGCGGTGCAGGCCAATCAGGACGGGATTTCCGGAACGCCGAGTTTCATCATTGGCGGCAAGGTGATCGCCATGGCCATGTCGCCGGACGGTCCGATCTATAATTGGGGCGAAGCCCCGCTTTTGATCAATGGAGACAGGGTCCCCGCTCAATTGGACGGAGACACGTTCCGCCGAATCATCCTTCACTTCCTCGACGATGCCAATCAGGGCATCGATCATGGGTCGGCTTCCGCGCATTAGGGGCGGGCTGACACGAGTGCAGGACGCGATTGCCCGCCTGCGGCAATCGATAGCGCGATGGAGGTCGGGTGAAATTCACGCAGCTCCGGCTGACCGGTTTCAAATCATTCGTCGACCCGACCGAATTGCGGATCGACCCCGGCCTGACTGGCGTGATCGGACCCAATGGTTGCGGCAAATCCAACCTGCTTGAAGCCCTGCGCTGGGTGATGGGCGCAACTTCCGCCAAATCCCTGCGCGGCGATGGCATGGAAGATGTGATCTTCTCCGGCACCGACAATCGCCCGGCACGCAATCACGCCGAAGTCGTGCTTACCGTCGACAATTCGGAAAAACTCGCCCCTGCCCGCTTCAACGATGCGGCCAGTCTCGACGTGACCCGCCGCATCGGCCGCGGCGCGGGCTCGGCCTACAAGATCAATGGCGAGGAAGTGCGGGCCAAGGATGTCCAGCTTCTGTTCGCCGATGCCGGCACAGGCGCCAATTCCGCCGCACTCGTGCGCCAGGGCCAGATCAGCGAGCTGATCGCCGCCAAGCCGGAAAACCGCCGCCGCATTCTCGAAGAGGCCGCCGGCGTCGCCGGTCTGCGGGCACGCCGGCATGAGGCGGAATTGCGTCTGCGCGGAGCCGAGACCAATCTCGACCGTCTGCAGGAAGTGATCGACGAGATCGGTAGCCGCCACGGCTCCCTGCAGAAACAGGCGCGTCAGGCCGCACGCTATCGCAAACTATCCGCCAGCATTCGCACGCTTGAGGCCACAGTCTGGCTCAATCGCTGGCGCGCGGCGGCCAGCCTGGTCGAGGAGAGCGAGGCGGCCCTGATCGAGAAGCGCGAGGCCGCCGAGACGGCGACCGCCGCTGCGGCCGAGGTCCGGATCCAGGCGGAAATTTTCGCTGCCATGCGCGAGCCGGCCCGTCTGAAGGAGGCGGAGGCGGCCGCAGCGCTGCGAAATCTCGAACGCGAGCGCGACCGGATCGAGCGCGATGCGGCCGATGTCCAGCGCAGCATTGCCGGTCTGGAAGCGCGCCTCGACGAACTCGCCTCGGCCGCCGGACGCGAACAGGACATCGTCGATGACGCCACCGCCAGCCGGGATCAGGCGGCGAAGGAGGTCGAACGGCTCGAGGCCGAGATGGCGCGCGAGAAATCCAGCCTCGCCGGAGCAGAAGCAGCAGCGCTGGACGCCGACGCCCAGCGGCGGAGCAAGGAGAGCTTGCTCGACGCCAAGGCGGGCGACGCCGCCGCGCGCCAGGCCGCACTGGAAAGCGCCCGCCGTGATGCCGAACGCCTGTCGGCGCGGCTGAGCCAGATCGAACGTGAAATCGAGTCCGCGACTTCCGAGCGCAGGGCCCTGCTCGCCTCTTCCGCCCTCGCCGAGCTTGAGACCGCCGAAGCGGCATTGCAGGCCAGCGAAACCGCGAATGAGGCTGCCCGCTCCGCCTTCGCCGCCGCCGAAAGGGCGCGCCAGGAGGCGGAGCTCGAACAACAGACGGCAATCGAGGCCTGGCGTGAACTGTCCGCCGAACGCGACAGCCTGACGCGCGAAGCGGCGACAATCGAACGTCTGCTCGCCAGCGCGCTGCAGGAAAATGTCTCGCCCGCGCTCGATGCGGTTCGCGCGCGACCCGGCTATGAGCATGCGCTGGCGGCGGCGCTGGGCGATGATCTCGACGCTTCACTCGATGAAAACGCCGCACGCCACTGGCACAAGACAAATTGCCATGCCGACGCCCTGCCCGGCGGCTGTGTGCCGCTTTCGGATCATGTCGAGGCACCGGCGGCCCTGAAGGCCCGGCTCGATGCAGTGGGCGTCATCAAGCCGGAGAAGGCCGCCGCCGCCGCGGAAAAGCTCAAGCCCGGCCAGCGCCTGGTAACCCGCGCCGGCGATTTGTGGCGGTGGGACGGGCTGGTCGCCCGCGCCGATGCGCCCTCGGCGGCGGTGGCGCGCCTGGAGCAACGCAATCGACTCGATGCGATCGGCGAGGCTCTCGCCGTCAGCGAGACCGGTTTTGCTGCGGCGACCACGCGGCGCGACACGGCGCAGTCGGACCTGGCCGCAACCCGGCAGGCGGAACAATCCGCCCGGGCCGCCATCGCTCCGGCCGAACGGGCCATTCGCGAGGCCCAGACCCGCATCACCGGCTTGCGCGAGAGCGCGGCCCGGGCCTCCGCGCGTGCCGACGCGCTGGGCGAGCGGCTCGAACGCCTCGCCCTTGAAGCGACCGAGGGCAAGGCGGCACTGGAGACGGCCCAGGCTTTGGTCGCCGCCGCAGCGCTGGCCGGGGAAGACAATGCGGCGCTGGAATGCGCGCGTGAGGGTGCAGACAATGCCCGGCGCGCTGCAGCCGATGCCCGTGCGGCGCTGGAAAGCGTGCGCCGCGAATCGGAATTGCGCCGGCAGCGTCACCTCGCAACCCGCCGTGACCGCGATGCCTGGGCTGAGCGCTGCCAGGCGGCCAACGACCGCATCTCACAGATTGCCGCGCAGACCACCGAGACCAAGGCCGCACTGAAACTGGCCCTCGCCCGCCCCGAAAGCCTGCAGCAAAGCCTGCACGCCCTCACTGACCGGCTGGACAGCGCGGAACGTGCGGCGAGTGAAGCCCGTGAAGCGGCGACCGGCACTGAAGACCAGCTCAAGACCGCCGAAGGCGCAGCCCGCTCGGCCGAGAATGCAGCATCGGCGGCTCGTGAAGGCCGTGCCGCGGCAGAGGCCCGGCTCGGTTCGGCCCGGGATCGCCTTGCCGAAACCACGGAACGTCTGCAGGACGCGACCGGCGAGGACCCCGCCACGCTGTCCCGCCGCGTCGGCGACGAGGACATCGATTCGCTGCCGAGTGGCGATATCGAGCGCCGGCTCGATGAGGCCCGTCAGGCACGCGACCGGCTCGGCGCCGTCAATCTGCGTGCCGATGAAGAAGCCGAGGAATTGGCCAAACGCGTCGAGGAGATGAGCCGCGAGCGCGACGACCTGCTTGCCGCGATCGACCGGCTGCGCAAGGCCGTCGACCAGTTGTCGCGCGAAGGCCGGGCCCGGCTTCTGGAGGCGTTTGACGTTGTCGACGCTCATTTCCGCACCCTGTTCGCCACCCTGTTCGAGGGCGGCCATGCCGAGCTTCGCCTGACGGAAAATGATGACCCGCTCGAGGCGGGACTGGAAATCTTCGCCTGCCCGCCAGGCAAGAAGATGGAGACGATGTCGCTGATGTCCGGCGGCGAGCAGGCCCTGACGGCTTCGGCTCTGATCTTCGCCGTCTTCCTGTCGAACCCGGCGCCGGTCTGCGTGCTCGACGAGGTCGATGCGCCACTTGATGACGCCAATGTCGACCGCTATTGCCGCATGCTCAATGAAATGCGGCGGATGACGGAAACCCGCTTTCTCGTCATCACTCACAACCCGCTCACCATGTCGCGCATGGACCGGCTCTACGGTGTGACCATGTCCGAACGCGGGGTTTCCCAGCTCGTATCGGTCGACCTGGTCGGCGCGGAACAGCTGGTTGCCGCGGAATGACAATTTTTCGCAAGTTTTTCAAAGATTTATTGCCCCAGCTCCATTGCTTGACACTCCAGGGGGCCGAGTCTAGTTTGCGCGCGCCTGCCGGGAGGCCCGGCTGGCGGACCGATTTCCATGTCTGAACGAGACGATAGAGCGAAAACACCCGATCGTAGCGAGGATCTGAAGGATTTTGACCGGCGTTTGAGCGAGAAGATCGCGCAGCACCGCGGCAAGACCCAACCAGAGACCGAGACGAGCAATGCCTGGAGTGTCAGCGTCAGATACGGTAGCGGCTTTGCCGGTGGCGTATTGGTCGGGACCGGCCTGGGCTGGGGCGCAGACAAGGTTTTCGAGATCGCGCCGTGGGGCATGCTGGTCGGGATGATAATGGGTTTTGCAGCCGGCGTGCGCAATATCATGCGCGAGGCGGCAGCGGCGAATGCCGAGAATGCGGCCAAGGCCGAAGAGACTGAACATAAGGCCGGCACCATGCCGGGTTCTGACGGGACGAAAGAAGACTAGATGGCCTTGCTCGAAACAGATCCGATGCACCAATTCGTCGTGCAGCCCGTCCTGGAGCTGCCGACCCTGTTCGGAATCGACCTGACGATCACCAATTCGGCGCTGTTCATGATTGCGACGACGCTGGTCACCAGTTTCGGCCTGATCCTCCTGACCGGCCGCGGCGCCATGGTGCCGACACGGTCGCAGTCAATCGCCGAGATCCTCTACGGTTTTGTCGCCGACATGGTGCGCTCGATCATGGGCGAGGAAGGCCGCGCGGTCTTTCCCTATGTCTTCACGCTCTTCATCTTCATCCTGGTTGCCAACCTGCTCGGCATGCTGCCGGGCAGCTATACGGTCACGAGCCAGCTGGTCGTCACCCTTGCACTGGGCCTGACCTCGATCACCCTGGTGGTGATCACCGGCTTCCTCAAGAACGGCTTCGGCTTTCTCAAGCTCTTCGCACCGGCCGGCCTGCCACCGGTGATGTATATCCTGATCGTTCCGATCGAATTCATCTCCTTCCTGAGCCGGCCTTTCTCACTGGCCATTCGCTTGTTCGCCAACATGATGGCCGGTCACACCCTGCTCAAATTGTTCGGCGGCTTCGTGCTTTCCCTGTCCAGCCTGGGCGCGATCGGCATTGCCGGCGCATTGCTGCCGCTGGCCGTCGCGACAGCCGTCACCGCGCTTGAGCTGGTGATTGCTTTCCTCCAAGCCTATGTGTTCGCGGTTCTCACCTGCATCTATCTCAATGATGCACTGCATCCGTCGCACTAGAGTTCTTCACCCTTCCAGCCACACACCTTATTCAACAGGAGCCATCCCATGGAAATCGAAGCAGCCAAGCAAATCGGTGCAGGCATTGCAGCTCTCGCCCTCGCAGGCGCCGGCGTCGGTATCGGTACCATCTTCGCCAGCTATCTTGCGGGCGCACTGCGCAACCCGTCTGCCGCCGCAGGTCAGTTCACCACCCTTCTGATCGGCTTCGCCCTGACCGAGTTCACCGGTCTGCTGGGCTTCGTCGTGGCGATGATCATCCTCTTCGGTTGATCCGTCTCCACCTGCGCCCATTGCCGTTCAAAGAGCATCGAAGATGATCAATTTCTCCGAATCCACATGGCTGATCGGCCAGGCCCAGCCGCATGGCGAAGCCGCGACTGATCCGGCGCATGCGGCGGTCGAACATGCCGCCGAGGCGCATGCCAGCGGCGGCCTGCCGCAGCTGGACGTCTCGACCTGGCCAGGACAATTATTCTGGCTGGCGGTCACCTTCACCGTGCTCTTCATGATGATGTGGAAGGTCGTCCTTCCACGCATCCGCAATGCCATTGAAGAACGGCGTGACCGTATCGCAGATGATCTCGATGCGGCCGCCGATTTCAAGCAGAAGGCAGACGAGTCTGCCGCTGAATATGAACGCCTGCTTTCGGACGCCCGCACCAAGGCCCACGCCATGGCGCAGGGCAATCGGATCGAAGTCGACAAGGCCATGGCGGCCGAGGCGGCCCAGGCCGATCTCGAAATCGCCAAACGTCAGGACGCCGCTGAACAGCGCATTGCTGACATGCGGACCAAGGCACTGACAAAGGTCGAAACGATCGCTGTCGACGCCACACGGGCCATTATCCTTCAGCTGACGGGAGCCGAGCTCGACGAGAAGTCGATCGAAGCCGCTGTCAGTGACGGCCGCTAGAGGACGCACATCATGAGTTTCGACTGGATCCATCCAAACGAGGCTGCCTTCTGGGTCGCGCTGTCATTCGTGATCGTCATTGCTGTGCTGATCTATGTCCGCGTTCCCGGACTCGTCGCCAAGCAATTGGACGCCCGCGCCCAGGGGATTGCCGACGAAATCACCGAAGCGCGCCGCATGCGCGAAGAAGCCCAGGAACTGCTCGCCAGCTTCCAGCGCCGGCAGCAGGATGCGGTCGAGGAAGCTGCGGCGATCGTCGCCCAGGCCAAGAATGAAGCGAAAATGCTCAAGAAGCAGGCGCGCGAGGAAATGGCCGAACGCCTCGAACGCCGCACCGCGCTTGCCGAACAACGCATCGCCCAGGCGGAAGCCTCCGCTGCCGCTGATGTGCGGGCCGCCGCCGCCGATCTGGCAGCCCGGGCCGCCGAGCAATTGCTCACCTCCTCCCTGAAGAAGGCGGATTTGAACAAATTGCTCGACGCCGACATCAAGGCGGTTGGCTCCAGCTTCAATTGATCTGAGCCGACATCACAAACAGCAAAAAGGCCCGCAGCGATCGCAGCGGGCCTTTTTCTTTGCCTGAACTTTTGCCTGAATTTTTGCCTGATTTTTTCTTTGAAAGCGGCCTATTCGGCGGCGTCCTTCTCACCGAAGGCGAAGCGGACACGCTTCCAGACCCAGGGGAAGCGGCGCAGACCGTCAGTGATAAACGTGTGAGCAGTCTTGGACGCAGCGGCAACCAGCACCAGGCCGAAAAGGCCCATCGGCAGGCCGACCGGGATGAGCGGGGTCACAAAGGCGACGGGCACAGCGAGGATCATCAAGATCACCCCGACCGAGATAACGACGGTGCGGATCACAAACACAATCGCCGCACCGAATGCGTTCGACCGTGCCAATCCGTTCAATGCCTCGTTCATGCGGTGACCATCCTCATAACCCGTCCGCCCGGACTGCAGCCGGCGTCGAGGCCGGCGTCTGGACCGAATAGATAACACCTAATTCGTAAACTTGACCCCAATGCGAGACAAAAGAGCCGAAATTCAGGCAGCGCCTGCGACTCGCATCAGACCTGTTGTATATGCGCACCGCAATCGGGCGGGCCCGCCCAACGGTGCAAGCAAGCTTCCGGTCAGCCCCGTGCGTGTTGCCTCGCGCGGGTGTAAGCCAAACCGGAGGGCTCTGGATTTGCCCGGTCCAAAGCGAACCGCAGCCCCCATCAGATGCGGCCTCGCCGGTGCAAACACAAGATGCCGGCACCAGATTTCGCATGAAAGATTTGTCACGAGGCATCACCGGCGGCCGGGCCGGTGTGAGGGCTGCCTGGCACGGGAACCATATCGCAGGCCCGTCGCAAGCCGCCCTCCCCCGGCCAGGCCGAGGGAGGGCATGCGAGCTTATTCTGCCGCGTCGGCGGCTGGCAGCCAGCGCAGGACTGGCTGACGCGCAGCACGGGTTTCGTCGAGGCGTTTGATCGGGGCGTGAACCGGTGCCGCCTGGAATCGGGCAGTCTCACCAGCCTTGGCCGCGAGTGCGAGCGCTTCCATCACATCGATAAAGCGATCGAGTCCGCCCTTCGATTCGGTTTCGGTTGGCTCGATCAACATGGCGCCGTGGACGACGAGCGGAAAATACATCGTCATCGGATGATAGCCCTCATCAATCATCGCCTTGGCAAAATCGAGCGTCGTCACACCGGTATCCTTGAGGAAACGGTCATCAAACAGGGCTTCATGCATGCATGTGCCATCAAAGGCCGGCGTCATCACCGTCTTCAGCCGCGCCAGGATATAATTGGCGTTGAGCACGGCATCATCCGCGACCTGTTTCAGCCCGTCCGAGCCATGGCTCATCATATAGGTGAGCGCCCGGGTGAACATGCCCATCTGGCCATGGAAAGCGGCCATGCGACCGAAGGGATGCAGATCCTTGCCGGCCAGCTCGCCTTCATGCTCCGCCATGTGCATGATCGCCATCCCCTTGGGATTGTCGCGATCGACCATCAGGAGCGGCAGCGGCGCAAACGGTGCCAGCGCTTCGGAGAGCACGGTCGGGCCGGCACCGGGACCGCCGCCGCCATGCGGCGTCGAGAAGGTCTTGTGCAGATTGATATGCATGGCATCAACGCCGAGATCGCCGGGGCGGACGCGCCCGACAATGGCGTTGAAATTGGCGCCGTCGCAATAGAAATACCCGCCGGCCGCATGGATCAGATCGGCGATTTCCTTGATGTCACGCTCGAACAGACCGCAGGTATTGGGATTGGTCAGCATGATGCCGGCGACATCATCGCCGAGCTTGGCTTTCAGCGCCGCCATATCAACACGGCCACCGGCATCGGCCGGGATTTGGTCAACCGTGAAGCCGCACTGCACGGCCGTGGCCGGATTGGTCCCATGGGCTGATTCCGGCACCAGGACGCGGCGGCGGCCGGTCTGGCCATCGGCGTCAAGACGGGCGCGGATCGCCATCATGCCGCAGAATTCGCCATGGGCACCGGCTTTCGGCGACAGGGCGACGGCGGGCATGCCGGTCAGGGTGAGCAGCCAATGCGCCAGCACATCCATGACTTCATAGGCGCCCTGGACGGTGGAGGCCGGCTGCAGCGGGTGGACATCGGCAAAGCCGGGCATGCGCGCGACTTTCTCGTTGAGCCGCGGGTTATGCTTCATCGTGCATGAGCCGAGCGGATAGAGGCCCAGATCGATCGCGTAATTCTTCCGCGACAGGCGCACATAATGGCGCATGGTCTCCGGCTCGGACAAGCCGGGCAGACCGATCGGTGCCTTGCGCTCCAGACCGCCCAGACGGGTCTTTGTTCCCTTGGGGGCCGGGAAATCAACGCCGGTATTTTCAACACCGCCGCGCTCGAAGATCAGCGGTTCGGCCTGTTCCAGCCCGCGCGAGCCGGAAACCGTGTCACCATAGCCACCCGTGGCGATATTCTCGGCCATGCGGGTGGGACGCCCTTGAGTATTCATTGCCATCAGAGGACACCCCGCAAGGCTTTTTCGAACACGATCATATCGCTCTCGGTATTGGTTTCCGTCGCCGTGACGAGGAGGAGGTCCTCGAACTGGCCGGGATAGAGACGGCTGGCCGGCACGCCGCCGAGCACACCGATACGGGCCAGCTCATCGACCACTTCAGCGGCCGGTTTGGGCAGGCGCAGGGTAAACTCATTGAAGAAGCTGGAATTGACCAGTTCAACGCCTTCGATCGAACCGAGCCGGTCGGCCAGTTCGCAGGCTGTCTCGTGATTGAGACGCGCCAGCGTGCGCAGGCCGGCCTCGCCGAGCAGGGTCATATGGATGGTGAAGGCCAGCGAGCACAGGCCGGCATTGGTGCAGATATTCGACGTCGCCTTCTCGCGGCGGATATGCTGCTCGCGCGTTGAGAGGGTCAGCACATAACCGCGGCGGCCATCGGCATCGACGGTCTCGCCAGCCAGGCGGCCCGGCATTTGCCGGATGAAATTGCGCTCATTCTTGCAGGCGAACAGACCGACATAGGGGCCGCCGAAATTGAGCCCGACGCCGATCGACTGGCCTTCGCCGACGGCAATGTCGGCGCCCATATCGCCGGGCGCCTCGACCAGGCCGAGCGAAACGGTTTCGGTGAAGACGGCGATCAGCAGCGCGCCCTTGGCGTGGGCCGCCTCGGAAATCGCGCGCAGATCATGCAGCTGGCCGAATATATCCGGCGTCTGCACCACGACGCAGGCCGTGCTCTCGTCGATCGCGGCAATCAGCGCTTCCAGCCCGCCAAGGCCCGGCTCGGTGACATCGATCTCGACGCTGGAGTGCTTGGCCAGGGTCCGCGTGGCCTCGACATAATGCGGATGCACAGTGCCGGCCATCACGGCCTTGTCGCGCTTGGTCACCCGCGCCGCCATCATCACCGCTTCGGCGCAGGCGGTGGAGCCGTCATACATTGAGGCATTGGCGACATCCATGCCGGTCAGGAGCGCAACCTGGGTCTGGAATTCAAACAGGGTCTGCAGGGTCCCCTGGCTGATCTCCGGCTGATAGGGCGTGTAGGCGGTGAGGAATTCGGATCGCTGGATCAGATGGTCCACCGTCGACGGGATATGGTGGCGATAAGCGCCCGCCCCCAGAAAGAAGGGCACCGAACCGGCCGACACATTCTTCGCAGCCATGGCCGACATGGCGCGCTCGACGGCGAGTTCACCCTGTTTGAGAGGCAGATCGACCAGCCCTTTCAGACGTGCCGCTTCCGGCACATCGGTGAAGAGGTCATCGATCGAGGCGACACCGATCGCCTCGAGCATGGCCTTGCGGTCGGAATCGAGATGGGGGAGGTAGCGCATGGGATGAGCCTTATGCGATGTGGGCGTTATAGGCGGCTTCGTCCATCAGGCCGTCGAGCTGGGACGCATCCGACAGCTTGATCTTGACGAACCAGCCGGCACCGGCGGCGTCTTCATTGACCTTGGCGGGCTCATCATCGAGCACGGAGTTGACCGCGACGATCTCGCCCGCAACCGGGGCATAGACTTCCGACGCGGCCTTGACCGATTCGACGACGGCGAATTCATCGCCCTTGGCGACGGTCTTCCCGACATCAGGCAATTCGATGAATACGACATCGCCAAGCTGTTCAGCGGCGTGTGCGGTAATACCGACGGTGGCGGTGTCGCCATCGACGGTGATCCATTCATGGTCTTCGGTGTAACGCGTGGTCATGATCAGTCTCCTGCCCCAGTTTTCTGGAATGGTTGGAATTAGCCCCGGAAGAAATTATTCGGCACGAAGGGCAATTTGGTCACCGTCGCCGGACGCGGCTTGCCGCGCACAATCAGGTCGAGCTCCGTGCCCTCGGCCATGTAGTCCCGATCGACATAGCCCATCGCCACCGGACCGTTGACGGTCGGGCCAAAGCCGCCCGAGGTGACGATGCCGATGATCTTGCCATCCTTCGTCGCGATCTCGGCGCCTTCGCGCGCCGGCGCGCCGCTCAGCGTCAGGCCAATGCGTTTCTGGCAGGACTTGTCGTCAATCTGTTTCTGGATCACAGCCGCGCCCGGGAAATCACCGCGCTCGCGGCGCGTCTTCGCGAGGGCCCAGATCAGCGAGGCTTCAACTGGTGTGCGGCTGGTGTCCATGTCATGGCCATAGAGGCAGAGACCGGCTTCCAGGCGCAGCGAATCGCGCGCGCCAAGGCCGATCGCCTCGACTTCATCCTGGGCCAGCAGAAGCTTTGCGATCCGCACCGCATCGGCCTCAGGGATGGAAATCTCGAACCCGTCCTCGCCGGTATAGCCCGAGCGCGACATCATCACTTCGACGCCATCAAGCTGGAAGACGCCGCACTGCATGAAGACCAGCTTGCAGGCATCGGGGCAGAGCCGCGCCATCACGTCCTTCGCGGCCGGGCCCTGCAGCGCCAGCAGCGCGCGGTCTTCCAGGCGGACGAGCTTGCCCTTGCCGGCGGTGCCGGCTTCGAGATGGGCAAAATCCTGATCCTTCATCGCCGCATTGACGACGAGGAATATCCCGTTGCCGTCCGGGCGCGAGACCATCAGGTCGTCGCGTATACCGCCCTGCTCATTGAGCAGGAGCGTGTATTTCTGTTCGCCGGCACCGAGCAGAGCGAGATCGCAGGTCAGCAGCGCCTCGAGTGCGGCCTCATCGCCGGTATAGCGCGCCTGGCCCATATGGGAGACATCGAACAGACCGGCTTTTTCGCGCGTCTGTCTGTGCTCGCCCATGATGCCGAGTGGATACTGGACCGGCATGTCATAGCCCGCGAACGGGACCATTTTTCCGCCGAGTTCGACATGCAGGGCGTGGAGTGGCGTTTTGTGGAGAATTTCGGTCATTGACGGGTCCTGACAAGAGCGCTGATCCTGCCTGCGATGATCCGCCGGCAAGTCGTCGCCCCCGCTGTCCCGTGACCTGAGAGATTCCGCGCGAACCCGCCCTTGCGAGACACGCTTGCTCCGTCGGTGGAGTTGAAGCCTTTTGGCCTCACTCACTTTCCAGCGTTCGTCTCTCTCGCGGTCCGTCTGCCTGAGCGTTTCCGGGGCGGTTGCGCCTTCGGCGCCGGCCTGTTCGCCGGTCTCTCCCGCGAGGAGATATCACCCGGCAGACGCGTCTCGCGACGGACCTGCCGGTTGGCGGGCACTCTTAGGACAAGCCGGGGCGGAGTCAATGCAGGATGGCGGGCGAAAGCGTGCTTTTGCGGCGGAAAATGCGCGGGCCCGGCCGTGATCGCCAGGCAGCGGACCGGATGACCGCGCCTCGGCCCGCCCCGCCTACTCGCCCTGATAGGAAAGATGCATGCAGGACATGAGGGCGCCCTGAAGCAGCGGCACAAATTCGGCCTGGTCCTCCAGGCTCATTGCCCCGGCCTCGGCCGCGGCGGTATCGCGGGCGTTCTCCCAGTCTTCGATCAGGCTCTGCTCTTGCAGAGCTCCCTGCGAGCCGAGCGCAAAGACGCGGTAGGTCGCGGCATTGCTCACAAAGCGCAGCGTGCCGTCGAAACAGTCACAGAACTCCACGTGATCGGCCGGCTCACCACCACTATGGCCCACTTGCTGGATCCGGCAGGCCTGCTGCATCCAGACAGAATAGAGCGCTGTTTCATCGAGAACCGCAGGTGGAGCAAGCCCCGCAAGGGCAAGGAACAAGCTGGCAAACATCACGAATCCTCCCTTTGGCGCATCCCGCAGACTAGCGGAAATCAGCTGCGGCACCCTCCCCCGTTCAGGGGAGAATTACATCCGGTCCGGGGCTTCCAGGCCGAGCAGATGCAGGCTGAGTTCAAGCTGTTTCAGCGTCGCCTCGGCCAGGGCCAGACGCGAAGACTTCGTCGCCTCATCCGGCGCGCCGAGGATCGGACAGGCCGAATAGAATTTCGAGAAGGCCTGGGCCAGCGAGAAGGCATGATCGCACAGCGCATTGGGTGCACGATTATCGATCGCCTGGTCGATGGCGGCGCCGAAACCGTCGAGCGCCAACACCAGATCGCGTTCCTCGTCGGCCTGGACCGAGATCGGGCCCGGCTTGACGCCGGCTTCGGCCGCCTTGCGCATCAGCGACTTCACCCGCACGGCGGCATACAGGAGATAGGGGCCGGTCTTGCCTTCGAAACTGGTGAAACGGTCGAGATCGAACACGTAATTCGTGGTGCGGTAATTCTGCAGATCAGCGAATTTGATCGCTGCCAGCCCGACCATGCGCGCGACGCGGGCATGCTCTTCAGGCCCGAGATCGGCAGCAAGACCGGCTTCCCTGAGGCGTTGATCGGCACGCTCAATCGCAGAGGCAATCAGATCGGCGAGCCGGAATGTGCCGCCATCACGGGTGCGAAGCCGTTTGCCGTCCGTCCCGTTTACCGAACCGAAATTGACATGCTCAAGAGCGCCTTCCTTGACCAGACCGGCTTTTTCGGCGGCGCGGAAGACTTGCTGGAAATGATTGCCCTGGGCGCTGTCGACGACATACAGCGTCAGATCCGGGGCAAAGCTCGCCTTGCGGTCGAGGATCGTCGCCAGATCGGTTGTGCCATAGAGCGAGGCGCCGCCGGAGGTGACGAGGATGAGCGGTGGCAATTCCTTCTTGTCATCCTCGCGGGCGATATGGACCACCCAGGCACCATCGCTGAGCTCGGCGATGCCGCGCTGTTTGAAATCCTCGACCATGGCCGGGATGAGCGGATCGACATCGCTCTCGCCCTTCCACAGATCGAAATGCACGCCGAGTGCATCGAAATCCTGTTTCAGCGCCGCGATCGAGACCGCGATGAAATGGTTGAGCAGCGCGCGGTAACCGGGACGCCCGGCCTGCAGCTCGGCTGTGGCAGTACGCGACAGTTCAAGCCTGTCGGTATCGGCCTTGGCCTTCTGCGAAGCGAGCGGATAGAGCCGGGCCAGATCATCGATATTGACCGGCGGGCTTTCCGGATAGGGTCCGGAATAATCCGCGTCGAAATAGGGCAGACCGGGCTGTTCCTCGCGCAATTCGGTGATGAGGTGGCCCATTTGCAGGCCCCAATCGCCGAGATGGATGTCGGACACCACATCATCGCCGCGAAAGCGCAGCAGGCGCTGCAGGCTGTCGCCGAGCACCGAGGAGCGCAGATGACCGACATGCATCGGTTTGGCGACATTGGGACCGCCGAAATCAATCATCACCTTGCGCGGCGTGTCCGTCTGCGGTGCACCGGCGCGCTCATCGCCGGCGATCTCGGCGGCGCGCGCATCATAGGCGCCCTGCGCCGGGGTCAGATTGATGAAGCCCGGCCCGGCGATCTCGGCCGCTGCAATCAGCGGATCGCCGGCAATCGCATCGACGATTTTCTGGGCCAGCTCGCGCGGATTGCACTTCGCCTGCTTGGCCGCCGGCATGGCGCCATTGCACTGGAAGGGCGCCGTACCGGACTTGGTCGCAGGCGTGACACGGCCCAGCTCGCGCGGCAGCTGGAGAGAAGCGAACGCGTCGCCCAGTTTCGCACTGAGCTGATCGGCAATTGAAGGCATGAAATCAGTCCTGGCCGGCACCCACGCGGAAGCGTTGGCCACTGCGATTGAAAGCGAGCTGTTCCGGCGTCAGTTCGAAACCGGTGAGGATTTCGAAATTGACTCCCGACGTATCGGCATTGGCGCGCGGGATGGAAATCGCATCAATGGTCTCGGTGATATAGGCACGATCCTCGCCGGCTCGGAAACGCACATTGATCGGGAAAACCTGCTTTTCGATAACACCGATATCGCGGCGCGTCACAGCGACGAAATATTCGTAGACATGCGTATCGCCCTGCGCCGCAGGTCCACGGCCGAAGGCCATGTCCAGCTCCAGATTGGCGATGATCGGACGTTCGCCATAATAGCTGCAGAGGGAACGCACACCGAGAATTTCGCCCGTAAAGCCGACATTCTCATAGCGCACTTCGTCGCCATCAAGCTCGACGATCCGGTGCGCATCATACAGCGACAATGCCGAGGGGCACGGGCCGATATTGGGCTGTGCCTCCTCAAAGACATCACTGACGGTCTGGCAGCCATTGAGTAAAATGGCGGCCGCGGCGAGAATGGCAAAAGAACGCATTGTGCATTACCTGACTTGAATACCCGCCCGGCCTCTGGATAGCGCCAAGCCCCTTTGTTAGGACGGTCATACGATGCGTACGAGGCGTGCGCAACGGTATCGCTGATGGAGAACTGAACCCGATGAGCGGCAATCGCCCACCCCTGACTGTCCTGCTGGCCGCGCCACGGGGATTCTGTGCCGGTGTCGACCGCGCGATTCAGATCGTTGAACGGGCGCTGGAGCGCTTCGGCGCCCCGGTCTATGTGCGCCACGAGATCGTCCATAACCGCCATGTGGTGGAACGGCTCGAGGCGCTCGGCGCGGTTTTCGTCGAGGAGCTGGATCAATGCCCCGATGACCGGCCGGTGGTGTTTTCCGCCCATGGCGTCCCCAAACAGGTCCCGGAAGAAGCGGCCCGGCGCAATCTCATCTATGTCGACGCCACCTGCCCACTGGTGTCGAAAGTCCATGTCGAAGCCCAGCGTCTGCACGCCAATGGTCGCGAAATCGTGCTGATCGGCCATGCCGGTCACCCCGAAGTCGTCGGCACGATGGGGCAATTGCCGGACGGGGCGATCGCGCTGATCGAGACCGTCGAGGATGCGATGCAGTTCGCACCACAGGACGCCTCGCGCCTGGCCTTTGTCACCCAGACGACGCTGTCGGTCGATGACACTTCAGCCATCGTGGCCGCATTGCAGGCGCGCTTCCCGCAGATCGAGGCGCCGCACAAGGAGGATATCTGCTACGCCACGACCAATCGTCAGTCGGCCGTCAAGGCGCTGGCACCAAGGTCCGACATCGTCTTCGTGATCGGCGCGCCCAATTCGTCCAATTCGGTGCGCCTAGTCGAGGTTGCCAAACGGGCGGGTGCGCCGCGCTCGCAGCTGATCTCCAGCGCCGAGGATGTCGACTGGACCTCGATCGGGGCGATCGGAACGGTGGGAATAACGGCTGGCGCCTCGGCCCCGGAAGATCTCGTCGAAGGCCTGATCGCGGCTTTCCGCGAACGCTATGACGTCAAACAGGAGGATATCCGCGTGACCGACGAAGACGTGATTTTCAAACTCCCGCGCGTGGTAGCCTGACACCATGACCGATTCAGAAAACAAGACACAGCCGACCGAGACCGACCCCGAGGCCTTCATCGCCGCCGTTGAGCATCCGGTGAGGCGGGCCGATGCGCTGGTCCTGCTGGAGATGATGCGCCGTCTGAGCGGTGAAGAACCCCGCATGTGGGGCCCATCCATCATCGGCTTCGGCGATTATCACTACAAGTATGAGAGCGGGCGTGAAGGCGATTTCATGCGCACCGGCTTCTCGCCGCGCAAGTCCGGCCAGGTCATCTACATCATGCCGGGCTATGCCAATTACACCCTCATTCTCGACCGGCTGGGCAAGTTCAAGGAGGGCAAGTCCTGCCTCTACATCACCAAGCTGGCCGATGTGGACCTGGATGTCCTCGAAGAACTGATTCAGGCCGGGCTCGACGATATGGCGCGGAAATATCCGAAATGAGCACAGTGACAATCCATACCGACGGCGCCTGTTCCGGCAATCCCGGCCCGGGCGGCTGGGGCGCAATTCTGGAATGGAATGGTCACCGCAAGGAAATATGTGGTGGCGAGGCCGACACCACAAACAACCGCATGGAAATGATGGCGGCCATACAGGCACTCGAGGCGATGAAGGCCAATCATCACGACATCATCCTGGTCACCGATAGCGGCTATCTGCGCGACGGGATCATGAAATGGATTCATGGCTGGAAGAAGCGCGGCTGGAAAACCGCTGATCGCAAGCCGGTCAAGAATGTCGATCTGTGGCAACGCCTCGACGTGCTGGCACAGAACCATAAGATCGAATGGCGCTGGGTGCGCGGCCATACCGGCGATCCGGGCAATGAACGCGCCGACGAGCTGGCCCGGCAGGGGCTGGCCGAAACCCGCGCTGGCAGGCGTTGACCGATCGTCCGGTCAGTGAATCGAGCCGCGCAAAACCTCGTCAAGCGCTGCGGAAACTTCCCTGATATCGAGCGGCTTGGACAGATAGCCGGTGGCGCCGATCTCAAGATAGTGCTCGCGCGCGCCCTTGGTGGCGTCGGCGGTCACGGCGTAGATCGGAATGCCTGAATAGGCCTTGCCGCTGTCCCGGATTCTCTGGATCGCCTCATCGCCGGACATGACCGGCATCTGGATGTCCATAAGAATGGCGTCAAACCGGTCACGATCGAGCGCTTCGAGCGCCTCAACGCCATTGCCGGCAAGCTGGACCTTGTGCCCCGCATGCTCGACCAGGGCGGAGGCTACAAGGCGGTTTGTCATGACATCGTCCACAACCAGGATCCGTGCCGGTCCGATCGGCGCGGCACTCAGCTCCGGCAATGCGGTCGGGCTGGCCTCGACTGACTCGGCGGCCGCCAGAGGCAGCTCGAACCAGAACTCCGCCCCGTCGCCAGGCTTGCTGACGACTCCGATCTCGCCGCCGGCCAGCCGGACCAGGTCGCGGCAGATCGCCAGACCAAGCCCGCTGCCGCCATGCTGGCGGGTTTGCGATGTGTCGACCTGGGCGAAGCGATCAAAAATCCGCTCCAGCTGATCGGTAGCGATGCCCGGCCCGGTGTCGGTGACGCGAAACCGTATGCGGTCCCCCGGCAAGGCCGTGAGCCGTACGTCGACCGAACCGGTGCCGGTGAATTTCACAGCATTGCCAATGATGTTGATCAGCACCTGGCGCAGGTTTTTCTCATCGCCCAACACGTTGGCTGGAATGCCGGGGTCTTCCTGCAGACGCAGCGCGATGCCTTTTTGTGAGGCAGTCGTCTCGACCATGTCGAGGACGGAACGGACCACGGGTCTCAGCTCAAAGGACTCGATGGCCAGTTTGACGGCACCGGATTCGATCCGGGAAATGTCGAGAATATCCTCCACCAGCGCCAGCAAGGCCTTGCCGGAGGTCTGCAATGTCTTGAGATAGCGGTCCTGCAGATCGGACAGCGGCGTCAGACCGAGCAATTGCGACATGCCCAGCACGCCGTTGAGCGGGGTGCGGATTTCGTGGCTCATATTGGCGAGGAATTGCGTCTTGGCGCGATTGGCGCTCTCCGCCCGCTCGCGCTGGATCTCCAATTCCTCGGCGCGCTCGACATCGGCAGTGATGTCGGCGATCACGCCAATGATCGTCGATCCGCCGTCCAGCCGTTTGCAGAACAGGCCACGGGAACGCAGGTGCCGGACCGAACCGTCGGGCCGCACGATGCGATAGCTATGGGTATAGTCCTCACCGCGCGACATGGCTCCGCGCGAGCGTTCGAGAATGGCCTCGCGGTCATCGGGATGGATCGAGGCCGCCCACTCGTCGAAGTCCGGCGTCGGCAGGCCGGGCCGGCCAAACATATCCTTCAGACGCGCATCCCAGGTGTTTTCGCCACTCTCGATATGATATTCCCAGAGACCGAGATCGGAGGCATCAAGCGCCACCGCGAGCCGGGTCGAAAGAGACTTGGATTCCTCCTCGCGGGACCGGCGCTCGGTAATGTCCTGAAACGAACCGAGCAGTCTTGAAACCCGGCCATCGACGGAGACCGCACGTCCGACCGCACGGACCCAGATATGGTTGTTCCTGGCCGTGATGAAGGGGAGTTCAAGGTCCCAGGCTTCACCCTGCTCGATGGCGTGATCGATCGATTCCTGCAGCCTCGCACGCGCCTCGGGCGCGTAGAACTCAACCGCCGAGGTCAGGTTGGGAACATAATCATCATCTACCTCGTGGATCCGGCGAGTCATCGGGTCCCAGAGCACGGTGCCGGCATCGAGATCGACCTCCCAGCTGCCAATGCCCCCAAGCTCGGTCACGGCGGCCAATCGGGCACCGGTACTGTCGCGCTCGGCGATCATTTGCGAACGTTCGGTGATATCCTCGATTGACCCGGCCATCCGCACCGCATGACCATCCCCGTCCCATTCCGCCTGCCCGCAAGCATACAGCGTCAGATAATGTCCGGCGCTATGCTGGAAGGAGAAGTCGAGCGCGTAGGGCACGCGGTCCTTGAGATGAGCGCGCAGCGCCGTCCGCACGCGCTGACGATCGGCCGGATGTACCCGGCCAAAGAAGGCCTCCATGCCATCCGGACTGACCTTGCCACCGGAGACCGGATCTCCCGGCATCCGCCCGACCAGTGCCCGCAGACGGTCGGAGGAAAACATGGTGCCGGCCAGAAAGTCGATCTCCCAGATCCCGGCGGCACTGCCAGCGATCGCGAGATCATAGCGCGCCTTGCTGACGGCGAGTGCCGCGCGTGCGCTGTCGCGGTCGGTCTCTGCCCCGTGAGCATGAAACAGGTTTTCCGCCGCCGTGAACAAGGGCTGGCACTCGGCCAGCAGGGAGCGGGTATAGCCCGCGGCGCGATCCGTCAGTCCGATCACGAGGACGAGCTGGCCATTGCTGAACAGCGGAATACCCGCATAGGCCCGGATTGCGGGGAAAGCGTCCAGGCTATTGCCGGCATGCGCATCTTCGTCCGGCTGGTTGGCGATGACGACCTCACCGGACGCCAGGGTGTGCCCGACCAACGTGTCCGGATCGCGAAATTCCCTGCCGGACATCTCCGGCGCGCCGGCATCGTCCGATACAGCGGCTCCCAGAATCGCATGAGTCCGGAGATAGGGCCCGGCCTCGTCCTCGGCAACTTGACCGATAAAGCCGCCCTCGCTGCCGGTAAATTCCAGCATGGCTTCCAACAGGCGCTCGAAGGCGGGGCCGATCCTGGACGCATCGGCGATGAAATCTCTCTGGATATCGGTGATCACCGCCAGAAGACGATTTGCCCGCCGGGCGGCGGCGCTCTCGGTACGGGTCCGGATCTGCTCTTCCACGACCCGGGCCAGCACGGCGAGATGTTGCAGCGACCGGTCATCGAGATCGAAAGGCTGATCGTGGATCACACACAGCGTGCCGATCCGGAAGCCGCCGTCCACCTCCAGGGGCACGCCGGCATAGCCGCGGATATGCGGTTCACCAACGACGATCGGGCTGTCCTTGAACCGCGCATCGAGGCGGGCATCCGGGACATAGAGTGTGCGGTCTTCACGGATCGCATGGTCGCAGAAGGCGATTTCGCGCGGCGTTTCGCAGACGCTCAGACCGACTTTCGACTTGAACCATTGCCGGTCCTCATCAATCAGCGAGATCGCCGCCATCGAGGCGCCGGTCAGTGTGACGGCGAGATCGGTGATGGAGTCGAACCCGTCTTCCGGATCCGTATCCAGCAGATTGAGCGCGCGCAGTGCTGCGAGACGCGTTGCTTCCTCGATCGGATCCATGCCTGCTCCGCGTCCTGCGCCCGTCAAGAACGGGCCGGGCGACCACCTGAACACAGGAGCATGCACGATTTCAGGTTTACGTCAGATGAACCGTCGCTGCCATTGTCAGGCGGGGTGCACGATCAGGGTCACGCCGCGCACTTCATCGACCACGACCTGGCTGCCCGCTGCCGGGTCGGAGCCATCGAGCGTTTCCGCGCCCCATTCAGTATCGCCGACATGCACCCGGCCGCGGCCGGCGGCAAAATCGCTGACGACGCTGACCCGCTGGCCGACCATGCGGGCCGAACGGTCGTTCAGTCCGCTCTGGCCGCCACGATTCATCGCCGGGCGGACCCAGCGATCGCCGACCCAGACCAGGACCAGGGTGAGGATGGCAAACACGCTCAGCTGCATCGGCCAGCTCGTCCCGAGAATTTCAAGCGCGAGAAAGCCGGTCAGAAAAGCCGCTGCCGCCGGCCACAGCAAGAATGTCGTTCCGGTCAAGACTTCGCCGATCAGGAACAGGCCGGCCAGGGCCCACCAGGCCCAGAGGCTCAGGCGCTCGAGCAGGGATATCATGAAATCCATCACTGACCTCCGTCTTCAAATTACCGCGACTCACGCCTTGCGGGTCGTCTCCCGGATCGCTTCATGCGCGGCCTTGCCGAGCTCGCCGACACCGGTGATCGTGCTGAGGATGTTCGAGAATTCCGCCGGAATGATGACGGTGCGTTGCTGATCGCTGGTCGCCAGCTTGCCAAAGGCCTCGATATATTTCTGGCCAAGAAAGTAATTGATCGCCGAGACATCGCCGGCGGCAATGGCGTTGGAGACCAGCTCGGTCGCCTTGGCTTCGGCTTCCGCTTCCCGTTCGCGAGCTTCAGCGTCGAGGAAAGCACTTTCCCGGCGGCCTTCGGCCTCGCGGATCGCGGCTTCCTTCTCGCCCTCGGCGCGCAGGATGGCCGATTGCTTGGCACCTTCCGCCTCGAGAATTTCGGCACGTTTCAGGCGTTCGGCCTTCATTTGCCGCGCCATCGCCTCGGTGATGTCGTGCGGCGGCGACAGATCGCGAATCTCGATCCGCGTCGCCTTGACGCCCCAGGGATTGGTCGCCGAATCGAGCACCATCAGCAGGCGCGCATTGATCTCGTCCCGCTTCGACAAGGTCTCGTCGAGATCCATCGAACCGATGACGGTCCGCACATTGGTCAGGCAGAGATTGAGGATGGCGAAATCGACATTGTCGACTTCATAGGCCGCGCGCGGCGCATCGAGCACCTGGATGAAGATTACCGCGTCGACCGAAACCGTCGCATTGTCCTTGGTAATGACATCCTGGTTGGGCACGTCGAGGACGCGCTCGCGCATATTCATCTTATAGCCGATATTGTCGATGAACGGCATGATGAAATGGAGCCCCGGCTTGAGGGTCCGCGTGAAGCGCCCGAAGCGCTCGACGGTGAATTCCTTGCCTTGCGGCACGGTCTTGATGACCGAGGCGATGATCGCCAATACCAGCAATAGCAGCACACCAATGATGACGAGATCCATGCGAACCCTCCCTTAGCCGTTTCGGACCGGGCCCATGCCCGGTCCGCTATGCCTCAATCCAGGCTAGAGCTGGCCGAGGATATGATCAGCCGAAGACACCTTGAATTCGCCCGGTGCCTCGACATTCAATTCGGTGACGACGCCATCCTTCGCGATCAGCGAGAAGCGCTGGGCGCGGGTGCCCATGCCAAAGCCGGTGCCGTCCATTTCCAGGCCGACCGCCTTGGCGAAATCGCCATTGCCGTCAGCCAGCATCAGAACATCTTCGCCGACGCCCTGGTCCTTGCCCCAGGCATTCATGACGAAGACATCATTGACCGACATGCAGGCAATGGTATCGACGCCCTTGCCCTTGATCTCGGCCGCATGCTCGACAAAGCCGGGAAGATGCTTGGCGGAGCAGGTCGGCGTATACGCGCCGGGCACCGAGAACAGCGCGACGGTCTTGCCGCCAAATACATCGTCCGTACTTACCCGGTTCGGGCCGCTCGCCGTCATGGTCATGAAGCTGGCGTCCGGAATGCGATCTCCCACCGAAATGGTCATGGCTGTTTCTCCTGCTGAAAAGACTAGTCGCGATAGCGCACGGCAAGATAGCGGGAACGCCGCTGGACGCATCCCCCTTTTTGGCCGCATCATGGAATTATGAGCAGTCCTGATTCAAATCCGCCGGCCGACGGCTTCCTGAACGGCAAATTGCTGATTGCCACACCGGGCATTGGCGACCCGCGCTTTGACCGTTCCGTGATCCTGATGTGCGATCATTCGGCGGAACATGCGATGGGCATCGTGCTCAACAAGCGTGTCGAGGGGCTGCACCTGCCCGAAATCTTCGAACAGCTCGGTGTCGAAACCACCAGGGACACGATAGACCGCCCGGTCCTGCACGGCGGCCCGGTCGAGCGCCAAAGGGGTTTTGTCCTGCACACCAATGATTTCGAGACCCTCGACTCGACCCTTGCCGTCACCGGCGAAATCGGCCTGTCCTCGACCAAGGACGCGCTCGATGCGATGGCATCAAGCACGCCCCCGCGCTGCGCGATGCTGGCGCTGGGCTATGCCGGCTGGGGTTCGGGCCAGCTGGAGGACGAGCTCGCGGCCAATGCCTGGCTGGTCGCCGAGGCCGATGAAGCACTCGTCTTCAGCCCGGACATCGATGGCAAATGGGAGAACGCGCTGGCTGTGCTGGGCGTCACACCCGAGCATTTGTCCGGCACTTCCGGCACGGCCTGACGCATCAGGCCGGTGGCAGGAAGCGGCCCTCCAGCCCGTGGCGCACGGCGAGCAGGGCCTGATCGGGTGCCAGGGCCCCGGCATAGCGATAACCCTGGCCGAAATCGCAGCCCATCGCCCGCAAGCCTTCAGCGATCTCGGCACTCTCAATGCCCTCGGCAACGATTTTCATGCCGAAATGCCGGGCCAGCTGGATCACCGATTGCACGACCGTGCCGGCGCTTTCATTGGCGGCCATGGCCCGGACAAAATAGCGATCAATCTTGACGACATCGAAGGGCAGCATTTCCAGGCGCGCCAGCGAGGAATAGCCGGTGCCGAAATCATCAAGCGCGAGCGCCACTCCGCCAGCCGCCAGCCGCGCCATCACACCGGCGGCTTGATCGGGGTCACGCATGATCTCGGTTTCGGCAATCTCGAGCTTGAAGGCCCCGGCCGGCAATTCCGCCTGGCGCACGGCCTCAAGCAGAGCGTCCGGGAATGCGGGCGAAACCAGTTCGCTCACCGTCGCATTGGCGGCCACAAAAAGATCATTGCCGCCCGCGCACACTGTTCGCCACAGCGACAGATCGGCGATCGCCGAAGCGCGCACTTCGGTACTGATCCGGTCAAGCAGGTCGAGATCATCGGCCATGGCGAGAAAGTCCTGCGGCGCCAGTACACCAACGCCGGGGCGCTCCCAGCGCGCCAGCGCCTCGAAGCCTGCCAGGCGCCCGGTCTCGAGAGCGATAATGGGCTGGTACCAGGCAATGACTTCGCCGGCGGCGACGCCGTTGGCCAGCGCGTGTTCCTCGCGAATGCGCAGTGCGCCCTCGCCGCTGAGCCCGGCAGGCGTCATCAGCCCCTCGAATCGCTGCTCGCCGACCCGGCGGCCGAGCAGGCGGGCATAGGCCACGCTCCCGGCCTCACCGATCAGCCTGATCCGCAGATCGAGCCTGTCGCCGCGCAATGCCGCGTCGAGACAGGCATGATCGGCCGGGCCGAGCCGGGCGCAGAACGCGGCCCAGTTGAAAAGCTTTTGCTGCAGGCCAAAGGGTTCAAGCGCGCCGGTAAAGCGAATCTGGCCTCCACCATCGAGCCCGATCGCGAAGGCGACAGCTCCGGCGGCGCGGGCACCGGTCTCGAAGTCAACCGATGTCATAATCGCGGATCAGTATTGAGAAGCGCAAAACGGTCATGATCGCGCCATTCACCAGCAATGTTGAGGAAAGCCCGCGAGCGGCCCTCAAACTGGAAGCCGACGCTCTTGAGCAATTTGCGCGACGCCTTGTTCTCCGGACGGCAGGCCGCCTCGACACGATGCAGGCCCAGGCTGTCGAAGGCAAAGGCCAGGATGCGACGCACCGCCATGCGCGTATGGCCCTGGCGGGTATAGGGCGTACCAATCCAGTAGCCGATATCCGCGCTCTGCTGGACCCCGCGACGGACATTATTGAGATTGCAGGCGCCGAGCAGGACATTGTCACGGCTGCGGACGACGAAGAAAGGATAGCCGGCACCGGATTGGCGGTCGATCTGATAGCGTTCCAGCCGCCGCTTGAAAGCGCTGCGGCTGAGCTCGTCTGCGGTCCAGGCCGGTTCCCAGGGTTCGGTGTGTGTGCGGCTGGCGCCACGCAGCTTGGCCCAGCTCTCATAGTCCTCGAGTGTCGGCACGCGCAGGCGAATGCCCTGAGCCATCAGGGATTCTTCGATTTCCGCATCGCGCCAAAGTGCCACTCGCCTACTCCCGTCTTGCCGTTTCGATGACGGCGGCTTGCGCTTCGCCTGTCACGGTCTTCCGGCCACACCCAGCCGCCCGCTGGCGAGGTGCAAGCCCAGATAAACCCCGATCAATGCCGCGGCCAATCCGAACCAGGTCACCGCATAGCCCAGATGCTTGGACGGCGGAGTCTGGCTCAGGCTGGACGGCAGTCCCAGATCGGCCCGGGCCCAGACATCGAGCACCTGGTCCGGATCGGTTTCGAGCGCCCGCGCCATCATGTCCCGATCGAAGATATACCACTGATTGGTATCCGGATCGTTTCCACTCGCGAAACTTCCCGGTCTCGGCAACAGTTCGATACGCCAGGCTTGCGGCCGGGCGATGATATTGCCGTCGAGATCCTCGAAGCCGGTCTCCACGAACAGAAAGCCTGGCGCGGTGTCGGCATTGCAGGCCGGGGCCGGCATTAGCGAGACCCGGACCCAGCCCGGCTGGTCGCGCAAGGTATAATACCGCAATTGAGGGCCAGCGAGCGGCGCAGGCGCGGTGATGCTCGGACCGAAAGCACCGGTATGGTCGCCGCACAGGGCTTGCTGGAATGAAGTCACGGCGCCGCGCCCGGCATAGGCGGCGATGAGGTCCGTTTTCCAGGACATCCTCTGCATTTGCCACACGCCCAGCGATACGAGCAGGGCCAGCGCCAGAACCGAGAAGACTGTCAGAACGGGGAGCGGTCTGAAATATGGCATGAGCTTCGTCCTTGCCGCCCGGACAAGGCCGGGCCGGAGCCGGGCCTATTCGTCGAGCTGGCCCTGTTGTGCACCATGCTCGAACTGCAATGCGAAGAGCAGGCCCTTCAACGGACGCAGGCACAGAATGGACGCGCCGAAGATAAACGGGACCTGGATGATCATATGCCCCCACCAGGGCAGGCCCCGGAAGGCGACCGCCGTCAGCAGGAAGAGCACGATGGCGAGAAAACCGACGATAAACAATGCGAACACCGCTGCGCCATCGCCGACATCGGCGCTCTCGAAATCGGCACCGCAAGCATCGCAACGCGGCGCGAGCGCCAGCAGCCCCTTGAACATGGCACCCTCCCCGCACTTCGGACATCGGCCCGTCAGGCCGGCGACGAAGGGGGAGGGTTTTTCCATGTCAGTCCTGATTATTGATAGACGACGTAGACGAAGGTGAAGAGGAAGAGCCAGACCACGTCAACGAAGTGCCAGTACCAGGCCGCAGCCTCGAGGCCGAAATGCTTCTTGGCACTCATCTGGCCGGCCATCAGGCGCAGCAGGCAGACGGCGAGGAAGATTGTGCCGATGATAACGTGGGCGCCATGGAAGCCCGTCGCCATGAAGAAGGCGGAACCATAGAGATTGCCCGAGATCGAGAAGCCGGCTTCGGCATATTCGATCGCCTGCAATGCCGTGAAGCAGAGGCCGAGAATGACGGTCAGCAGCAGGCCCAGCTTGGCGCCCTTGCGGTCGTCATGTTGCAGCGCATGGTGAGCCCAGGTGACGGTGGTGCCCGAGAGCAGCAGGACCAGCGTATTCATCAAGGGGATGTGCCATGGATTGAAGGTCTCGATGCCCGCTGGCGGCCAGGAGGACAGCGCCGGATCGATCCGGACATCATGGAAGATCGCGTATTCGAAGAAGACCCAGAACCAGGCGGCAAAGAACATGACTTCGGAAACGATGAACATGATCATGCCGTAGCGCAGGCCGATATCGACCACAGGCGTATGATCGCCGCGATTGGACTCCTTGATCACATCGCCCCACCAGCCGATCATCGTATAGATGACCACGGCGAAGCCGAGGATCAGACCGCCCCATGCGCCATCGGCATAGAGGATGCCGAGCGGATGATCGGCACCGACAAGGCCCTTCATATTCCCGACAGCGCCAAGGGCGAGAAGGAATACACCCAGCGAGCCGACAAACGGCCACGGGCTCGGATCGACCAAGTGGTAATCGTGCTTTACGGCATGCCCAGCCATCGCGAATCTCCTGCGACTTCAAATCAGTCCTGTCAGGCGGTGATAACCGCGACGGGACAAAGGTTCAATGCTAAGGCGCGGCATCGCTTGGCGAAGACGCAGCCTCATCGGTTTCAAAAAACGTATAGGACAGGGTGATGGTGTGAACATCATCCAGAAAACGTTCCTCGGCGATCAGCGGATCGACAAAGAAGAGGACCGGCATATCAATGCTTTCCCCGGGCTCAAGCGTTTGTTCTGTAAAACAGAAACACTCGATTTTCGAGAAATAGGTCGCCGCCTTGAAAGGCGCAACATTATACGTCGCCACGCCGGTGATACGGTGATTGGAGATATTGGTCGCGCGATAATAGGCCAGCCCGCTCTCGCCGACATTGAGGGTCAGCGAGCGCTGCACCGGCTCGAACTGCCAGGGCAGGCCGCGACCGGTATTGGCGTCGAACAGGACGGTCATTTCGCGGTCGAGCACTTCACCCGCTTCGCCGAGGGCGACCTGGGTTGTGCCGCCATAGCCGGTCACCTGACAGAACAGGCTGTAGAGCGGCACCGAAGCGAAGGCCGCGCCAACCATGGCGACCGCGGCGACGCCGGCAAACAGGGCAACGCGCGCATTCTTGTCCAGGCGCGGCTTCATACTGCACCCGCCTCGGCAAAATTCTGCCCGATACGGATCACGGTGACGACGAAGACCAGGGCGCAAAAGGCCAGCAGGCTCAGTCCGATCGCAATATTGCGGCGCTGACGCGCAGCGGTCTGTTCCGGTGTCAGCTTGACGAATTCGCCGGTCGGCACACCTTCGCGGGCCAGAAATCCAGACACTTTCGACCGTTCGAGAGGCGTCGCCGCCTTCACGTCGTCCTCAAGCTCCTCATCCCTGATATCACTCATCCGCCAACTCCCGGTACCGCCATATAGGCACCAAATCCGTGCTCAATAATCAATGCGGCAAAAAGGACGGTGAGGTAACCGATGGAATAGGCGAACAGATCGCGCGCGGCCTTGTCGCCGACGCGAACGGCATAGAGCGCGCCCTCCTCGGCCGAACCGGCTTCACCGGCGCGCGAGTTGAAGACGCGCCAGGCCAGCAGCAGGAAGAGTGCGCCGCCACCGAGCGAGGTCAGGGCATAGGCGATCCCGCCAAGTCCGGTCAGGACCGGGGCACCGGCGAAGACAACCAGCACGATGGAATAGAGCAGGATTTGCAGCCGCGTGGATTTCGGGCCCTTGGCAACCGGCATCATCGGGATGCCGGCGGCGGCATAGTCGCCGCACTTGTAGAGCGCCAGCGCCCAGGTGTGCGGCGGCGTCCACAGCAAGATGATCATGAACAGGATGAAGGCATCGAGCGAGATCTCGCCGGTCGCAGCGACCCAGCCGATCATGGGCGGGAAAGCCCCGGCGGCGCCGCCGATGACGATATTCTGCGGCGTCGAGCGCTTGAGAAACATCGAATAGATGACGGCGTAGAAGAAGATCGAAAACGCGAGAAGCCCGGCTGCGAGATAATTGCTCGCCAGCGCCATCATCATCACCGACAGGATGGAGGCGATAATGCCGAGGCCATAGGCATCGGCCTTGCTGACAGCACCGCGCGGGATGGGCCGCTTGCGGGTGCGTTGCATGATGGCATCGATATCGGCGTCATAGGCCATGTTGAGCGCGCCGGCAGCGCCAGCGCCCACAGCCAGGCTCAGGATCGCGATCGCTGCCAGCACCGGATCCATGGCGACCGGTGCAGCCACCAGACCGGCGCAGGCCGTGAAGACGACCAGCGTCATCACGCGCGGCTTCATCAGGTCAAAATAGTCGCGGGGCGAGGCCGTCGAAACGGCCCCGCCCTCAGTGCGATGAACGCCGGGATTGGTGGAGGTATCCGCCATGGCGCCTATTTGATCCGTGGCAGCTCGTTGAACTGGTGGAAAGGCGGCGGCGAGGACAGGGTCCACTCCAGCGTCGTGGCACCCTCGCCCCATGGATTGGCGTCGGCCTTGCGACGGCGAAGGGCCGCCTCGATCAGCACGGCGAAGAAGAGCACCATACCCACCAGCATGATGACATAGCCCCAGGACGAAACGCTGTTCCAGAAGGCAAAGCCGTCCGCATAATCGACATAGCGGCGTGGCATGCCCTGCAGCCCCAGGAAATGCTGCGGGAAGAAGATCACATTGGCACCGATGAAGAAGAAGGCGAATTGCAGCCGGGCCAGGATGGAATTGTATTTCACGCCCCAGATCTTCTCGAACCAGTAATACCAGCCGGCAAAGATCGCGAACACGGCGCCGAGCGACAGCACATAGTGGAAGTGGGCAACGACATAATAGGTGTCATGCAGCGAGACGTCGATGCCGGCATTGGCCAGCACGACGCCGGTCACACCGCCAACGGTGAACAGGAAGATGAAACCGATCGCCCACAGCATTGGCGTGCGCAATTCCATCGAACCGCCCCACATCGTGGCAATCCAGGAGAAGATCTTGATGCCGGTCGGGACCGCGATCACCATGGTGGCCGCAACGAAATAGGCCTTCAGGTCAACCGGCATACCGACGGTGAACATGTGGTGCGCCCACACGATGAAGCCGATCGCACCGATCGAGACCATGGCATAGGCCATGCCGAGATAACCGAAGATCGGCTTCTTGGAGAAGGTCGAGACAATGTGCGAGACCATGCCGAAACCGGGCAGGATCAGGATGTAGACTTCCGGGTGGCCGAAGAACCAGAACAGGTGCTGGTACATGACCGGATCGCCGCCGCCGGCGGGATCAAAGAAGGCGGTACCGAAATTGCGGTCCGTCAGCAACATGGTCAGGGCGCCGGCGAGGACTGGCAGCGAGAGCAGAAGCAGGAAGACGGTGACCAGGATCGACCAGGCAAACAAGGGCATCTTGTGCATGGTCATGCCCGGTGCGCGCATGTTGAAAATCGTGGTGATGAAGTTGATCGCGCCGAGGATGGAACTGATACCGGCAATGTGCAGCGACAGGATCAGCAGATCCATCGCAGGGCCCGGATGCCCCATCGTCGAGAGCGGCGGATACATGACCCAGCCACCACCGAAACCATTGGCACCGCCAGCGCCCGGCACAAACATCGACATCAGCGCCAGCGCAAAGGAGAAGGGCAGCAGCCAGAAGGAGATGTTGTTCATGCGCGGGAAGGCCATGTCCGGCGCGCCGATCATCAGCGGCACGAACCAGTTGCCGAAGCCGCCAATCATGGCCGGCATGACCATGAAGAAGATCATGATCAGGCCGTGCATCGTCGTGATGACGTTATAACCCTGGGCATCGCCGAAGAAGCCGCCGAACGCCATGCCGTCGAAGACCTGCAAGCCGGGCTCGGCCAGTTCCCAACGGATCAGTCCGGACATTCCACCACCGATAATCCCCGCGATAATCGCGAAGATCAGGTACATCGTGCCGATGTCCTTGTGATTGGTGGAGTAGACCCAGCGCTTCCAGTCCCACATGCTTGGGGTGTGAGCGTCGTGATTTGCGGCGTCAGCAGACATGGTTCAGCCCATTCCTAATCGAGTTGCGCCAGGCGCGTATTCCGCGCGGCTTCGTATGCGGCAATTACGGCATTCGATTCATCCGTACCCGGCTCGGCCGCGATCCAGGCGTCAAACACGTCCTGGGATACGACATGAACCTCGATCGGCATGAAAGCATGGCCCAGACCGCACAATTCCGAGCACTGACCGTAGAAAGTGCCTTCCTCGGTCACCTGGAACCAGGACTCATTGATGCGGCCGGGAATAGCGTCAATCTTGGTCCCGAAAGCCGGCATCGCGAAATTGTGGATCACATCCGTCGCGGTTACCTGCAGGCGGACGACGGCATCGACCGGCACGACCAGCGGATAATCGACCGAGAGATTGCGGTGCTGGCCCGGCTGGAGATCTGCTTCGGGAACCATGATGGAGAGATATTCCATCGCGCCCTGGTCGGGATACTCATAGGTCCAGTTCCACTGGTTTCCGGTCGCCTTGATGGTGAAGTCGGCGTCAGGAATTTCTTCTTGATAATAAAGAAGCGGGAAAGAGAAGACCGAAATCGCGATCAGGATCACAACCGGCAAAGCGGTCCAGACCACTTCGAGCAGCGTATTGTGACTGCTCTTGCTGGGGACCGGATTATTCTTCGAATTATAGCGCCACATGCACCAGACCAGCAGGGCCATGACGAAGAGCGTGATCGGAACAATGATCCACAGCAGCAAGGTGTGGAACTCAGTGATCCGCTCCATAATCGGAGTCACGGCGCGCGGGAGATTCAATCCCCCGTCCGCCGGCACGTTCAGCGCCAGGGCGGAAGTGGTTGCCGTGATCCAAGTGAGCACAATTGCGGTCAAGAAACGCATGGCTTCCCCATACAAGTCAGGCGTGAAGGTGAGGAAACCCTCACCGATGGCGGCGGAATATAGAGATGGTCACTGACGCTGTCAGGTCACCAAGCACACTTTTTGTAGCGCGTTGAGCAGGGCTTGGTCCAATTT
>NZ_CAXBKN010000029.1:0-30801 GCF_963976135.1 uncultured Maricaulis sp.
AGCCGCACACGCAAACCGGGACACTTGCCCCATTTGCCTATCCCAATACGGGAAGACGGCGTGCCAGCCCGCCCCAGCCTCAAACCAGGACCTGTCCGGTTTTCTGAACAAATTCAAAACAATAACGAAAGGTTTCAATCACTGCACGCGGCGGCCCAATTATTGCTCATTCCCTAATACAAACGGTCAAATGAGGACGAAATCATGCGGGCGATCTTTCATTCCGGCCATGGCCGGCTCGAAGACAAGTCGAACACATTCACCGCCATGCGGATCGTCTTCGCGATTGTTGTTGTCTATGCCCATGCGGTGCTAATCCCGATGGGTCTGCCCTATCACGGGGTGTGGCCGGAATTTGTCGATGCGACTGTACAGCTGGCGCTCGACGGGTTTTTCATCCTCTCCGGCTATATGATCACCGCCAGCCTGCTCAATAACCGGGACATGCTCTCCTTCACCGCATCGCGGGTGCTGCGCATCTTCCCGGGCCTGATTGCGGCCGTGCTGCTGATGTGGCTCGTGGTTGGTCCGCTCTTCACCGAGCTGTCGCCCGGCGAATACTGGAGCCATGCCCAGACCCTGCAATTCCCGCTGATGGTGATTTCCCAGGCCGACCCGCTGGCCGGCCTGCCGGAAGTGTTCAACGCCTCACCGATCGGCGGCACGATGAATGGTGCGCTGTGGACGATCCGCTATGAATTGCTCGCCTATCTCGGCGTCGGCCTGCTGGCCGCAGTCGGCCTGTATCGCCACCGCAGCCTGATCCTGGTCTGGGCCGGCCTGGCTGCCGCCTTCGGCGTCGCCTACCAGATCTTCGGCTATAGCGGCATTGGCGAGGGCACGATCGGTTCGATGGCCCGCTTTGGCCCCGCCTTCATGATCGGCGCCGGCTTCTATGCCGCCCGCGACCAGATCCCGCTCTCGGCCGGCTATGTCGGCCTGGCCCTGCTCGCCGCCTTTGCCAGCCAGGGCACGGCCATGGGCCCGGTGATGCTGCAGATCGCCCTGGCCTGGCTTTATCTCTGGGTTGGTTTCCTCGATGTGCCCGGCCGCATCGGCAAGGCGCTGCGCGAAGTCGAGGATGTCTCCTACGGCGTCTATATCCTGCACTGGCCGCTGGGCATGATGGCCTTCGCCCTGATGCCGGGCATCGGCGCCAACGCCCTGTTCGCCATCATGACCGTCAGCGCGATTGCCGCCGGCTGGGTATTGCGGGTCACGGTCGAAAAACCGGCCCTGGCGATGAAGCCCTACCTGCTGGCCCGGCTGCGTCAGCCGCGCATGGTGGCGGCAGAATAGGCACTCCAATCAGCGCTAGGCCCGGAACGGGTCCTGCATCAGGATCACGTCCTCGCGTTCCGGACTGGTCGAGACCAGGGCGATCGGGCATTCGATCAGCTCCTCGACGCGGCGGACATATTTGACGGCTTCCGCCGGGAGATCGGCCCAGGAGCGGGCGCCGGCGGTCGAGCCCTGCCAGCCTTCGAGCTCCTCATAGACCGGGGTGACCCGTGCCTGGGCTTCCTTGCCGGCGGGCAGATAATCGAGACGCTGGCCATCGAGCTCATAGGCGACGCAGACTTTCAGCGTCTTGAAACCGTCGAGCACGTCGAGCTTCGTGAGCGCAACCCCAGACACACCGCCGACCTGCAGAGTCTGGCGCGTGATCACTGCATCGAACCAGCCGCAGCGGCGCTTACGTCCGGTGACGGTGCCGAACTCATGGCCGCGCTCGCCGAGCTTCTGGCCGTCATCATCATGCAGCTCGCTGGGAAACGGGCCGGCGCCGACGCGCGTCATATAGGCCTTGGCGATGCCGAGCACATAGCCGACATCCTTCGGCCCGACGCCGGTGCCGGCTGAGGCCTGGCCGGAGACGGTGTTGGACGAGGTCACGAAGGGATAGGTGCCGTGATCGACATCGAGCAGCGCGCCCTGGGCGCCCTCGAACAGGACTTTCTGGTCGGCGCGGATCGCATCGGCCAGCACCCGCCAGACCGGCGCGGCATAGGGGATGATTTTCGGCGCGATCTCGAGGATCTCGGCGAGCAATTGCGCGGCCGGGTATTCCGGATGGCCGAGGCCGCGGCGCAGGGCATTGTGATGGTGCAGGATATCGGCGACGCGCGCCTTCAGCGCCGTCTCGTCCATCAGGTCGATGACGCGGATGGCGCGGCGGCCGACCTTGTCTTCATAGGCCGGACCGATGCCGCGGCGCGTCGTGCCGATGGCTTCACCATCATCGCGGTTTTCGCGGAAGGCATCGAGTTCGCGGTGGATCGGCAGGATCAGGGCTGCGGTCTCGGAAATCTTGACGACGTCGGGATTGATATCAACGCCCTGGGCGCTGATGCGCTCGGCTTCGGCGATGAAGGCCCAGGGGTCAACGACGACACCATTGCCGATCACCGACAGCTTGCCGCGCACGACACCGGAGGGCAGCAGCGAGAGCTTGTAGACTTTCTCGCCGACGACCAGGGTATGGCCGGCATTATGCCCGCCCTGAAAACGCGCGACGACATCGGCGCGATGGCTGAGCCAGTCGACCAGCTTACCCTTGCCCTCATCGCCCCACTGGGCGCCCACCACGGTTACGTTCGCCATGTCTGACTCCTGTCCTGTCGCGGGTTTTTGTCACGAAGCCGTGACCCGGACCAGATCAATTTGCATTCATCCGGCGATCCCGACAACATCGTGCCCGGAAAATCCTCCATCGGCAGTTTCATGCGGAGACCATGATGATTTCAGCACGAACACTTCTCGCCTCGGCATTGCTCGCCTTTGCCATGACGCCGGGCGCCAGTGCGCAGCAAACCCCGCCACAAGGATGCAACGACACCATGCATGATGATTTCGATTTCTGGGTCGGGGAATGGAATGTCTATGCGCCCGATGACGGCCCCTATCAGGGCCACAACTCGATCACCAAGGCCCAGGGTGGTTGCCTGATCAGCGAACGCTGGAGCGGCGCCAGCGGCAGTACCGGCGAGAGCATGAATTTCTACGACCCCCTCGTCGGCGCCTGGCGCCAGGTCTGGGTCAGCCCGGGCAATTTCATCGACTATACCGGCGGGCTCAATGCCGACGGCGCCATGGAATTGACCGGCGAAATCCACAATACCGGCAATGGCGTTCGCGCCCCCTTCCGCGGTGTCTGGACGCTGCAGGAGGATGGTTCTGTGCGGCAGCATTTCCAGCAACAGGGCAGTGATGGCAGCTGGTCCGACTGGTTTGTCGGCATCTATGTACGCCAGGAGACCGACCCGCGCGCAGCCGAGGCGGCAGCAGCCCGCGGCGAGTAGGCAGCGCGGCTCAGAACTCGACGACGTAATAATGTTCCATGTCGTAGAGGGCATAGAGCAGCTCGGCGGGGATGCCGTAGGCGTGTCGCAGATAATCGCGCTGCGAGGCGTGGATCTGCCAGCCGCGCACCTTGGCCCAGCCCTCGCCCGGCATTTGCAGATTGGGCGCGGGCTGGTTGGCGACGACATGCCGGCCGCGCTCGCCGCCGAAACGGCCCATCATGCGGCTCGGCGCCAGGATATAGGCGATGGCGCGCGGCGCGGTGTCGGGATCAAGTTCGCGCAGACGCCGCACGGCCTCGGTCGCGGCGCGTCCGGCGGTGCGGTGATCGGGATGCCAGGACAGGCCGCTCTCCGGCCAGAAGGTGACGATCAGATCCGGCTGCCAGGCCTGCATCCGCTCCATCAGGCGCCCGACATAGATTTCGTAGTCCGCATCCGAAAGCCCGCCATCGGGATAATCCCAGACCTCCTGCGCCTCGAGCCCCAGCGCCCAGCCATTCTTGAGCACTTCGGCGTGGCGGATAATGCCCAGCTCGCCGGGACGGCTGACCTGGGGCAAGGGCGTGCCCGCCTCGCCGCGCGTTGCCGTGATCATGCGGGTGACCGCCCCGTCACGCGTCCGGGCGCGGATCAGCAGGCCGGTGACCGATTGCTCGTCATCGGGATGGGCGAAGACGGCGAGCACGGATTGCGCGCCGACCTCCCCCGCGACCGACGGCACGGTCCGCGTTCCGGGGGCTTCGAACAGGGAATCGAGCCAGAGCCAGGCAGACGCCAGCGCGATCACCAGCACGCCGGCGATGACGATCAGGAATCGCAAGACCGGCGAGCGCGGCACGGCTTAGCGGCCGAAGCGATAGCTCAGGCGGACACCGGCATTGTCGAGCGCCTGATTGCGTCCCGATGCGAGGATCTGGCCATGCGAGATATGCTCGTAATAGGCTCCGATCGCCCAGCGATCATTGATGTCGTAATCGAGACCGATCGTGGTGTGGAACAGGATATGGCTGCCCATCAGGGCCCGCGTTGTCGCCAGGCGAATCCGGTTGGGATCGCCGGGAGGCGCATTCTGGTCGATATCAACGACGCCGTCATTATAGGACAGGCCTTCCTTGAGCTCGAGATTGAGCCGCTCGGACAGCGCGATATTCCAGGCCAGGCCGACCGAACCGAAATCCGTCAGGCCCTGGGTGTTGAACGAGCCATAGACATAGGGCCGCGGCGACCAGATGCCGGACAGGAAATCCGGCGAAGCGAACAGGAGTTCGGCAGTCACATTGGGGCCGTCCTCGACATGGTCGGCCAGATCATGGGCGGTCACACCGAGGCGGAATTCCATGCCGCGATCTTCAGCCTGGGCCGTACCGGCCAACAGCGCGACGGCTGCAGCCGCCATCATAAAACGTATCATGATCATCCCCTTGAGCTGAGGCCCGATGCCAAATCCCTGTTGTGCAACGGATAGCGCGACCGTTACGCCGCGTCCAGCGCCTCGCCCCAGGCCCAGTCGAGCCAGGGGCCGAGTGCGGCCAAATCATCACGTTCGATGGTCGGCCCGCACCAGATGCGGATACCGGGCACGGACTGGCGGTGCATCGAGATATCGAGCGCCGCATTCTCACGCTCGAGCAGGGTACAAATCCGTTTGGTCAGCGCCCATTGCGCCTCGGCATCCATCACTGCGACGCGCGGATCGGTGAATTTCAGCGTCACCGAGACCGGCGAACGGACGGCCGGGTCCTCACACAGATAACCGAGCCAGTCAGATTGTTTCACCCAGGCGTCGAGCACAGCGAAATTCTCTTCGCGCCGCCGCACCAGCTCGGGCAGGCCACCAATCCGGGCCGCCCATTTCAGGGATGAGACATAGTCCTCGACACACATCAGCGACGGCGTGTTGAGGGTCGAGCCCTCATAAAGCGCCATATTTGCCTTGCCGCCGGCGTGCAATTGCAGCAGGCCGGGAATGGGCCAGGACGGCTTGTAGCTGTTGAGGCGTTCGATCGCGCGCGGGCTCATCACCAGCATGCCGTGCTGGGCCTCGCCGCCGAGGCATTTCTGCCAGGAGAAGGTGAGGACATCGATCTTCGACCAGTCAATATCGACGGCAAAGGCGGCCGAGGTGGCGTCGCACAGGGTCAGCCCCTCGCGCCTGGCGTCGATCCAGTCGAGATCGGGCACCCAGACACCGGCCGCCGTGCCATTCAGGGTGAAGACCGTATCGCGCTGGCCATCATGCTGGGCCAGATCGGGCAATTGCCCGGCCGGGGTCTCGAAAATGCGTAAATCCTCAAGCGGCAGCTCGTCGCGGGCATCGAGGATCCAGCGCTTGCCAAACACGTCCCAGCCAAACACATCGACGCCCCGTTGGCCGAGCAGCGACCACATCGCCGCTTCCATCGCCCCGGTGTCGGAGCCGGGCAGGATGCCGACCTTGTAGCCTTCCGGCAGTTCCAGCAGCGCATGCGTGCGGTCAATCGATTCCTTGATCCGCGCCACGGCCTGGCCGGCGCGGTGGGTGCGTGAAAGTGGCGCCTCGCCGAGCCCTTCCCAGGTCCAGCCGGGATGCTTTTTCACCGGTCCACAGGAAAAACGCGGATCGGCGGGCCGGGTCATGGGCTTGGTATTGCGGGTGTCGGGGGCGGCAGTCTGGGAATCGGCCACGTGTATCTCCGGATCATGGGGCGGCAAGGGAGTCGCCGACACGTTGACGCCCTGCGCGCAGCGGGGCAAGAGGCTTTGCATGATCGCATCACAACGCGCCCTGTTCGACCTGCCGCGCGAGGTCGCCTATTTCAACGCCGCCTATATGGGCCCGATGCCGATCGCCGGATCCGGTGCGGGGGCGACCAGCTATGCCCGCAAGACCCGGCCCTGGACGCTCGATATCGAGGCCGATTTCTTTGCCGCGCCGGAAGCTTTCCGCACCCGCGCAGCAGCCCTGTTCGGGGCCAGCCGCAATGATGTCGCCATCGTGCCGGCCGCCTCCTACGGGCTGGCGACAGCAGCGCGCAATCTTGCCCCTGACGCCCGATCGGAAATCCTCGTCCTCGACGCGCAATTCCCGTCGAATATCTATGTCTGGCGCGGGCTGGCGAAACAATATGGTGCCCGCATCCGTACAGTGACGCGGCGTGAGGATCAGGGCTGGACCGAAGCCATGCTCGGCGCGATCAGCACCGCGACCTCGATCGTCGCCTGCCCGCATGTGCATTGGGCCGATGGCGGCCAGCTCGACCTCGCCGCGATCAGCGATGCGGCGCGCCGCCAGGGCGCGGCGCTCGTGCTCGACCTGACCCAGTCGCTGGGCGTTCTGCCCTTTGATATGGCGGCGATCCAGCCCGATTTTGCTGTCGCCGCCTGCTATAAATGGCTGCTCGGCCCCTATTCCATCGGCGGCCTCTATGTCGCACCGCAGCACCAGCCCGGCGAGCCACTGGAGGAGAACTGGATCGTGCGCGACCGGGCCGAGGATTTCGCCCGGCTGGTCGATTATGCCGATGAATACGCACCAGGCGCGCGCCGTTTCGACATGGGCGAGCGCTCGGCCTTCCAGCTGGTACCGGCGGCGAATGTCTGCTTGCAGCACATGCTCGACTGGGGCGTCGCTGAGATATCGGAAACCCTCGGGGCCAGAACGGCAGAGATCGCCGAAGCCCTGGCCCCGCTCGGCCTGCGCGATGTGACACCGCAGCGCGCGCCGCATTATCTCTGCCTCGCCCTGCCCGACGGCGCGCCGGCCGACCTGGTCAAGCGTCTCGCAGCGCGGCAGGTCTATGTCTCGCAACGCGGCGACCGGCTGCGCGTCACCCCGCATCTGTATAATGACGAGACTGATCTGGCCCGGCTGCGCGCCGCGCTGCAGGCCGAGCTCTGATTTGACCCGGCCCGTCCACCACCCGTCTCTGCGCGACTGGGCCATGCTGCTTGTGCTGACCCTGCTCTGGGGCTCGGCCTATGCTTTCATCAAGCACGCAGTGATCAGTTTCCCCCCCTCTGCGCTGATCCTGGTGCGCATTGGCGGCGCGGCGATTCTCCTGACCGGCTGGACCTATGCCCGCGGCCACCGCCTGCCGCCGCTCAATGACAAGCGCTGGCTCTGGTTTGGCGCGCTGGGCCTGTTCGGCAATACCGCGCCCTTCTTCCTGATCAGCTGGGGCCAACAGACCATCGACAGTTCGCTGACCGGAATCCTGATCGCCACCATGCCGCTCACCACCATCGCGCTGGCGCATGTTTTCGTGCCCGGCGAACGGATGAATGGCCGCCGTCTGGCCGGTTTTCTGATCGGTTTCGGCGGCGTCGTTATCCTGCTCGGACCGGTCGCGCTGCAAGGGCTGGGCGGGTCGGGTCTGCTGGCCCAGATCGGGATTTTGTGCGCGGCGATCTGTTACGGGATCAATGCCGTGCTGGCCCGTCTCCTGCCCGACACACCGCCCTCGCTCTCGGGGGCGGGCATGCTGATCATGGGCGCACTGCTGTCACTGCCCTTCGGGGTCTGGGACCTGGCCCACATGCCGGCGGCGCCGGCATCAGCCTGGATGAGCGTCTTGTGGCTGGCGATCGGACCAACCGCGCTGGCCTCGGTCCTGCTGATGCAGATCGCGCGCACCGCCGGGCCGAGCTTTCTGGCGACGGTCAACTACATGACCCCGATCGCGGCCGTTGCGACCGGCGTTCTGATCGGTGAGACCCTGGGCTGGACGGCCCTTCTGGCGCTGGCAATCATCCTCGCCGGGGTCTGGATTGCGCGCAAGAAGCCCCTGCCACCGCCGGTCTGATCACGCGGACTATTCCCGGATCATCCACATATGGTCGACCGGGCCGTGACCGGCACCGAAACCGGGTGCGCGGGAGATCGCTTCATAGAGATAATCCCCGGCATGCTTGACGGAATCCGACAGGGAATAACCGCGCGCCAGCAGTCCGGCGATGGCCGAGGCCAGGGTACAGCCCGTGCCATGGGTATGGCGGGTCTCGATCCGGGGGCGCTCGATGATCTCCATGCCGCGCGCCGAAACCAGCACATCACGGGCGACGCTGCCACTGCCATGACCACCTTTGACCAATGCGGCACGGGCGCCCATTTCGATCAACGCCTCGGCAGCACCGATCTGCCCGTCAATATCCTCGATCTTGCCGCCGGCGAGCCGTTCGGCTTCCGGGATATTCGGCGTGACAAGCGTTGCCAGTGGCAAAAGCCGGTCGCGGATAGCCGCTTCGGCGCCCTCATCCAGCAAGACATCGCCCGAGGTCGCGACCATAACCGGGTCGAGCACGAAGGGGCGGCCCGGGGCGCGCTGCTCGATCATATCGGCGACGGCCAGCACAATCGCCTCATTGACCAGCATGCCGGTCTTGATGGCATCCGTGCCGATATCGTCGAGCACAGCGGTCATCTGGGCGATGACGATGTCGAGAGGGACCGGGTGCACAGCCGTTACGCCGAGCGTATTCTGGGCCGTGATTGCCGTGATCGCGGTGGTGGCGTAACCGCCCATGGCCGCGATCGCCTTGATATCGGCCTGGATACCGGCACCGCCGCCGCTATCGGATCCGGCAATCACGAGCACGCGGCCCGCATGTTCGATTTCCGTCATCATCTCTGCCATGACCATCCCCTGACCTGAAGCATTATTCCGGCTGTAGCAACTGGGCCTGGCCGCGCGCGCGCAGAGCTTCGGAATCGCTGGTCGCATGGCTGGCGGCGCGCAAATACAGCGCCCGGGCTGCGGCGCGATCACCCTGTTGCAGCCGGAGATCCGCGAGGGCCAGAGCCACGGTGACGTTTTCCGGCTCGAAGGCCAGCATTTGTTCGTAGATGCGGCTGGCCGCGGCCGTTTCACCGGCGCGGGCCAGACAGCCCGCATGCTGCATCAGCCGCGCATCATCCCAGGGATTCGCCTCGACCGCTGCTGCCGCATCGGCGCAGGCCGTGAGCTCGGCAGGCAAGGCAGCCGCTGCCATGCTGGCGGCCTGGGCCGGCATGGAACTCGCGCGCGACGGCTCAGCTGGAGCGGGCGGCCGGGACGGGGTCTGTGGCTGTGGCGTGTGCGGCTCGGCGCGCGCGGGCGGCGGTATGGAGGCCGGCGAGGCTGGGTCATGCCCCGTGGTCGGCGTCGGCTGCCAGCCGGGCGCGGCCGCCGGATAGGCCGGAGCCGCCGGAGCCATCTCGGTCGCCGCAGCGCCTGCAGCCAATTGCACCCGGACCAGAACCCCGCCCAGGCGTAATTCCGCCTCGCTCGCGCTCCAGGCCTGCGCGCCCCGGACCTGGATCCGCACACCGCGTTCGGTGGGCTCGACTTCAATGGCGGTCACCAGTTCGCGGCGGCGCGGTATGATATGGCGGGGGCTGGCCTCGATGCCCTCAATGACAAGATCAAGGCCGGACGCCGTGCGCTCCCGGCGCAAAACGGTCGGCTGGCCGTCAAAGGCAATCCAGATCAGGCCCTCCTGGCCGGACAGCCGGGCGCGAAGATCGCGCAATTCGGCATGGGCGGGGGAGGCCATCGACAGGGCAAGACAGAGATAGATCAGGGCGCGCATCTGCATGCCCTCCACCGCTTCGCGTTAAGGCCGCGTTAAGTGCGGCGGGGCGGATGGCAAATCCTGGCCCGTGCGCAACCTCAGCCAATACTCTGATCAACACCGCCATCACAGGTATCATGACCCAGCGCGCCAATCAGTCGGCCATCGGCTTCGCGCACGGATTCAAAGACATAGCAGCTCATCATCGCATCCGGCATGGCCGAGCGGACAAAGATCGGATCGCCCTCGCCGAGCACGGCATCGGCAGCATTGATCGCGCGCAGCGAATTGACGCGCTGACCATCCTCGCGCGTGGCGCATTCCCAGCTGCCGCCGTCGCGGTCAACCAGCCGGATTCCGGTCGCGCCGCCAGACAGCGTATAGGCGAGGGAAACATGGTCGGCCTCGCCGGACATCTCCGCGAGGCAGGCATCAATCGCCGGCAGGTATTCGGCGAGATAATTCGACCAGCGGTCGACCGGGGCGACTTCTGCGGCGCAACCATGGATCTCGTCCTGCCCGATGCGGACGGTGGCAAAATATGGCTGGGTGAGGTCAACCCGCTCCTGGCATGGCCCCGCCTGCAATTCGACCAGAACGGCTGTGCCGGCGCCGGTCACGCCCTCATAACGGCGCACACCGCCATCGAGATACGGCATGGCAATCAGCAATTCCGCGCGCGCATCGCCGCTCGCCAGTCCGTCGAGCGCGAGATCGACGCGCGCTTCACCGCCAACGGATTCGAAGACCATCCGGCCCTGCCAGTCGGCACCGGCGAGGCGGTAACCGAAGCGCGTATCGGCGCTGCGGCTGGCCCGAGAGGGCGCGTAATCGAACGCGCTATTGGCGACACCACCGCCGATGCCGGCATTCGTGGTCGCACAAGCGGTCAGACCGGCGCAAACCAGCCCCACGACCCATAAATATTTCATCTGATTTCCCCCGAAATCCATCCTTGCCTCGCCAGGCCGTATATCATGAAGCGCGACCGGGCAGAATCCGCAATTTCCCCGCATTTCAGCTGCCTTGAGCCTTGGAGTAATACACAGCTTCCCCACAGGCTTGTCTTCAAATGGCCCACACAGTTTCCACAGACTTGTCCACAGCGTCAAATACTGCTGGTGAAGTGCTCGGCGAGGTGATCCACAAACAGGCGTACCCGGTGGGTGAGATAGCGGCTGGACGGGAAAACGGCCCAGAGATTGCGATGGTCCGGCTCCCAGTCCGGCAGCAGCGACACGACGCGGCCATCCTCGAGTGCGGCCCGGGCGGCATAGCGCGGCGAGCAGGCGATGCCGACACCGGCGGCGGCGGCCTCGATTGCGGCGCTGGCCCCATTCAGGGTCAGACGGCCGGACACGCGCACATCGATCTCCTCGCTGCCGCGGGTGAATTTGAGCTGTTGCGGCGCCGGCTTGTTGCGGTCGATGATGATGTCGTGCGTGGCCAGTTCCGACGGATGGCGCGGCGTGCCCCGTGCGGCCAGATAGGCCGGCGAGGCGACGATGCTCATACAGGCCGGTGCCAGGCGGCGGGCGATCAGGGCGCTGTCATCGAGATTGCCGATCCGCACCCCGACATCAAAACCCTCCTCGACCAGATCGACCATGCGGTCCACCAGCGAAAGCCGCACCTCGACGCCCGGCCAGGCCGCCATGAACCCGGCAATGGGCCTCATCAGCTGGCGCGAGCCGAAATCGACCGAGGCCGTGACCCGCAATAGGCCGGCCGGAGCGGAACGGGCATCGGCGACGCCCTCTTCCAGCGCATCATATTCGCCCAGCCAGGGCCGCACCCGGTCGAGCAGCGCCCCGCCGGCTTCGGTGAGACGGACCGAGCGCGTCGTGCGCTCGAACAGGCGGGCCTGCAGCCGGGTCTCCAGGGCGGTGATCTGTTTCGATGCCGCGCCGGGCGTGATGCCCTCGCGTTCGGCGGCCTGGGTGAAACTGCCCAGTTCGGCGACAGAGGAGAAGAGTCTCAAGGCGTCGATCCGGTCCATTATTTCCTCACGCGAAATAGTAACTCGCCAATAGCTGTGATTAACCCGAAACGCCCGCCCTGTTAATGCTTGCTATATTCCTTCATGCAGCAAGCGGACAGGTCCGATGACCCTGCCACCACTTTTTATATCGCACGGCGCGCCCGACCTGCTGCTCAACGGGTCGGCAGCCAACCAGGCCCTCAAGCAGATTGGTCTGCCGGACCTGGCCGCAGCGGTTGTGGTCATCTCGGCCCATTGGGAGAGCGAGACCGCAGAGATCACTGCGTCGGAGCGGCCCGCGACCATCCATGACTTCCGCGGTTTCGGCCCGGCGCTGGAACGGGCCGTCTACCCGGCCGCCGGAGCCCCGGAGCTGGCGGGCGAGATTCATGCCCTGTTGCAGATGGCGGGAATCGCGGCGCGCCTCAATCGCTCGCGCGGCCTCGACCATGGTGCCTGGATCCCGCTGGCGCTGATGCGCCCCGAGGCCGATATCCCCGTGATCCAGATCAGCCTGCCACGCAGCGATGCCGCCGCCATCGCCCTGGGCCGCGCCCTTGCTCCTCTGAGCGGACGTGGTGTTCAGCTTGTCGGCTCCGGCTCGCTGACCCATGCCCTGGCCGATGCCTTTGGGCCGGTCGAAACCGCCCCGTCAGCGCCATTCGCGGCCGCCTTCCATGATTGGGCCCGGCCCTTGATTGCGCGCGGCGACCTCGCGGCGCTGAGCCAGTGGCGCGACGCTCCGCATGCGACGCGCAATCATCCCACCCCAGAGCATTTCCGTCCGCTTCTCACCGCCATTGCTGCAGGACAGGGTCAGCCAGGACGCTTGCTGCACCATTCCTGGAGTCGCGGCGTTCTCGCGATGGATGTCTGGCGCTTCGGCGAAATCACCCCCGGACCAGCTTGAAATTTTCCCGCTTCAGCCGGATCGGCAGCGAAAAATCGATCAGTTTTGCTGCGCCAATGCTGCGCAGCATTTTCTCGGCGTCCTGACGCGCACCTCCCTGCAATGAAGCGAGATGGTCGGTGACGCGTTGCAGCATCCAGAGCGGATAGGGGAAGATGGCGCGATCGGCCTCGACGGACGTATCACGATGCCCGATCATGGCTTTGTGGAAGCCCAATATACGTGGCAGTTCAGTAAGATCCGGGTTGGCGTCGGCCCATTCCGCCAGCGCCACGGCGGTGTCGAGCAGGACCGGCAATTGCTGCGCCGCGAACATTTCCAGCATCGGTATCAGGGTTGGCGGAATATCGTCATTCCCGAGAAATCCACCCGTCAGGCCGTGTTGCGGTGCATGGGTGCGACGGGCCCAGCCGGCGACGCGCGGCGCCAGTCTTTCCATGATTTCACCGGAGGCCGGATCGCGCAGCAAATGCGCGTAGAGCGGTCCGAGAAAACCGTAATCGCCGATCGAGGGCCGCGAGCCGAACAGGAAGTCATGGCGCTCCAGATGCGCATCAAACGCGGCAAGAAAGGCCTCGAATGAAGCTTCCACGGCGGCGACACTCTCCGGAGCGATGCCCAGAACCGGGAGTGCGCCGGAGAAGAAATCGACCGATTTCTGCACCGCCGCAAAGCGCTCGTCCGGCGGCAGGTCGGGATAGGAAGTGGCGCCAAATTCGGCCTGGGCGAAATCGCGATTATAGGCCCAGCGATAATGCATCGCCGGAATGACCAGCCACTCATCGCCGAACAATTCCAGGATCAGCGCCGCCAGCTTCTGCACCGGCCCGTCCGGATAGACCGAAGGTCCCGGCTCGTGCGCCTCGACATAGTCGATGATCTCGGTGGTGTCCTGCACGACGATACCACGCGCACTACCATCGTCATGCAGCAGGACCGGGACAACGGGCCAGCCAATCCGCGGCAGGATAACCGACTTATAGGTCTCAACCGTCGAAAGCTGTTCGCGGAACGCCACATTCTTCCAGCGCAGATAGCCGCGCACCTTGCCGGTATAGAGCGAGACTGCGGTGCCGATCAGCGTGTAAGTCATGGCGAGACTCCCTCATGTTTTCAGGAGTCTGGACGCATGCCGCACACAGAGCAAGCGGTAAGCTGTCAACGGGAATACCGCTCGATTCCAGATCGGGAAGACAGGCACAGTCACGGCCCCGGCCGGGGCTTGAACAAGGGCGTACGCCTGCTAGCGCACGACCCGGTCCTTTTGGGCAATAATCTGGGCATCAGTGAGCGAATGCGCTACCCGCGCCACGGTTTCGGTCCGGGCTGAACCGTAACGGGGCGCATGATTGGTTTCCTGGATCGCCGTCCAGGCCTGCCAGCCCATGCCACCGGTCAAGGCAATCGCCAAGACCCAGGAGGCAAGGGCAACAAGCCTCGCGGACGACTGCCACGTCATTCGTTCAAAACGGGGCATGCGCATTTCCATGTCACGACTCACTTAGATGAGACGCCTTATCATCGCCACTTCGCGACGCCACGCATGTCATATTTGATTAATGAAAGGTTTACAGTGAGTTGAAGCGAGTTGCGCACGGGCGCAGAAAAGCCGGCCCGGATTACCGGACCGGCCTTCCCTCACTCAGTCTGCCACTGCCAATCAGGCGGCGGCGGCTTCCTTGCCGAAGCGGCCGTAGAAAGTCTCGCCCTTTTTGGCCATTTCGCGCAGCAGGGCCGGCACGGCGAATTGCTCGCCATAGGCCTTTGCCAGCTCATCGGCACGCTTGACGAAGGCGGCTGCCCCGACCGTGTCGATGAAGCTCAGCGCCCCGCCGGTATAGGGTGCGAAACCCCAGCCGAGGATGGAGCCGACATCGGCTTCGCGTGGATCCTGGACAATACCCTCTTCCATACAGCGCGCCGCTTCGAGCGCCTGGGTGTAGAGGATGCGGTCCTTGATCTCGTCGGCCGATGGCTGTTCTTCCGCGTATTTGCCGCCCGGAGCAAACTGCTCCAGCTCGGGCCATAACCGCTTGGGCTGGCCTTTTTCGGCCGGGTAGTCGTAGAAGCCCTTGCCATTCTTGCGGCCGAAACGCTCATATTCCTCAACCATCTTGAACAGGATGGGTTCGGTCGGCGAGGGCTTGTAGGCGGTGCCGAGATCGGCCTTGGTCTGCTTGATCAGCTTCACGCCGAGATCCAGCGCAACCTCGTCCTGCAGGGAAAGCGGACCAACCGGCATGCCGGCCATTTTGGTCGCATTCTCGATCAGGGCCGGCTTGATGCCCTCGGCGAGCATATTCATGCCCTCGCCGATGAAACGCATCACGCAACGATTGGCGTAGAAGCCACGCGTATCGGCAACGACGATCGGGGTCTTCTTGATCCGGGTGACGAAATCGATCGCGCGCGAGAGGGCATAATCGCCCGTCTTCTCGCCCATGATGATCTCGACCAGATTCATCTTCTCGACCGGCGAGAAGAAGTGGATGCCGATATACTGGTCAGGACGCTTGGAGGCGGTGGCCAGCGAGGTGATCGGGATCGAGGAAGTGTTGGAGCCAAACACGGCGCCTTCGGGAATGACATCCTCGGCCATTTTGGTGATCTTGTGCTTGAGTTCGGAATTCTCGAACACCGCCTCGACGACCAGATCGACATCCTTCAACAGGGCGTAATCGGTAGTCGGGGTGATCATGCCGGCCAGCTTGTCGGCCTTTTCCTGGGAAACCTTGCCGCGCTTCACGCCGCCGGCAAAATAATCCATCGCATGCTGCTTGCCCTTTTCGGCGCCCTCTTGCGTGGCGTCGATCAGGACGATCTCGATCCCGGCCTGGACCGAAACCGTGGCAATGCCCGCACCCATGAAGCCGGCACCGATGACGCCGACCTTCTTGATCTCGCCCTTCGTCTGGCTGGCCGGACGGCGGCCGCCCTTGTCGAGCGCCTGTTTCGACAGGAAGATCGAGCGGATCATATTGCGGCTTTCAGGCCGCAGCATCAGCTTGGTGAAATAGCGGCTTTCAATCTTGATCGCCTCGTCCATCGAGACCTGCGAGCCTTCATAGACGCAGGACAGGATGTAACGCTGGGCCGGGTAATTGCCATAGGTGGTCTTGCGCAGCATCGGGCTGGCAGCGCCGAACATTTGCGCTCCGGCCGGATGGTAGGGACCACCACCGGGGAAGCGGAATTTGTCGGCATCCCAGGGCTGTTTCGACTCGAGCTTGTTTTCCTTGACCAATTCCTTGGCCTTGGCGACCAGCTCGGCCATCGGCACGACGGCATGGACAATGCCCTGGGCCAGGGCCGTATTGGCGTCGATCTGCTTGCCTTGCAGCAGGATCGGCGCCGCATTCATCAGGCCGACGAGGCGCGGCAGACGCTGGGTGCCGCCACCGCCGGGCAGAACGCCGACCATGGCTTCGGGCAGGCCGAGCTTGGCCTTGGAATTATCCGACGGCATGACGCGGTAATGGCAGGCCAGAGCGATTTCAAAGCCGCCGCCCAGGGCGAGGCCATTGATCGCGGCCGCAACCGGCTTGCCGCAGGTTTCCAGCGCCCGGAATGTCTTGTTGAGACGGAAGCATTGCTCGAACAGCTTGGCCTTCATCTCGTCTTCGGGAAGCTTGGCCAGCTCGGCCGCAGAGCCGCCCAGTTCGGACAGATCGGCACCGGCACAGAAGGCATCCTTGCCAGAGGTGATGACCGCGCCCTTGACGCTGTCGTCAGAGGCGATCTTGGCCGTCAGCGTGTCGAAATCCGTCATGACATCGGCGGAAATGACATTCATCGACTTGCCGGGGCTGTCGAAGGTGATGAGAGCAATGCCGTCAGCGTCGATCTCGAATGTGAAGTTTTTCATCTCAAATATCTCCTGATCGATCCGATTAGACGCGTTCAATAATGGTGGCGGTGCCCATGCCGCCGCCGACGCACAGCGTGGCGAGGCCGGTTTCCTTGTCGGTGCGCTCGAGCTCGTCGAGCAAGGTGCCGAGGATCATCGCACCGGTAGCGCCGAGCGGGTGTCCCATGGCGATCGAGCCGCCATTGACGTTCATGATGTCGTGGGGAATTTCATAGGCCTGCATCAGGCGCAGCACGACGGCGGCGAACGCCTCGTTGAGCTCCCACAGATCGATATCCTTGGACGACATGCCGGCTTTCTTCAAAGCCTTGGCGGTGACGGCGACCGGGCCGGTGAGCATGATGGTCGGCTCGGAACCGATCGAGGCCATGGAGCGGATACGGGCGCGTGGCTTCAGGCCGGCCTTCTTGCCCGCTTCCTTGGAACCGATCAGCACAGCTGAGGAACCGTCGACAATACCGGAAGAATTGCCGCCGGTATGGACCCAGTTGAGATATTCGATCTCGGGATAGCGCTGCAGCGCCACCGCTTCGAAGCCGACGAAATCGGACATGTCCTTGAAGGCCGATTTCAGGCTGCCGAGCGCCTGCATGTCGGTACCCGGACGCATATGCTCGTCATGGTCGAGAATGGTCAGACCGAGCTGGTCCTTGACCGGCACGATGGACTTCTTGAAACGGCCCTCTTTCCAGGCCTGAGCCGAGCGGCGCTGGCTTTCCATCGCATAGGCGTCGACATCATCGCGGCTGAAGCCGTGCTTGGTGGCGATCAGATCGGCGGAAATGCCCTGGGGCACGATATAATGATCGAAGCTGATCTCCGGATCGACGCCCATGGCACCGCCATCGGAACCCATCGGCACGCGACTCATCGATTCAACACCGGAACCGATCGCGAAATCGGCTTCGCCGCACATCACCTTGGCGGCGGCGAGATTGACCGCTTCCAGGCCGGAAGCGCAGAACCGATTGACCTGGAAGCCGGCGGTGCTTTCGGCATAGCCGGCATTGATCACGGCCGAGCGCGCAATGTCCGAGCCCTGCTCACCAACCGGCGAAACACAGCCCATGATGACATCATCGACCAGTGCGGTGTCGAGCCCGTTGCGATCGCGGATCGCCTGCAATTGCTGGGTCGCGAGCTGCAGCGAGGTGATCGCATTGAGCGCCCCGTTCTTCTTCTTGCCGCGCGGCGTGCGAACGGCGTCATAGATGTAAGCTTCGGTCATGTTACGTCCTTTCCCGTTTTCGGGTGAGTGGCTTTATCGACTTGGTTTGTTGGGCCGGACAAATTCCCGGCCGATGGGGTAAATCTCACAAGGGCGATCATTCCTCCGCCCCTACTTCAGTCATGTGGTGCGCCACGGCGTTTTCGCCGCGCGCTTCGAGCGCCTTGGCGATCAGGAGGCGTTCGGCGGCCGGCTTGTTCTGTGACAGCTTGGCCTTGCCCTCCAGGCGGACAATCTTGAATTCGAAGGCCTGGATCGCGCTCTCGAGCCGGACACGCTGGCCAAGCTCGATATTGGTGATGCGCCAGTCGGACTCGAAATCGGCGATCTGGGCCGAGAGCGAACGTTCCGCCGCCTCGCCCTCAAGCGGAATGAAATGCCCGAAGGCGTGCACCGCCATGTAATTCCAGGTCGGCACATTATTGTCGGGGTCCGAATACCAGGTCGGTGAGACATAGGCATGCGGGCCGGAGAAGATCGCAATCGCCTCCTTGCCGTCACGGATCGCCTGGGCGACCGGATTGGCCTGGGCGACATGGCCGATCAGCATTTGCCGGCCATCATCGAGCTTGAGCGGAATATGCGTCGCCGCCAGATCCGGCTCGCCGGGCACCAGCACGATGGCGAAATCATAGGCCCGCATCAACGCGGAGAGCGAAGCCTGGTCATCGATGCGGAAGTGTTTCGGCGTGTACATGGTTCGCGTCCAATAAGCCCTAGAGCGACCTGGCGATCAGCAGTTTCATGATCTCGTTGGTGCCGCCATAGATACGCTGGACGCGGCTGTCGCGCCACATTTTGGCGATCGGATATTCATTCATGAAACCATAGCCGCCATGCAGCTGCACGCATTCGTCGACGACCTCGTTCTGGACGTCCGAGACCCAGTATTTCGCCATTGAGGCGGTCGAGACATCGAGCGTGCCATTGAGCAGGCGTTCGGAGCAATGGTGGACAAAGACTTCCGCCAACGTCGCCTTGGTCTTGCACTCGGCGAGCTTGAACTGGGTGTTCTGGAATTTGATGATCGGGCGGCCAAAGGCCTCGCGCTCTTTCACATAGGCAATCGTCTCGATCAGGGCGCGTTTCATGACGCCGACACCCTGGACGGCGATCTGCAGGCGTTCCTGCGGCAATTGCTGCATCAGCTGGATGAAGCCCTGGCCCTCTTGCGGGCCGAGCAAGGCGCTGGCGGGAACCCAGACATTGTCGAAGAAGAGCTCGGCCGTGTCCTGGGATTTGAGGCCGACCTTGTCCAGCAGCTTGCCGCGGCGGAAGCCTTCCAGCCCGTCGGTCTCGACGAGGAAGAGGGAGGTTCCGTCATAGCCTTTTGACGCATCGGTCTTGGCGACGACAATGATCAGATTGGCGGTGCCGCCATTGGTGATGAAGGTCTTGGCGCCATTGATGCGGTAGCCATTGCCGTCCTTGACGGCAGTGGTCTTGATCGCCTGCAGATCGGAACCGGCATGCGGCTCGCTCATCGCGATGGCGCCGACCAGTTCGCCGGAGACCATCTGCGGCAGGATGGCGTGCTTTTGCTCTTCCGAGCCGTAATGCCAGATATAGGGCCCGATGATGGAATTATGCAGCGAGGCGCCCCAGCCGCCGGTACCGCGCATCGAGGCCTGCATGTGGAAGACATAGTCATGGCGCCAGTCGCCGCCGGCGCCGCCATATTCTTCCGGGCATGACGGCACGAGCAGGCCGGCCTCGCCACCCTTGTACCAGAGCTCGCGATCGACAATGCCGGCCGCTTCCCAGCGCTCGGCATTGGGTGTGCATTCCTTTTCGAGAAAGCCGGCAACGGCTTCGGAAAAGATATTGACGTCTTCGCGGTCAAGCCAGGCCGGCTTGGGTACATTCAACGGATCCTGCATATCACCCACTCCCCAGTGTTATGGTGCTCGTGTCGTTTTTATCGTGTTCGCGGCTGCGTTCGGTGTCGCCTCAGAACTCCTCGGCCGACAGCGCCATCATCGCATCGGCGCCGGTCTTGACCTTGGCCAGATGCATGGCGCCTTCGGGCACCCAGCGCTCGATGAAATAGACGCCGGTCTTGATCTTGTTGGCATAGATCGGATCGCTGTCACCGGCGGCGATCTTCGCGGCCGAAACCTTGGCCATCTTGGCCCACATATAAGTCAGGCAGGTCAGACCGAAGAGCTGGAGATAATCATGCGAGGCAGCGCCCGCATTGTCGAAATTCTTCAGACCATTCTCGACCAGCCAGTTGGTGGCTTCCTCGAGCTTGGCCTTGCAGTCGGCAACCGCGGCGATGAAAACCTGCTCGCTCTCGCCGCCACCGGCGGCAACGAAGGCGTCAAGCTCGGCGAAGAAGCTCATGATCGGACGCATGCCATTCATCGCCAGCTTGCGGCCGACCAGGTCGAGCGCCTGGATGCCGTTCGTGCCTTCATAGATCAGGGTGATGCGGGCATCGCGCAGCAATTGCGAGGCGCCCCACTCCTCGGTGAAGCCCGATCCGCCGTGGATCTGCAGCCCGTTGGAGACCATGTCGAAACCCTTGCCGGTCAGATAGCCCTTCACCACCGGGGTGAGCAGAGCCATGTAATCACCGGCCTTCTCGCGGACGTTCGGATCGGAGGCTTTCTCCTCGAGATCGCCCTGCAGTGCGGTCCAGAGCGCGAAACAGCGCGCGCCTTCGACAAAGGATTTCTGGTCCATCAGCATGCGGCGGACATCGGGATGCACGATGATCGGATCGGCCGGACCATCGGGGTTTTTCGGCCCGGTCAGGGAGCGGCCCTGGAGGCGGTCCCTGGCGAAGCCCAATGATTGCTGATAGGCGGCTTCGGCGAGGGCATAGCCCTGCAGGCCAACGCCGAGGCGGGCTTCATTCATCATGATAAACATGATTTTGAGGCCCTTGTTTTCCTCCCCGACCAGCCAGCCGGTGGCCTCGTCATAATCCATCACGCAGGTGGCATTGCCGTGAATGCCCATTTTCTCTTCCAGCCCGCCGCATTTCAGCGTGTTGCGGGTGCCCGGATTGCCATCCGCATCGGGCAGGAATTTCGGGACCACGAAAAGGGAGATACCCTTGACGCCGTCCGGTGCGCCCTCGATGCGGGCGATGACGAGGTGGATGATATTCTCCGCCATGTCGTGCTCGCCGGAGGAAATCCAGATCTTCTGGCCGGTAATCTTGTAGGAGCCGTCGGCCTGGGGCACGGCCTTGGTGCGCAACATGCCCAGATCGGTGCCGCAATGCGGCTCGGTCAGATTCATCGTCCCGCCCCACTGGCAGGAAATCATTTTCGGCAGATAGAGACGCTTCTGCTCGTCGCTGCCACCGGTGTGGAGCGCCGCGGCGGCACCCAGGGTGAGGCCGGGATACATGCCGAAGGCCATATTGGCGGCCGAGACCATTTCATTGAATGCCAGATTGAGCACGTGTGGCAAGCCCTGACCGCCATATTCCGGATCGGATGAAAGCGCTGTCCAACCACCTTCGGACATCTGCTTGAACGCATCCTTGAAACCGGCCGGGGTTTTGACATTGCCGTCCATGTCGCGGACGCAGCCCTCGACATCGCCGATATGCGACAGCGGTGCGAGCACACCCTCACAGAATTTCGCGCCTTCCTCGAGGATGGCATCGACGGTGTCGGCATCGGCATCTGCGAAGCCGGGCAGATCGCCATATTGCGAAAGATCGAGGACATCATGGAGAATGAAACGCTGGTCACGAACCGGGGCGCGATAAGGGGTTGTCATGGTGAGATCTCCGATGAGGCGTAAGGGGCAAGGAAGGGTTTTGTTATTCAGTCTATTCCGCGTTCAGGCTTGACCAGGGGTCGAGCCGCGCTGCTGCCAGCGCCTCGAAGGCACGGGCACGGCGGCGCACTTCGTCAGACGGTTCGCGATCGGCGAGCCGGTCGCGCATCCAGTCGAGACCGGCCTGCAGTTCGGCGATGGCGTGGTCGACATCCTCGCGCTGCTGCTTGAGAACCGCGACACGCGCCTCGAACCGTTCGATCGCCGGCTCAAGCCGCTCGCGGCCACCTCGATAGATCGGCTCAAGGTCGAGGATTTCCTTGATTTCGTCGAGCGCGAATCCGACTCGCTTGCCGCGCAGGATCAGCTCGATCCGGGCATGGTCAATCGCGGAATAGATGCGGCTGGCGCCGCGCCGGACCGGATGGATCATGCCCTTCTGCTCGTAAAAGCGCAGCGTGCGGGGCGTGACATCGAACTCCTGGGCGAGTTCGCGGATGGTAAATTCGGAATCAGGAGCGACCGGATCAAGCATGCGCATTTATGCTCACATCTTTACGCGAACGTCAACGTCATTTTCGATTTTCAAGTCGATACGCAGATGTTTTTGCCTTCCCCCCTTCCCTCACCCAGCGCCGCACGGCAATGTTGTAGCATGACCCGATCAACCCGCCCCTGGCTTCTGGCCCTGCTCGCCCTCGCGGCCGCGCCCTTCGCCCCGCCCGCACTCGCCCGGCAAGCCGCCGACAATCCGTTTTCGATCACCCAGCGCACCGCGGCGGCGCAGGACGAGGTCGAAATCCCGGCCTATACACCGGCCGGCGCCTTTCTGAACCGCGGCAATTATCTCGCCGCGCGTGGCGCGACAGACGAGCGCGTCCTGCGGACGCGCTGGCGCATTGAGCGCTTCGATCTCGATGGCACGGTGCAGTCGACCGAAACGCGGGAGGTGGTCATCGGCGACGGATACGTCACCGAGGCGACCAATCCCGGCGCTGCCGTGATTGATTTCAAGCAGGAACGTATCCTCACCCGGGTCGCGACCCTGGCCGGCCCGGTGATGCGCAACCGGCCGGTGATCGGCCATGTCCACCGGCAGATGGACACTTTCACCTTCTACACCCGCGGCGGTGAGCTCGACGAGGTAACCGGGCCCGATGGCAGCCGGTTCGAACGTTTCTGGATCGAGGCGGCCATGGGCGTCCGGCTGGCCGAAGTGCCGATGCTCGTCACCGCCACCGAAACCGGCGCCTCCGAAGTCCGCCGCAATGCCGATGGCGCCGTCATTCTCGGCATCAGCCCGGGGGTTGATGGCAGCCCGGCCGAGATCGAATTATTCCGGCGCTGGCTGCGCCACACGACCGCCATCCATCCCGATGCGCTCAATGTGATGAACGCGCTGACCGGCATCCCGGCCCGGTTCGGCTTCATCGTCTTCAGCCCGAGCAGCCCCGATGGCCGGCGCGAAGTCTGGACCCGGCTCAGCGCCGGCGAAAGCACGGCGCGCTTCCCCTGGCCGGAAAACCTGCCCGCTGCCGCCGCGGCGGACTATGACTGGCCGGACGCGCGGATCGCCCCGCTTGTGCAGGCCGGCTTCGACGCTGCGGGCCTTCCCGCTGCCAGCCCTGGCGAAGAGGTCTTCCTCGATGCCGCCCAGGCTGCGGCGAATGCGGGCGACAAGGCCGGCGCCCTGCTGATGCTCTATCAGGCCTCGCATCATCTGGGGCCCTGCCCGGCGCGCTCGGCCGAACCGCTTTGCACGCGCATCTCGCAACTGGTCGCCGCCGGTCTCGGCGATGCGGATTTCGAGGCCCTGATGGCGACCCTCGCCGCCCTGCAAGGCGACCGGGCCGCCGCGCTGACAGGCCTGCGTCCCTATATCGGGCGCAGCGACCTGGCCGGCGCAGCCGCCAACCTGCTCGCCGCAGAAACCCTGGCGGCGCTGCGCGTCACCGATTCCGCGCATGCGCCGGATCTCGATCCGATGGGCCTGTTCGCCAGCAGCGCCCTGGCCGATCCCTATTGCGCGCTGACCTATTGGCATGCGGGCCGCTATGCCGCGAGCCAGGCCGATGTCGAGTCGGCCTGGATGCTGTTCGACATTGCTTCTGGCCTGCCCGCCGCCGGGACGACTTTGCCGGTTCGCGAAGCCGCGGTGATGAATGCGCAATTGCAGGCCATCGCGCCCAATTACTTCCGTCCGCCGCCACGGCAAGCCGATGCCGGCACCGGCACCGAGGCCGGGACAGGTCCGCTCGCAGAGACCGATTAACGCCATTTGCCCACAGGTTTTACGCCGCGTTAACCGAGTCGGAGCCTTGTTCAGACTCAGAATTTCGGCGTTCCGGCGTCGATTTTCCGCATTGGGTGTGGAAACACTACATATAGCGTTCCCAACCTTGGTTTACACAATATTAACCGCCCGGTAGCTTCAAGCTGGGCAATAAGGTGAGCGATTCGCATGTCGTCTGCAGGTCCTTGGAGCGTCAAGGGAATCGATCCCCGCGCTCGGGCGCGTGCCAAGACGGCTGCGCGCCATGACGGGGTGACCCTGGGCGAGTGGCTCAACCGGGTGATTCTCGATGATTCGGATCCGGCCAGCCCCCATTGGGACGATGCCCTTGAGGGCTTCCCCGGCTTTGGCGGCGGCGCCAGCCCGGCTGATCCCGGCGAGGACCGCCTGCTGCGCGCCATGGTCAATCGTCTGACCGAACGCATTGAAGCGGCCGAATACCAATCCTCCCAAACGCTTGGAAATCTCGACAAGGCGATCAATCAGCTCGTCGACAAGATTGGCCGCAGCAGCGAACGCCAGGCGGAGCAGCTCGACGAGACACGCGAGGATCTCGGCCGTGTCCGCCAAGGCCAGGACGACCTGGCCGGCCGGATCGCACAGATGGAATCCAGCCAGGTGGCGGGTGATCCCGAAACCGGCAAGGCTATAGAAACCACAATCATGAAGCTGGCGCGCCGGCTCTATGAACACGAAAACGACATTGCCGCGCGGCTGCACGACACCGGCCAGCAGGTCAAGGAACAGGGCGAGGCCTCCCGCAAATCCGCCGAGGCGCTGGCGCTGAAGCTGGAGCGGGCCGAACACCGTGCTGCCGATCTGGCCGACCAGGCCAAGCGCCGCGATGAACGTTCAGGCGAAGTGCTCAACGGACTGCACCGTGCGACCGACAGCCTGCGCCTGCGGGTCGAGGGTGCCGAGCGCCAGACCAATGACGCCGCCCGCACGCTCGACACTACGGTTTCACGCCTCGAAGACCGGTTGAAGACTCTCGAATCACGCAATTCTGGCGACAATATCGAACTGGAGCGCCGCTTCGACCGCCTGTCCGGCGAAGTCGCCGGCATGATTGCGGAGACTCGCACCCAGCTCGCCAGCGCGCTGAGCAATGTCGCCGCAGAACCGCGCGTTGACCGGCTGGAAAATGCCCTCACCCAGGCACTCGGACGGATTGATGATGCCGAACGCCGCCAGGGCGATGGCATGCACAAGCTCGGCAATGAGCTGACCAAGCTGGCCGGCGCCATCGAACGCCGTCTGACGGAGAATGAGCGCCGCACCCAGGAGGCGCTGCGCGACACACGCGCGGAACAGAATATTGACCGCCGGCTTGATGATGTCCGTCAGGAAGGCAAGGAATCGCTGCGCCGGATGGGTGATGAGGTCACGCGCATGGGCAAGGCGCTGGCCGACCGCATCGCGCATGCCGAGACGCAATCCTCGACGGCTGTGGCCGCTGCGACCGACCGTATGGCCGAGGTGATCGCCCGCCTGGACGAGAAGAAAGCCGCCTCCGACGAGGCCCTCGCCGACCGGCTTCGTCAGTCCGAGGAGCGCACCGCGAAGCGCATCGAGGATGCGATGAGCGGCGTCAAGGATCGTCTCGCCACCGTCCGTGCTGACACCGAGGAAGTCCTGTCTCCGGTGCAACGCGCCATGTCAGCTCTGGCCGACCGGCTCGAGGCGATCGAGGCCCGCAAGCTGGAAGACGACGCCAAGGCCGCCGCTGCGGTCGAGGCGGCCGCTGAGGCTGAGGCCGAAGCGGCTGCTGAAGCGGAAGCGGAGGCCATAGCAGCAGCCGAGGCCGCCGCCGCCGAAGCGATTGACTTCGATACACCCTTGGCGCCGCCGCCACAGGCCGAAACACCCCGCAGCCATTACGCGCCTGACGATCTCGACCCCTTCCTGACTCCCGAACCACCCGCGCAGCCGCCCGCACCGGCCCAGACACTGGCCGCCCCGATCCTGCGCGCGCCGCAGCCAGCGCCTGTGCCAGCCGCGCAACCGCGCCCGATGGCTGCTGCGACAGCGCCGCAATCCGCCATTTCACACCCCGTACGGGCGGCCGCCGCGCCGGCTCCACAAGCCGCGCCGCACCCCACTCTGCAGCCCGTGCCGCAGCCCATACCGGCAACACCACAACCCGCGCCGCAGGCCGCGCCACAACCGGCCGCGCCGCGTCCTGGTCAGCGGATTGGCGCCACAGCGGATGCCGATTTCCTCGCTTCGGCACGCGAACGCACCCGCACCCAGAGCTCCGCTGTTGAGTATGACCCAGGCAGCCGGCCATCAAAGCTCGGCCGCACCCTGCTGATTGCCCTGCCGGTCATCGCCCTGGTCATGCTCGGCGGCGCCGGTGCCATCCTGGTCTGGGAAGCCATTCGCGGTGACGCTGCCAGCCAGGCCGCCAATGCGGTCCAGGAACGCAGCTTCGTCGCCTCGGTCGAAGCCGGATTCGCCACCGCCGATCCTGCCGCGCCGGACGCAACCGCACCCGCAATCTCCGGAAATGCGGCCGCGACCGAAGCCATGACGGACACCAATACCGGCGACAATGCCACGAACACGGCGGGCGAGACTGCCGAAGCACGCCAGCCGGCACCTGCCAATGTCGTTGCCGACGCGTCAGGCAGCGCCGTTCCGCTCTCCGCCCCCGCGCCGCAGGAGCCCAGCCGTACCGCACCCCAGCGCAGCACCGTGAGCACCGGCGCCAATACGCTTGAGAGCGCCGCCGCCGATGGCAATCCGGTCGCGCGTTACATGCTCGGTATGCGCAGCCTTGAAACCGGCGACACCGCGACCGCCGCCATCCTGCTGCGCCGCGCCGCCGAACAGGGCATCCCGGCAGCGCAATACCGCTACGCCAAATTGCTCGAGACCGGCGAAGGTGTCGGCATCGATCTGGAAGCGGCGCGTCAATGGACCGAGCGCGCTGCCAATGCCGGCCATCGCCGGGCGATGCACAATCTGGCTGTGATGTATTATTATGGTACCGGCACAGCCGTAAACTTTGACGAAGCCGCCCGCTGGTTCCAGGACGCCGCGCTGCTGGGTCTGCGCGATTCCCAGTTCAATCTCGCTCTGTTGTTCGAAAGTGGCCAGGGCGTGCCCTTGAGCGTGCCCGACGCCTTCACCTGGTATTCCATCGCTGCGACCGAAACCGACCCGACTGCCAGCCAGCGCGCCGCTGCGCTGGAAGAAATGATGGAACCGGCAGCGCTCGCCGAAGCGCGCCGCATCGTCGCCTCGTTCCAGCCGCGCCCCATCGATGCCCAGGCCAATGGGCTTTATCGCGATCTGCCCTGGGAACAGGCCCCGGTGGCCAGTGCCAATGATGTCTACCGCGCCCAGGGCTTCCTTGCCGCACTGGGATATTCGCCCGGACCGATTGATGGCATGATTGGCGGCCAGACCTATGAAGCCGTGATGGCCTTTGAAGCCGACCAGGGATTGCCGCAAACCGGGCGCGTCGATGCCGGCCTGCTCGACCGGCTCGCACGCGCTGCGGCGGGGTAGCGGGCGGTGCAAATATATCTCCCGATCGCCGAGATCTCGGTAAACATCTTCTTGCTGTTGGGACTGGGTACGGGTGTGGGTTTTCTGTCGGGCATGTTCGGTGTCGGCGGCGGCTTCCTTCTGACCCCGCTTCTCTTCTTCATCGGCATACCGCCCGCCGTCGCCGTCTCGAGCCAGGCCAATCAGATCGTCGCCTCCTCGGCCTCCGGCGCGCTGGTCCACTGGCGTCGCCAGACCCTTGACCCCAAAATGGGCACCCTGCTCCTGGTGGGTGGTTTTGCCGGCTCCATTGTCGGCGTCCAGATCTTCACCGCCATGCGCGAGCTCGGCCAGATCGATCTGATCATTTCGCTCAGCTATGTCGGCTTTCTCGGCACGATTGGGGCGCTGATGTTCATCGAAAGCGTGCGCTCCATTCTGCGCCGCAACCAGGCCCCGGAACGCCGTGAGGGCGGGGTGAAACGTGGCAAGCGCGGCTGGATCGACACCCTGCCCTTCAAGATGCGCTTCCCGCGCTCGGGCCTCTATATCTCCGTCATCCCGCCCGTCCTGATCGGGTTCTTCGTCGGCGCCCTCTCGGCAATCATGGGCGTTGGCGGCGGTTTCGTGATCGTGCCGGCGATGATCTATATCCTGCGCATGCCAACCAATGTCGTGGTCGGCACCTCGCTGTTCCAGATCCTGTTCGTCACCGCCCTGACCACCTTCCTGCAGGCCGCCCAGAATCAGACCGTCGATGTCGTGCTGGCGATGATGCTCACCGTTGGCGGTGTGATCGGGGCCCAGTTCGGCGCCCGCGCCGGACGCCACGTCAAGGCCGAGGAATTGCGCGCCCTGCTGGCGATCATGGTGGTCGGCGTCTGCATCAAGCTGGGTCTGGACCTCGTCGTGACGCCGGCTGACATGTTCGTCGTCCTGCCGCATGGCGGAGGGGGCAGCTGATGATGATGCTCGCCCTCGCCCTGCTGGTACAGCAGCCCATGGTCAATGAGGCGCCCGGCATCATGGCCGCCCTGACCCAGGAGACGGTTGAGATCCGCGAGAATTTCGCCGGTACTTCGCTGGTGCTCTATGGCGCCACGCGCGGCCTGACCCTGCGCGACGAGATTGTTGTCGTATTACGCGGCCCCGATCAGGATTTGCGCGTCATGCGCAAGCGCCGCAGCTTCGGAATCTGGGTCAATACGGCGCCGGTCGATTTCCCCACCGTGCCGAGCTATTACGCCATGGCCAGCTCGCTGCCGATCGATGTCATCGCCCCGCCGGAATCCCTGGCGCGCAACGGGATCGGGCTGGAGAGCCTGCTGCACCCGGATATCAGTGCCGAGGTGGAAAGTCCCGATGTGGCGGAGCTGGAAGACTACCGCGCCGCGGTGCTGCGCGCCGGCGGCCGCGATGCGCTCTATGCGGACACGCCCGGCGGCGTCGATGTCCTCGATGGCGGCCTGTTCCGCGCGGTGCTGAAAATGCCGCCGCGCACACCGGTCGGCAATTACACGGCCGAGGTCTATTTGTTCCGCGATGGCCGCCCGGTCGCCAGCCGCACCACCAGCCTGCGCGTCGAAAAGGCCGGGTTCGAGCGGGTCATCTATGAATTCGCCCATAATGCGCCGATGATTTACGGCCTGTTTTGCGTCGCCCTTGCGATGCTGGCCGGTTATCTCGCCGCGGTGCTTTTCGGCCGCGACTGAGCCCTGTCGGGGATGAGTTTCGCCGCCGCGACCGGATAGACGGTTTCCGTCCCCATGATCAGCGCATCCGGCCTCGCCCCGAAACAGCGGTCATAGGCCGCGTCACACACGTTCAGCCCGCCGGTAAAAGCCCCGAACGCGGGCATGACCAGACGTGTCCCGTCGGTCGCGAAACAGCGCGCCCGCACGGCACGCCCCTTGCCGCGCACCCTGGCGCAAGGGTGAAGATGTCCGGCGATCTCGCCCGGTGCCGCACCCTCGGCTGGCAGATGTCGCAGGGTCAGCGCGCCAATGCTCAACGCGTGCAGGATCGTGCCACCAAAGCGCGGCGGCGGGGCGGGGTCATGATTGCCTTCAATCCAGACCCAGTTGGCAACCGAGCCGACCAATGCCTGCAGGGCTGCCGCGTCGTCCGCATCCATCCGGCCATCGGCCCCGAGATCGTGGAAGCTGTCACCCAAAGCGACCACGCGTTGCGGGCGGTGGTGGGCGATGCGTCCGGCCAGCCGCCGCAGGGTCGAGCGTGTGTCATAGGGCGGAATGAGCTGGCCGCGCGCGGCATAGGCCGAGCCTTTCTCGAAATGCAGATCCGACACGATCAGGGTCGAGACGCCGGGCAGGACCAAGACCCCGGCGGGATCGGCCAGAGCCTCGACACCATTAAGCCGGAAGGCATGGGCCCGGGGGCGGACGGGGTCAGTCAAGGCGGGTCGCCTCCGCGATCAGATCATCAGCGGCATCCACCAGAATGCTCTCCTGGCCCTCACCCCGAACGGATTCGCGGCCGATTTCCAGCATCACCGGCACCGCCAGCGGCGAGATACGGTCGAGCGCCTGGTGCGAGATATGGCCCTGCACGCGCGCCAGCGCCTCGCCCAGGCGGTGAATATCGAGCAGGCCGGTGCCGGCATCATTCCAGGCGGCGCGCAGCAGGATGTGATCAGGCTCGTGCTCGCGCAACACGTTATAGATCAGATCGGTCGAGAAGGTGATCTGGCGGCCCGACTTCTCCTGGCCGGGAAAGCGGCGCTCGATCAGGCCGGCGATGATGGCGCAATTGCGGAAGGTCCGCTTCATCAGATCGCTCTCGGCGAGCCAGGCCTCGAGATCATCGCCGAGCATGTCCTCGGCAAACAGCGCCTCGAGATCGAGCCCCGACATGTCGCGCAGCCCCCAGACGGCGAGCGCATATTCATTGGCCACAAAGCCCATCGGCCGCATCCGCAGACGTTCCAGCCGCCGCGTCAGCAGCATGCCCAAAGTCTGGTGCGCCAGACGGCCCTCGAACGGGTAGCAGACGAGATAGAAATGCGCCGCGCGCGGGAAGGTCTCGACCAGCAGGCCGTCGGCCCGGGGCAATTCCGAGCGCAGGCGCTGGATCTGCAGCCAGTCGCGCACCTGATCCGGCAGGCGGGCCCAATGCGCCGGGTCCTGCACGATCTCGCGCACCCGGGCGGCGAGATAGGTCGAGAGCGGGAATTTGCCGCCATTATAGGCGGGGATTTTCGGCGTCGTATCGGTGGAACGCGTCACCCGCGCCGTCATCTCCTCGATCGCTTCAAAGCGCAAGACCTGGCCGGCGAACAGAAAGGTATCGCCCGGCGTCAATTGCTCGATGAAATACTCCTCCACCTGCCCCAGCCGCTGGCCGCCGCGGCCGCGCGAGGAGACCACCACGTCGAGCATCGGCGCCTCGACAATCGTGCCGACATTGAGCCGGTGACGCTGGGCGATCTGCGG
>NZ_CAXBKN010000030.1:0-29812 GCF_963976135.1 uncultured Maricaulis sp.
GCGCTCTTTGACATCGTCGGCCCCCACTCAAATTTTCCGCCCTCACCCGGCCTGCCGCGCAGGCCGTGCGTCAGCGCCTCCTGGCAGGCGCTGCGGACATGACAGTCGGTGACAGGTGACAGGCTGACTGCCACGGGCAGACAACCGGCATCCCCCTGTCCCACAACGCCATTTCGCGCCCTGATGGCAGGATGGCAGACAGCGGTTTTCGGTGACAGGCAGCGTTCTGGCCGGCGTCGTGGCCAGTGGCCGGGTGCTGTCAGACTACAGCGGGTTGCGTGCCCGGGCAGCGCCCAACATTAAACATCGGACAGAAATTCATCCGTTTGCGCGGCGCCGGCGTAACCCTGTCTGTCACATGCATGAGACCCAGTCCTCAAAACCGCCGGTGGCCACCGGCGGTCCCCCTTGTCTCTAGAACGGGAGCGCAATCATGCGTCTCATTGCCCTTGCTGCCATCGCAGCGACCGCCATCTCCGCCCCGGCCCTCGCCGGCACTCCGGCCTCGGCCAAGATGGAGCATCATGGCCATCACGCCATGGACCAGGCCGATATCGTCGATACCGCCATTGCCGCGGGTCAGTTCGGCACGCTGGTCGCTGCCGTCCAGGCCGCCGGCCTTGTCGACACGCTGAAGAGCGACGGCCCCTTCACCGTCTTCGCACCCCTGGATTCGGCCTTTGCCGCCCTGCCGCATGGCGAAGTCGACCGGCTGCTGCTGCCGGAAAACCAGGCCGAACTCGCCGGCCTCCTGACCTATCATGTGGTTGCCGGCCGCGTGACGTCGGACCAGCTGGCAGGCCGCACGCTCAGCGTCGAGACCGTTGAAGGCGCCTCGCTGGTGATCGACGCCACCGATGGTGTCCGCGTCGGCAATGCCCAGGTCGTCCAGGCCGATATCATGACGTCGAACGGCGTCATCCATGTGGTCGACCGGGTCATCATCCCCGCCGGCTGACCGAGACGGACAGGCCTGCCCCTCCCCCCGGCCCAGGCAGGCCTGTCCGGCCCTCTCCAAGACGCGCCCCGCAAGCGGGCCGTCAGGTTTCGCTGGATTGAGGCGCCGGCTTCGCCGCCACGGCCTTCTTGCGCCGCACCGTCTTGCGCGCCACGGGGCGCACATGATCCTCGATATATTCCACGATCATGCCGGCGACATCCTTGCCGGAAGTGCGCTCGACGCCTTCCAGACCCGGCGAGGAATTCACTTCCAGGATTTTCGGCCCCACCGAGGATCGCAACAGATCCACCCCGGCGACGGACAGCCCCAGCGCCTTGGCGGCGCGCAGGGCGGCGGTGCGCTCATCCCGGGAGACCCGGACTTTGGTCGCCGAGCCGCCGCGATGCAGGTTGGAGCGGAACTCGCCGGCCTCGCCCTGGCGCATCATGGTCGCCACCACCTTGCCGCCGACGATGAAGCAGCGGATATCGGCACCGCCCGCTTCCTTGACGAATTCCTGGACGATGAAATTGGCCTCGAGGCCGCGAAAGGCATCGATCACCGATTCCGCCGCCTTCTTGGTCTCGGCCAGCACGACGCCGCGGCCCTGCGTGCTCTGCAGCAGTTTCACCACCAGCGGCGCGCCGCCGACATGGGCGATCAGATTTTTCGTGTCCTTCGGCGAGTGCGCAAAGGCCGTCACCGGCATCGCAATCCCCTCGCGTGCCAGCACCTGGTGCGCATAGAGCTTGTCGCGCGAAGCCCCGATCGCCTCGGCTGAATTGAGGCAATACGCCCCCATCATGGTGAATTGCCGCAGCACCGCCATGCCATAACCCGTCATGCTCGCCCCGATGCGCGGAATGATGGCGTCATAGGCCGGCAGCGGCTTGCCATCATAGAAAACCCGCGGATCGGCGGCATCGAGCGCCAGGGTGCAGCGCGCCGTATTGATCATCTCGACGACATGGCCGCGCGTCTCGGCCGCATCCTTCAGCCGCTGCGAGGAATAATTGCCCGGCTCGCGCGTCAGGATCGCGACGCGCAGGGGCCGCTTGACCGGGCGGCGGCGCGGGAAATCCTTGTAGAGCTCGTAATCCAGCACGCCCTGGGCACAGGACTGGCCCGGGCTGACCGTCATATCCTCGCCGATCGCCTGGCGTCCGAGCAGCATGCGATAGGTCATGGATTCGCGATTGGTCAGGGTCAGCTCGACCGGCCAGGTGCGGTCGCCAATCTTCATCGGCGTCTCGATCACCCAGCGCAATTCACGTTCGCCATTCGAGGAGGTCACCTCGCGCCGGTCGACCGCCGGGGCGGAACAGACGACCTCGATCTCCGGCTTGTCCGGAACCGGGTGCATGATGAAGCGCACCTGCGGCTTGTCGAGCGGCCCGAAGGGCTCGACCGAGACCGCATGCAGCGCCGATGTCCGCGCCCCGGTATCGACCTTGGCCCGCACCGCCGGCAGCCCCAGCTTGGGAAATGCCGCCCACTCTTCCCAACCGAGCTGGAATGTCTTGTCCATTTGTCTCTCAACCGTCGCGATAAAACACGGTTCGGTCTTAGCAGAATGTCTGGGGGAGCCAAGGGGCGCGCGAGCACTGGCGCTCCGGAATAGGCAGACCTATGCGGCCGGAGGCCCGCGCCCAAGCCAGACGCGCAACAGGAAGAAGACCATCACGGCCAGAACCGCCACGACCGGCGCCGCCAGGATTATGGGGTGTTGTGCGAATTCAGGGAGAATATTGCTATTGCCCCCGGAGAATATGCCCACGGCAATGAACAGGGCGAAGCACATGCGCCAGAGATGGCGGGCGATGCGGCCCCGAGCGTCGAGGCCTGCGGGTCCCAGCGCCCTGAAATCGAGGATCGACAAAAAGCCCGAAAACCCGGCGACGATGTAATACTCGGCAGCCGAGGGCAGTTCGGGGGCATCATTGCCGGCGATCGAAAGATGCAGGCCAGCTGCCAGACACACCGCCGTGTTCAGCATGATCAGCAAGAGCGCCGAGACCTCCACCCGGCGGGTTGTCCCGTCTTTGTGTCTGGCAGCAAACCAGCCGGTGATGACCAGATGCGAGGCGAGGATTGCAAGAAACGCCGTGAATATGATCTCGCGGCTGTAACTGAGATACAGGCCGCTGAGGGTCAGGCAGAGCATGACGGCGACGAACACACTACCCGCCCACCGATGCAGACGCCGGCCCTTGGCGGATGCCAGGGCAACAGTTCCGGCAAGAATGGTGATGCATCCCGCAGCCAGATGAATCAGGGCGATTTGAGGAATTTCCATCAAGTGACTTTCAGTGTGACGGTGAAATTGTGCGCAGGACCGGTCCAGCCTCAGCGGCTGGCGACCGATTCATCCGGGCGGCGTCCGAACAGCAGGGCAAAGCCGACGGCGATGAACCAGGCGATCATGCCCAGACCAAAAACAGCACCCGCATCGGTCAAGCCGGGAAGCAGGGTCAGCAGTCCGGCCAGCCCGATTATGACCCCCAGGAGATTGAGCCAGGCTGGAAGAGATCGGGCGCACTGGGCTGCGGCACTGACCAGCAGGATCCAGAGCCCGCCGACGAGCTCATTGCCACCGCCAAGTCCCTCCTGCACCGTCGTCAGGACCAGCCAGGCGCCGGCCGCCTGGACAGGCTCGGTCTCGTACAATCCGGTGATAACCCCCAGGCTGACATTGGCCACCATGCCGCTGGCCAGCACGAGCGTCGCCCACATCAAGCCGAACGCCGTGGCGCAGAGTGCCAGGCCGGTGGGCGCTCCTGCCAGGCGACGGTGAACCGCGATCGCCAGGACCGTCAGGAAAACGCCGTTCACGATGTAGATGATGAAGTTCCAGCCCCGCATCAGAGCCTCGTTTTCCACGAGGAAACCGGCGTGTTGCAGCGGCGGCAGAAGCGAGCTGCCATATTGGGCCGGCTCGAGAAGTTGAAAATAGAGCCAGAACCCCACCAGGTATGTGGCCGCCGCAACCAGTGCCGACAGGCCGCCAATTCTTTGAAAACTGATCATGCGAACTCTCCTCTGCGGCTTCCTTGACCGGCCGGGTCCGGCCAGGCCATCGCCCGCGCAATGTCGATCGTGACAAGCCGCATCCCTGGACCAGCGGACGCCTGCCTGTCGGCCGGGCCTGTCGGCTGAGACAGTTTTCTGTCCGCGCCTGCCGGGCCGGACACCGGGCTTCAGGCTCGCCGCTTGTCATCGCGCCACAGGGTGCCTAATCAAGCGGGAAACCGGAGGCTGGGCTATTGGACACCCTTGATGTGATGCTCGCAGGCGCGACTGTCGGCCAGGCGGCGCTTTGCGCATCCGTGCTGCTGATGCGGTCCGCGCGGGCCCCGACCGGGCTGCCGCTTGCCGGGTTTTTCTGCGCCTTCGGCGCGATCGCGTCGGCACCACTCCTCCACGCCTCGTTCCCGCTGGCACCGGCCCTGTTTCCCGCGATCGCGGCCCCGACCTTTTTCCTGTTGGGTCCGATGTTGTGGTTTTATGTCGAAGGTCTGACGTCCGAGACCGCCTGGCGCCCGAGAACAGCCCATGTCTGGCATTTCGTGCCCGCATTGCTGGGCCTGATGGCGAGCGCCATGATCGCCGCGATGGAGCCGACAGCCCGCTCGACCATGTTCCTGCACGGCGAGCTTCCGGACGGAAGCTTTCCCCCGGTCGTCGCGCTCGTCCTGTTCGTGCTGGTGATCGGCTGGATCGGACAGTCGGGATATTATGTCGCGAGAATCCTGTATCGCCTCGCGGCCTATGGTCGGCGAATCCGGGACTTGTTTGCCAGCAATGAAGACCGGGAGCTGGACTGGCTCGCCTGGCTTGTCTTTTTTCTCGGGGGATCATGGCTGCTCGCCACCAGCATGCTCGTAAGTGAGAATTTTCTGGGTCTGGCGCTCGCCGGCCACTGGGTCAATGCTGCCACCGCGCTGATTCTGGTCTGGTTTCTCGGCCTATGGGGGCTGCGCCAGAAGCCGGGTTTTGAGGGACGTTATCCGGAGGTCCAGCCCGGGGAGGAGAACCGGGCTGAACCCGACGAGGCCGGGGAGCGCAAATATCTGCGCTCCGCCCTCGGTCCCGACCAGGCCGCCCGGATCGCCGCCAAGATCGAGCGCGCCATGCGTGAAGACCAGGCTTATCTGGACCCCGCCCTCTCATTGCAAAGGCTGGCCAGCCAGATCGGGACCTCGCCCAATCACATCTCCCAGACCCTCAACGAGACGATTGGAGAATGCTTCTTTGACTATGTGAACAGATGGCGCGTGCTGGCGGCTCAGCCGCAAATCATGGCGGGCAGCGAGACCGTGCTCGCCACCGCACTCTCGGTCGGTTTCAACGCCCGCTCATCCTTCTACAAGGCCTTCAAACGGGTCACGGGACAGACCCCGAGCCAGTACCGGGCCCAGCGGCTTTCCGCTGCGGGGGGATAGCTCAGACGATTGGACGCACCGGGACAAGCCGCGGCCTCGAATAGGCGGGAGGCCTCGCCGGGAGCCCCCTACCCATCACTCGGGACCGCGACCCAGATCTTCATCGTCAATTGCCCGCTGGGCTCATCGGGATGCAGCGAGGTCTGGTGTGCGAGCGTCAGGCCGGCGCCTTCGATCCAGGCCTGCATCTCCTCGTCGGAGAAGCCGAGGCGGCGGTGATAATGATCTTCGCGCAGGGTTTCCAGCTGGTGCGGGGCGAAATCAACGATCAGCAAACGGCCACCCGGTTTGAGCAGGCGGCCGCATTCGGTGACGGCGCCGGCGGGATCGTCGAGATAGTGCAGCACCTGGTGCACGGTGACGAGATCGGCGGCGGCGTTCTCGAACGGCAGTGCGCCGACATCGGCATGCCGCACCGAGCAATTGCTCAGGCCGGCATTGGCGAGGTTGAGACGGGCGACATTGAGCATGGAATGGTTGATATCGACGCCGACGCCGCGCTTGACCCGGTCGGCGAAGAGCTCCAGCACGCGCCCGGTGCCTACGCCGACATCGATCATCAGCTCGAACGGGCCCGGCCCGGCCAGCTTGCGCATCGCGGCCTCGACCTCGGCATCGGCCAGATGCAGCCGGCGGATCTGGTCCCAGTCCTCGGCGACGCTCTCGAAATAGGTCTGCGCCGCAACGGCGCGGGCCTGTTTGATGGATTCGAGCCGGGCGATATCGCGCGTCAGGACCGGATCCTCGGCGGGCAGGAGATCGGTGAGGATTTCCGCGAGCTTGCGTCCGCCCCCGGCATCGGTGAGCCGATAAAAAACATAGGCACCCTCCGGCAGGCGTTCAGCGAGGCGCGCGTCGGTGAGAAGCTTGAGATGACGGCTGACGCGCGGCTGGCTTTGCCCCAGTACATGCACGAGTTCCGAGACGGTCAGTTCGCCGCGTGACAAGAGCGAGACCACCCGCAGACGCGTCGGTTCGGCGATTGCCTTGAGCTGAGTGACCAGTGCGTCCATGGGAATCTTGCCTGTAAGTGCGGAATGTCCCTTGCTTTTATCTGCATCGCGACGAAGTTCAAAGGCAAGCCTGTATGCCGGATTCTGGAGGGCGATGTGAGACGCCGCGAGATCATCATTATCGGAGCCGGGCTGGCCGGGGTTTCCGCCGCCTGGACGCTGCGCCGGCACGGCCATTCGGTGACGGTGCTCGACGCCCTGTCCGGGCCGGCGCTGGAGACCAGCTTCGCCAATGCCGGCGCGCTGACGCCGTCGGAGCCGGAACCGTGGAATGCGCCGGGTGTTGCCGGGCAATTGCTTGCCTCGCTGTTTGATCCCGGCGCCGCGATGAAATTGCGCCTCGCGCCCCTGCCCGGCCTGATCGGCTGGGGCCTGCGCTTCCTGCGCAATTCCACCCATGCGCGCCATGGCGCTGCCAGCGCAGCGAATTTCGCCCTCTCGCGCTACAGCCTGGCGCAGACCCAGGCCGTGCGCGATGAGCTCGGGCTGGAATTCGACAATCTCCGCCGCGGGACGCTGAAGCTCTGCCGCAGCCAGGACGGTATCGAGGCCTCCATCCTGGCGGCGGAGAAGCTGGTCCCGCTCGGCCTGCGCTATGAAGTGCTCGACCGCGCCGCGACCCTGGAGCTGGAACCACAGCTGGCGGGCATCACCGACCAGATCGCCGGCTCGATCCATTATCCCGACGACGAATCCGGCGATGCCCATCGCTTCACGGCCGGGCTGGCGGCGGCGGCCGAAAAGGCCGGGGTCACATTCGAATGGGAAACGCGCGTCACCGAGTTGATGGATCGCGGCGGCCATATTGTCGGCGTCCGCACCGAGACCGAAGAGATCGAGGCCGATACCATCATCATCGCTGCCGGCCACACGGCCTGGAGCCTGATGAAACCGCTCGGCCTGCATCTGCCGGTGCGTCCAGTGAAGGGCTATTCCCTCACATTGGACATGTCCGGCCTCAATGCGCGGCCCGGCACACCGGTATTCGACGAGGCGCTGCATGCCATCGTCACGCCGATGGGCAATCGTCTGCGCATCGCCGGCACGGCCGAGATCGCCGGCAATGACAAGCAATTGCGCCCCGAACGCGTCGAAAACCTCAAATCCCTGGTCCGTGCCCTCTATCCCGAATTTGCCGACACGCTGCTGGCCGGCGAGATCAATGCCTGGACCGGCTTCCGGCCGATGAGCGCCGATGGCCGCCCCTTCATCGGCGAGACCCGCGCCAAGGGCCTGTGGCTGACCACCGGCCATGGTCATCTCGGCTGGACCCAGGCGATGGGCTCGGCCGGGCTGCTGGCCGCATTGATGGACAGCGAGACGCCGCCGGTCGATCCCGCACCGTTCGCGGCGAGCCGGATCTGACAAAAAAAAGCCCGGCGCTCGCGCCGGGCCTTCTCTGCATGCGAATGAAATTGCGGACTAGCGTCCGAATTTCTGGAACTTGATCCGGTGCGGGATGTCCGCATCGGCGCCGAGGCGGCGCTTCTTGTCTTCGAGATAATCGGAGAAGGAGCCCTCGAACCATTCCACATGGCTATCGCCTTCAAAGGCGAGGATGTGCGTGGCGATACGGTCGAGGAAGAAGCGGTCGTGGGAGATGACCACGGCGCAGCCGGGATACATTTCCAGCGCTTCTTCGAGGGCCGAGAGGGTTTCGACGTCGAGATCATTGGTTGGCTCATCGAGGAGGAGGAGATTGCCGCCCTCTTTCAGCATTTTGGCAAGGTGGACACGATTGCGTTCACCGCCGGAGAGCAGGCCGACCTTCTTCTGCTGGTCGCCGCCCTTGAAGTTGAAGGCACCGACATAGGCCCGGCTCGGCACTTCGCGATTGCCGAGATTGAGCATGTCATTGCCCTCGGAGATTTCTTCCCAGACGGTCTTCTTCGGATCGAGCTTGTCGCGCGACTGGTCGACATAGCCCAGCTTGACGGTCTCGCCGAGACGGATCGAGCCTTCATCGGGCGTTTCCTGGCCGATAATCATCCGGAACAGGGTCGATTTACCGGCACCATTGGGGCCGATCACGCCGACGACACCGCCCGGTGGCAGCTTGAATTCCAGACCATCGATCAGCAGTTTGTCGCCATAGCCCTTTTTCAGATTTTCGACTTCGACCACAACGCCGCCGAGGCGCGGGCCTGGCGGGATATTGATCGTGGCGGTCGAAATATCGGCGCGTTCGGCCTTCTCGCGCAGCTCCTCATAGGAGCGGATACGCGCCTTGGACTTGGCCTGACGGGCTTTCGGCGAGGAGCGGATCCAGTCCAGCTCGCGGGCCAGGGCCCGTTCCTTGGCGGATTTCTCGCGACCTTCCTGGGCCAGACGCTTGGTCTTCTGTTCCAGCCAGGAGGAATAACCGCCCTCATAGGGCACGCCGCGCCCGCGATCGAGCTCCAGCGTCCAGGTGGTGATCGAATCGAGGAAGTAACGGTCGTGGGTCACGACCAGTACGGCACCGGCGAATTTCTCGAGATAGTTCTGCAACCACGCCACCGACTCGGCATCGAGGTGGTTGGTTGGCTCATCGAGCAGCAGCATGTGCGGTTCCGACAATAGCAGCCGGCACAGCGCAACACGGCGGCGTTCACCACCGGAGAGATCCTTGACGCCCCAGTCGGCCGGCGCGCAACGCAGCGCGTCCATTGCCATTTCGATCTTGGAATCAATGTCCCAGGCATCGGCTGCATCGATCTTTTCCTGCAGCGTATTCATCTCTTCCATCAGCTCTTCGGAATAATCCTCCGCGAGCTTCATCGAGACGGCATTGAACTCGTCGATCAGCTTCTTCTGCGCCGAACCCTCGATGACGTTTTCCCAGACGGTCTTGTCATCATCAAGATTGGGCTCCTGAGCCAGATAACCGACCTTGACGCCCTTTTCGGCCCAGGATTCGCCGCCGAATTCGGTATCCATGCCGGCCATGATTTTCAGCAGGGTGGACTTACCCGAACCATTGACGCCGACGACACCAATCTTGGCGTCGGGCAGGAAGTGGAGCGAGAGGTTCTCAAACACGGGCTTGGAGGCACCGGGATAGGTCTTGGACAGCTTGTCCATATGATAGACGTATTGATAGGCGGACATGGGCGGACGGTCTCTTCGGCAAAGGGGGTAAAAGCTGGGCTCCCTTTAACTGACCGGCGCGCATTGGGCAACGCGGCTGCAGCGCACGAGGTCAGATGGGGGAGCATCCGGCGGATTGTGTGTTGTGATCTAGATGGGGACGGCGCAGTGCGATTGCCATGGGGCGGGCCCTATCCCTTCACATTCTGCCTGACCCAGCTGACGATCTGGCCCGCATTCATGACGCCGGTCTGGCGGGCGACTTCCCTGCCCTTGTCGAACAGGATGATCAGCGGAATGCCGCGGATCTGGAAGCGGGCGCCGACGCTCTGGTGCTGCTCGGTATCGAGTTTGGCAAAACGCACAGCCGGTGACATCTGCCTGGAAGCATCCGCGAACATCGGCGCCATCGTCCTGCAGGGGCCACACCAGGGCGCCCAGAAATCGACCAGAAACGGCACTTCGTCATTCTTCAGATGCTTGTTGAGCCGGGCTTCATCGAGCTCGAACGGTGCACCAGGAAACAGCGATGCCTTGCACGCGCCGCAGGCAGGGCCGGCGGCGAGTTTTGCTGTCGGGATGCGGTTCTTCGCCTGGCAGGCCGGGCAGATAATGTGAATTGTGTCGGTCATGGCAAACCACCAGAAAGAGAGGGGCATGGCGCGTTCGCAGGCGCGGACAATGCTTTCTGACCTTCATATGGGGGCGCTGCGGCGGCAATGCCAATGACGCCGCCAAGAGGCTCGCCCCCGGCTATCCGGCAGCACCCAGGCTCGCGCCGGGCTTGCCCGCCCCGCCAGCGGGCGGCAAGACGCGCGGGACAAGCTGGGTTTCGAGCCAGGCCAGGGCCATTTCCGCCGACTCGAAAGCCCGGCTTGGCCGGCCGGTCTCTTCAAGCCGTCGGGTCATGTAGATCGCCCGTCCGACCTGGTTTTCCCGATAAACAAAGGCAACCGGGAATTTTTCGGGGAATTCGGTGCAATACGCGTCCGCGACTTTCGAAAATTCTTCCATTTCAAAGGTCAGATCATACTTGCTGTAGTCCATTAACAAACCTTCGATCGGATTATGCGCCAGCGTCTCGGCGAGCGCATGAAGCGAGACCAGGCTTGCCTCGAGATCACAGCCGCCATGAAGCTGGATCGACAAGGCCTTGTCGTCCAGTACCATGCTGAGCGTGTATGCAAATCCATCGGACATCGGATTATTCCCCTGCGATCAGTATAGTTTCCTCAACTAACCAGTTGGTTAACAAAAATGCCAGCCCGTTCATCAATATGAACGCAGGCCGCCTTGCAAGCTCTGGGTGTCGACTGCCTTACACCCATGTCCATAAATCCGCAGCACGGCGCATTTCCGCACGGTGAATCCGCCAGTCGGGCATCACGCGCTCGACAGTGCTCCAGAACGCCGGCGAATGGTTGGGCTCCACCAGATGCGCCGCCTCATGGGCGCAGACATAGTCCACGAGAATTTCGGGGAAACCCATCAGGCGCCAGTTGAGCCGGATTGTGCCGTCTGCGGCGCAGGATCCCCAGCGGCGCTTCTGATCGCGGATCACCACCTTGCGCACGGGCCGTTCGAGCCGGGCAGCGAAGGCCTCGACACGCGGTCGCATGAAGTGCTCACCCTCGCGCTTGTAGTGGCGCATCAAGGCGCTGGCGATCGCGCGCCGGCGCAGTTCGCCGCTCGCTTCCGGGTCGACTGTGACCAGGACCCGGTCGCCATCGCGGCGCAATGTCGTGCGAATGCCGCGTGGCTCAATCTGAAGCTTGAGCTCACCGCCCAGCCAGGGCAGAGTCTCGCCGGTCACATAGGCGAGCTCGCGCTGGTGCGGCCGCTCGGCCCAGGCGGCAAGCTTGCTCAGAATCCAGTGAGATTTTTCTTTCAGCGCCCCCTCGATATCGCCGACGGCGACCCGCTGCGGTGCCGTTACGGTCAGCCCATTCCGGTTGATGACAAAGCCGATCGTCCGGCGCGTGCTGCGCCGGAGTGAATAGGGAATATCCTGATCGCCAAGGCGGATATGGGCGGTCTGTATCATGATGTCATGCTGCCTGCAGCGGGTGGAGGCGGCAAGTTGCCACCGTCAGCGAGCGCACCAGCGCCCTCAACGCCAAAGCGCCGCACAATGCAAAGCTGCTCGACAATTTGTTCGGCGGTGTATTGGCCGGGATTATCAATCCACCAATCGAGCAGGTGAAACACCGCCCCGACCTCGCAGCGCGCCGCAGCCCTCGGATCGAGATCGCGGCGGATCCAGCCCCCGGCCTGCCCCTCCTCCAGTTCAGGCACGCGCAAGTCCGTGATTGCATCAACCACTTCGCGCTGCATCGGATCGCCTGAACCCCGGGCCAGAAGGAGGCGGAATAAGGGGGCATAGACCTGTGCAAAGGCGACCACGCCCTCCATTGCGGCGCGGTCGCGTCCGGCGCGTGTCCCGGCGGATTCCCGGGCCATGATCAGACCCTCTATCACCATCAGCTTGCCCTCGCGCATCAGCTCATGGAACAGCGCGTCCTTGTCGGGGAAATGGGTGTATAGCGTGCCGATCGCGACCCCGGCTTCGCGGGCGATGTCGGCAATGCGGGCGCCCTGCACGCCGTCGGCAGCGAATACCCTGGCACCGGCATCGATCAGCCTTTGCCGCGTGGCATCCTTCATTTGCCGGCGTGTACTGGCCAATCGAAACCTTCATTCTGGGCAGCTGTCAGGGTTGAAAATATTTTCATTGAATTAATTTTCAACGAACATAGGCTCGGCCCTTCATCGCCCGGCGGCCAGGCGCCGGTCGCCGCTGCTGAACACATCCCCGCCGCCCCAACGGCGGGCCGGGTGGCAGCCCACTCGCCCCAAGCTCGGTGGGCTGTCACCCACCCTTCGTCGCGGCAGGTTTGCAGCGTCAAGTTTTGGCAAGCATTCGAAGCCGGGGCGGATGCTGATCGCGGCTTGGAGTCAGGCTTTCAGCAAATCGCCGCAAATCGCTTCGAGCCCGGCCTTGTCCTCAAGGTCAAAGGCAGAAAACTCCGTCGAGTCGATATCGAGCACCGCCACCAGCGCGCCATCGCCATCGAACACCGGCACCACGATTTCCGAATTCGAGCGGCTGTCGCAGGCGATGTGGCCGGGGAAGGCGTGGACATCGGTGACCAGCTGGGTTTCGCCTGTCGCGGCGGCAGTACCGCAGACACCGCGGCCGAAAGGAATTCGCAAACAGCCCAGCGTGCCCTGATAGGGCCCGACCACCAATTCCGTCGGCTTGAGCGGGTCAACGACATAGAAACCGGTCCAGAAAAACCGGCTTCCGAACGCCTCGCGCAACAGGCAGGAGGCCGTCGCATAGCGCGCCGTGACACTGGTTTCGCCCTCAATCACCGAAGCAATCTGCTTGCGGACATCCGCATAAAGTCCGGACTTCTCACTCATCTGGGACATCCCTCATGGCCAGCCCTGTAATTGGGGCTCGCCAAGGCCGGTTCAAGCCTCAAGCGCAGCCGCGCCAACGCTCACATCCGGATCCCGCCACCCAGGCTTTCGCGGATCGCCCGCTCGATCGCCTTGTCGGCCTCTTCGCCCTCGCCGGCTGCCGTGTCGGGATTGGCGGCGTGTCGCTCTTCATATTCCAACCGCGTATGGATCATGCGAATGCGGGCATCCACGAGGCCATAAATGTCCGCTGGAATCTTTGTCGAGACATTGATGCCCAGCTGTTCCGCCTCGGCCGGTGAGATTGCCTCGCTGTGCGAGAGCTTTCCCGCCGACAGGTAATTGGCGAGAAAATCGGGATCCTTGTCCTCGGCCTTGTGATTGGGATGGATGATTTCGCGGGCGATACGGTCGGCATAGCGATCATATTTCTCCGCCTCGTGCGCCAGCATGACCAGCACATCCTGCGTCGCCAGCGGCCCCTTCTGTTCGAGCAGGTCGCGATAGGTTTCGGTCGGGAAGCCGCCATAAATCGTATCGATCGGGCCAAGCGATGCCGTCGGGTCCATCGTCACCTTCTCGGCCGCCAGCGCGATCATCGCGCCGCCGGACATTGCGACATAGGGCACATAGGCGACGACGTGCGGGTCGCGCCGGGGATTGTGCTTGGCCTTGCGCAAATGTTCCTTGATGGCCAGCGCAATCATGTGGGCCGGACGCGCATAACCGCCGAGCGTATGCAGAACAATGACGATCTTCGAGCGTGGATTAGCCTGACGGATCAGCGCAATGGCTTCAAACGCCTCGTCGAAGACAATCTGCTGCGGCGCGCTGTCGCGACCGATAAAACCGTCGCCGAGATCATGTATGAGCTCGATCAGCAGGGTGTTGGATTTTTCAAACTTGGCGCGATGCCTGCGATATTCGGCCTTCGCCTCGTGATAGGCTGCAGCCCGTTTGCGGCGCAGCTTGGCCAGCTGATCCTCGTCCGAGGCCAGCTGGCGCCGCGATGTGAGCATTCTCACGATCACGATCAGCAAGACCACAATCAGTGCCGCCATACCGGCGCCAATTACCGTGGTCTGGTCCGCGAAATCCAACACATCTCCCCCCGGAGGCTGCGATACCCGCTCACGGGGCTCGCCTGGGAGCATGTTAACCATTGGGAACAGGATGCGACAAGCGACAAGAAGGCGGAAACCGGCAGAATCTCTGCCGTGTTCAGATCCGACCGCTTTGCCTAATCGTCCAGCGCGGCCGGTTGCGTGCCGCCACCCAGCGCCGCCAGCCGGCGTTCGGCAACCAGATCATTGAGCAGACCGGCAAGGCGGACGCCGCCCTGTTTCAATTCCTGTCGGCTGATGCGCAGACCGCGCTGATAATAGGCATCGCCCGGCTCGATCATCTGACCGGCACGGGCCCAGTAATAGGCGAAATCGCGCGAGCGAACGATGTCGTGGCTTTCCTGTGCCCAGGCGATCGGGTCGAGCGGGGTAAGGATATCGACGCCATTGAGTGGGATTTCCGAGGCCAGCTCGTCAGCGAAATAAGACCAGCGTGTCGCTTCCGGCGCCCAACCCCATTGTTCGCTCATATAGTCGAGAATGATCTCGCTATCCCAGACCCGGTGAAAATTGGTGTGGCGTTCGCCGCGCCAGAGCACTTCGATATCATTGCCGCCGCGATCACCCTCGATCGAGACATGCATGGGCTGGTGAATATCGCCGAGCCAGTGGGCGAGGAATTTCAGGGCTTCGAGGCGCTCGGCATCGGTGCGGGCACGATCGAGAAAGACACCGGCATGCAAGCTGATGGCAGAGGTGATGCAGCCATCCTCGGCGCAATCCTCGGCATCGACTTGCGGATCATTGCGGTCTTGATTGATGTAATGCCAGGTCCGCGTGAATTCATGGGTCGAGCGTGAGGCCGCATCGGCCCAGGAACAGATATCGCGGAAATTCTCGAATTCCGGATCGAGCATCACCAGCCGGTCGACTTCCGTGCGCGCCTCATCGCTGAGATAGCGATAGGCCAGATCACAAACGATGCGATGGCCGTCCGGGCCATAGGCCGCCGCGGGAGAGACGCTGAGCGCGGCAGCCGCAAGGCCGCCCGCCACGAGAGCACGCAGGAATGACATTGATTACCGCCCTGGAGATTGCGCGGCCGCCCGCCGCCTGTATGTCCCCTCTCTAGGTCAGACGGCGCCGGCCCTCCACTATGTCAGGCGGGCGTTATCGCCAAACTAAACCGGGGATTTCAATTTGGACCTGGTGCCGAAGCGCGCAAGGTCCGAAGCGGGCTGATCTGCGGCAATGCGTCGCTTGACCGCGCGCGCAGCGAAGGCAAGGCTCGATCCATGAACAAGCTCGCCTCCGCCCACAATATCGATGACTTGCGCGCGCTCGCGGAAAAGCGCCTGCCGCGCATGGTCTTCGACTATATTGATGGCGGCGCCGATGATGAGGTTACGCTACGGGCCAATTGCTCGCGCTTTGACGCTTATGCGCTGAACTGGAAGGCGCTGGTCGATATCGCCAGTATCGACATGACGACGACCGTGATGGGCTCGCCCTGTGCGGCGCCGATCATCGTCACCCCGACGGCCGCCCAGCGCCTCTTCCATCCGCGTGGCGGCGAGACGGCCGTGGCCCGCGCCGCCGCGGCTCACGGGCTGATCTATTCCCTCTCCACGCTCGGCTCGACCTCGATCGAAGCCATCGCGGCGGAAACCGACGGGCCGAAATGGTTCCAGGTCTATGTCTGGAAGGACCGCGCCATCGTCGAAGCCTCGCTCGAACGCGCGAAGGCTGCGGGCTTTACCGGCTTGATCCTGACCGTCGATGTGCCCGTTGCCGGCAATCGCGAGCGCGACCTGCGCAACAGCTTCACCGTCCCGCCCAAGATTAATCCCGAAACCGTCGCCCAGGTACTGGCCCGCCCCGGCTATCTGTTCGACATGCTGACAACGCCGAAGATCACGCCAGCCAATTTCGCCGACAAGACGCCGGAAGGCGACGGAATCATGGGCTATATCAACCGCCAGTTTGACCGCACTGTCACCTGGGAAGATGCCCGCTGGATGAAACAGGTCTGGGGCGGACCCTTCGCGATCAAGGGCATTGTGCGGCCCGATGATGCCCGCCGCTGCGTCGATATCGGCGCCGATGCGGTGTGGATCTCCAATCATGGCGGCCGCCAGCTCGACGGCTCGACCGCGACGATCGATGCCCTGCCCGACATTGTCCATGCCGTAGACGGCCAGGCCGAGATCATACTTGATGGCGGCATCCGCCGCGGCACCGATATCATCAAGGCGCTGGCGCTCGGCGCCCGCGCCGTGGCGATCGGCCGCCCCTATCTTTACGGCCTCGGTGCCGCCGGTGAAGCCGGTGTCCACCGCGCCCTCGAATTCCTCACCACCAGCCTGGAACGCGATCTGGCCCTGACCGGGGCGGCACGCCTGAGTGATCTGGGCCCGGACTTCGTTCGCCACCCGCCTCTCTGACCCTCCTCACAGGAAAGAACGCCATCATGTTCGCAGCCGAAAGCCTGGTCCGGACCCTGATCAATCAGGGCGTCGAAGTCTGTTTCACCAATCCCGGCACGTCGGAAATGCACATGGTTGCGGCCCTCGACCGGGTCGAGGGCATGAAATCCGTGCTGTGCCTGTTTGAAGGTGTCGCGACGGGAGCCGCCGATGGTTATGCCCGCATGGCCGGAAAGCCGGCCTGCACCCTGCTGCATCTCGGCCCCGGCGTCGGCAATGGCCTCGCCAATCTTCACAATGCGCGGCGCGCCTTCGCGCCAGTCGTCAATATCGTCGGCGATCATGCCGTGGCGCATGCCGGGCTCGATGCACCGCTGACCAGCGATGTCGCCGGCGTCTGCGCGCCGATGTCGCGCTGGGTCGGCAAGGTTAATCTCGCATCCGAAGTATCAACCATGGCGGTAGAAGCTGTGCGCCAGTCCTACGGGCCCGAACGCGGTGTGGCCAGCCTTATCCTGCCGGCTGATTGCGCCTGGTCCGACCAGGAACCCGATGTAATCGAAGCGGTCACCCTGCCGCCTTTGCGCCCGGTTGACGATTCCGCCATCGACGCTGCGGCGAATGCCCTGCAGGCCGCGAAATCGCCCATCCTGTTTCTCGGCAATGAGGCCTGTCTGGAAGGCGGGCTCCAGGCCGCCGCGCGGATCGCTGCCGCAAGCGGCGCGCGACTCTTCATGGACACATTCGTCCCCCGCATCGCGCGCGGCCATGGCCGCCCCTCCCCGAAGCGCCTGAGCTATCTCGGCGGCGAGGCCATCCAGGAACTGGCCGATTGCGACCTTTTGCTGATTGCCGGGACCAAATCACCGGTCGCCTTCTTTGCCTATCCCGGAGAGCGCGGCGAATTTGCTCCCGAAGGCGCGCAAACCCTTACACTGGGTGGCCCGGCCGACGATATCATCGCCGCGATGGGGGCGCTGGCAGACCGCCTCGGGCCGGCGAAAGCCGTACCGGCACCGGAACGGTCGCAAATGCCGAAAATCTTCCCGGACGAGCCCCTCAATCCCGGCTATGTCGGCATCTCCATGGCGCGCCACATGCCGGAGAATTCCATCCTGTGCGACGACGCCACCACATCGGGAATGGGCGTATTTCCCTGGACGGATAACGGGCCGAAGCATGACTGGCTCTGCCTGACCGGCGGCGCGATCGGTGCCGGCATGCCGCAGGCGGTCGGTGCAGCGCTGGCCTGTCCGGAGCGCCAGGTCTTTGCCCTGTGCGGTGACGGTGCCGCCGCCTATACCCTGCAGGCCCTGTGGACGCAGGCGCGCGAAAAGCTGAACGTCATCAATATCGTCTTCGCCAATCATTCCTATCTGGTGTTGAACTTTGAACTGGCCCGCGTCGGCGCCGGCGAGCCGGGGCCGTCGGCCCAGCAAATGCTTTCGCTGGACAATCCGAAAATGGACTGGGTCAAGCTGGCTGAAGGTTTTGGCGTCCCCGGGGTTCGCGCGCGAACCGCCGGTGAATTCGATACCGCCCTGGCCGCCGCCATCAAGGCTGGCGGACCGCAATTGATCGTCGCTGAAATCTGATTGGCGCTGGCGCTATCGCCTGCCGCCGGAGGCCCGGCGCAGAGGCTCCCCCGGAGGACGTCCGAGCTGACGCGCCAGGGTCTGACGCAAGTCGGCGACCCCGATTGGCTTGCTGATATAGTCGCAGAAACCGGCCTGGGAGAGCTCGCGCCTGTCCTTGTCCGAAGTCAGCGCGGTGGCGGCGATCACCGGGACCGCGGCCGTCGCCGGATTGGCCTGCAGCCGGTCAATCGTCATGAAGCCGTCCATTTCCGGCATCTGGATATCCATCAGAATAAGGTCATAGGATTTCGACCCGGCCATCGCGATCGCTTCGGCGCCACTTCCGGCGCAATCGATATCAACATGCTCGCCGACCACCGACTGTCCAAGCATCGCCGCTAGAACCAGCTGGTTGGTCTTGACGTCATCGACCGCGAGGATCGAGACAGGCCTGCCGGCTTGCACCGCCGGAACCATGATCTCGGCAGGGACGGATTTTGCGCCATTGCTGGGCCAGCAGCGAAGCGAAAGGGTAAAGCGCGAGCCAATACCGGCCTGGCTTTCAACGCTCATCCGGCCCCCCAGGCGGTCCGCCAGCTTGCGGCAGATCGCCAGTCCCAGCCCGGTGCCTCCATATTTGCGGGTCGTCGAGCTGTCGGCCTGGCTGAAGGCATTGAAAATGGTCGCCTGCTTGTCCTCGGCAATGCCCTCGCCGCTATCGCTGACCGTCAGGACAGTCTCGACACGGCCATCGGCCTCGGCGGGGCGTTGCGACAGCTCGACCGTGATTTGCCCGCCGCTGGTAAACTTCACCGCATTTCCAAGGAGATTATTGAGGATCTGGCGGATGCGCAGCGCATCGCTGATCAGGAGCGGCGCAACGATATCGTGCTCGGCAAAGTCGAGCGTCAGCCCCTTGGCTTCCGCCTGCAGACGCCAGTGCCCGGTGACACTTGCCGCCAGGGCAATGATATCGAGTTCAATCGCATCATACTCCATAGCGCCGGCTTCGATTTTCGACAGATCGAGAATATCATTGAGCAATTCCAGCAGGTTTTCGCCGGATTCATTGATCACGGCGAGGCCTTGGGCTTGGCGTTCGGTCAGCCCGGCATCGCCCTGCAGAACCCGCGTCATGCCCAGAACGCCGTTCAATGGCGTGCGGACCTCATGACTCATCGTCGCTAGAAACTCGGATTTTGACAGATTGGCGGCCTCGGCCGCGGCCAGCGCGAGCTGTAGCCGTGCATTGGCGTCCTCGAGATCCGCGTTGGCCGTATGCATGGCCGAACGAAATGTCGACCCCAGGAAGACAACCCACAATGTGGCAAAGCCGGTAACAATTGCCAGCACCGCCACCAGATCGGGCGGAATCAGCTCAAACGCCGTGCCGGCCAGACGCTGGCTGGCGAACACGACCATGGCCAGAAGCACGACAAAAATCGCCCCCGCTGCCGCGACGGCACGCGCGCCCCAGGCGACATAGACTCCCAAGGCGATGCCCGGCAGATAGATCATCGCTGGCGGAAACCCGCCCCGATTGCCCCAGACTGCGCCCAGCAGGGTCAGGATGGTCGCGGCCAGGACAAGCGCTATGGTCAGATTCGGCCGGCGGAGCTTCAAACCGGCCAGTCCAATCACCGCAAACACGAGACCGGAGGTCAGTCCGAGCACAGCCATGCCAGGACGGCCCTCGCCCGAAAGGACGAGAACGGCAACATTGATCAGGGCGGTGGCGACCATGATGGCGGTAAACGCCAATGCGACGCGATACCGGATCGAGCGATCGAAGCCGGTATCGGCATCGACGCCGATCATCCTGTCGAGGCGTTTCCAAAGAATGGCTAAATTCTCCCTTGTAGAGGAATGATAAAGCCCCAAGAGCCGTTAAATTTCGATGAGTTGAATTTTTCATGAGTCGCGCAGGCATGGTGTTGGACAGTTCCGGCCCGGCGGCAGCCAATATCACGCGCGCGATTGTGGTTGCCCCCCGGATCGTGCCAAACGGGACCGGTGCCCGGCCCCATCCAGATGGGGCCGTTCCCGGGGCGGCCGGGATCCCGAACGACGCACGTAAGGAGCCTATCGCGATGACTGCACCCGGCGATGACAGAAATCTGATCGACGAATACCGCAATATCGCCGCGATCGTTGCAGCGCTGGCGCTCCTGCAGGCAGCCACAGGTGCCATTTCTGTGGTCGGCCCCCTGACCCTGATTGCCCAGGGCGCCTCGACCTGGACAATTGGCGCCATCGCCTCAAGCTACGCCCTTGGCTTCGTCGTCGGCGCCCGACTCGCGCCGGCGGAAATCCGGCAGATCGGCCACATCCGTGCGTTCGCGGCCTTCGCCGCCGGCGGCTCTCTCGCCGCAGCCGCCCTCTATATCAGCCCTCACCCGGCCTGGTGGATGCTGATGCAGGCCCTGATCGGCCTGTGTGCGGCCGGACTTCTGGCCTCCGGTGAAAGCTGGATTGCCGGCGCCGCCCCCGCCGCGCGCCGCGGCGCCGTGCTTGGCTTTTATCTGGTAACCTCGAAGCTGGGCTTCATGGCCGGCCCCTTCCTCGCCGCCTTTGCCAGCCCTGGCAGCGCCGCCGCCTTTCTGATCGTCAGCGCCTTGTTCACCGCAAGCCTGATCCCGGTCTCGGCCACGCGCCGGGCCGAGCCGGCGCCTCCCAGCGCCGAGCCCTTCGGACCCATGCGGCTCTGGGAGACGGCGCCCTCGGCCGTGATTGCCGCCTTCATTGCCGGTATCGTCAATGGTGCTGTCTTGCAGCTTTACGCCGTCTTCGTCACCGATCTGACGCCGGATTCGGCGACCGCCGTGTCAGCGGTCTTCAATGCGGCGATGATTGGCGGAGCCGTCCTGTCACAATGGCCGGCCGGTATCGTCTCCGACCATATTGATCGACGCGTCGTGATCGCCGTACTCGCAGCGGTCAGTGGCCTCGCGGCCGGCCTGCTTGCCCTGTTCGGGATGCAATTGGCTCTGCCCGCCGTCTTCGCACTGGCCGCGATCTGGGGTGCCGGATCGCTTTCCTTCTACGGTGTTGCCGTCGCCCATGCCGCCGACCGCGCCGAGCCCGGTCAGGCGGCCAATATGATGTCCGGAATACTGATGCTCTGGGCCACCGGCTCCATGCTCGGCCCGGTCCTGGCGGGCGGCGTGATGAGCCTGACGGGCGTGAGCGGTCTCTTCATGTTCGCCGCTGTCGGCCTGTTCGTGCTCACACTTGCCATGCTCTACCGCCGCGCCGGTACACGTCAGGTGCCCGATATCGACAAGGGCGAGTTTGCCCCGAGCGCCGCGACCAGCATGTCGGCCCCTGATCTCAACCCGATGAGCGCCGAGGATGAGGCCGAGACCGAGACCAATCCATCCTGATCGGGCGGGTCAGCCTGCAGGGCGGGCCACACCTCTGTGACAAGCGGGGCATTATGCTAGGTTCTCCTGAAAGCAAATGAAAACATACACTAACGGTCGACTGAAAAACGCCACGGAATGATAAATCGAGATCGCAGAGCACCCACCGAATTCATAAATAGAATTTGAATAACCTCCGGAATTATTTCCCGACTTTCCGGCGTAGATTATTTTAAACGCACCTGCATCTCTTGCTTTTTCTCGTAATTTCTTTATTTGATCGCACTGAATTTCCACTCAATCCACCCACCGGACTCAATCGTCACGAGGAGACTGACCCCCCTATGAATCATGGCCAACGCCCCAACCGCATCGCCGCTTTCGCCGCCGAAAAAGTCAATATCCAGCAATTGCAGGACGCTTCCGAGACCTTCGGCCGCCATAACCGGCGCCTGACCCTGGTCTCCGACCAGCAAGCCGCACTTCGTGGCTATAACGGACCGTCCGAACTCAATTTCGCGATCACCGAGACGACGGCTGAAATGGATGCGGGCGATTATGAAGCGCTGGTCCTGCTTGAAGGAGCCCTGCTGCTCGACGCCAGCGCCCACGCGCTGATCAAGCTTTTCCTGGCCGCCGACAAGCCGGTCATCGCCCTGGCCGGCAGCGCCAGCCTTTTGTCCGCTCACACCAAGACCGCGATCGACGCGCCGGAATCGGCCGCGGCCATCCTCGGCGGCAATCTCTACGTCAATGCCGATGAGGATTGCGATCTCAAGATCGTCGAAGCTATTGCCAAGCATTTGCTGGCAACCAATGGCGGTGCCGCACCGGAAACCAAGCGCCGCGCCGGCGGCCGCTACTAGCACACGCCGTCACTTTGATTCGACCGGAGGCCCGCCCGCCCCTCATGCCTGAGGACGGGGGCGGGCCTCCGGCGTTTCGGCCCCGATCATCCGGCGATCGCGGGCCTGTCAATATTCAGCCCTGCCCGACAAGCTTGCGACTGAATTTTGATCGCGGCACGTATAGACTCCGATAACCGCATCACCGGAGCCGAGCTTGTCCTTTCGCCGTATCGTTTTCTGGTCCCATCTCAGCGTCGGCGTCACCGCCGGTCTGATCATCTTCCTGTTGTCGATCACCGGCGTCTTGCTGACCTATGAGCGGCAAATTCTGGGAATGGCCGAAGCCCGGTTGAGCCCGGCCTCGATGAGCGGCGAACAGATGACAGCGGACGAGCTGGCCCTGATGGCCGGCGAAATCGCGGGCCAGGCGAGACTTTCCCTTGTCTACCACCGCGATCCGGCCCGCCCAGTCGAGCTCAATGCCGGTCGCGGACGCACAACGCTGATCGATCCCTATAGTGGCGAAACAATCGAAAGCGCCGCAGGCCCGGCACGCGACTTCTTCGGCGCCGTCACCAGCCTGCATCGCTATCTGGCGCTGAGCGGCGAGTCTCGCGCGACCGGCAAGGCGGTCACCGGAGCAGCCAATCTCGCCTTCTTCTTTATCCTGGTCAGCGGCGTCTATCTGTGGTGGCCCAGGGCGTGGCGCTGGTCATTCGTCAAACTCAATCTCTTGTTTCGCGGCAATTTGCCCAGCGCCAAGGCGCGCGATTACAACTGGCATCATGTCTTCGGCATCTGGGCCCTGATACCGCTGCTCGCCGTGGTGATTTCCGGCGTGGTGATCTCCTACCCCTGGGCGGCGAGCCTGGTGGAACGCGCCTATGGCGACGGCCCCGCCGCCCTGGCGGTGTCGGCCGATGGCGATGATGCCGATGCCTCCGGCCAGAACATGGCCGCATCCGGCCCGACTGCAGAGCTGCAGGCCATGCTCGAGGCCGCCCGGCAGGTCGACCCGGATTGGCGCACCATTGCCATCGCCCTGCCGGAGACGCCCCGGGCACCGCTGGTCGAACTGACCATCGATACCGGCAATGGCGCGCAATTTGACCGCAAACGCCTGCTCACCTTTGATTACCGCGATGGCAGCCTGCTGACCGATGTCATGACGGCTCAAACCCAGACACCGGCCCGCCGGGCCCGGATCTATCTGCGCTTCCTGCATACTGGCGAAGTCTATGGCTGGTGGGGACAAACCCTCGCCGGGCTGGGCTCTCTGGCCGCCCTCTTCCTGGTCTGGACCGGGCTCGCCCTCGCCTGGCGGCGGCTGGTCATGCCGGCATGGCACCGGCGTGGGCAGTAGACAGGGCGGAGGGCCACCAGGGCGGGCGAATTTTCGCCTCGTTTCGAATCCATAGTCCGCCGCTCGCCCGACCACACCGGAGTCTCCATGGACGTCCTACGCATCCTTCTCTCGATCCTCATCCCGCCACTCGGCGTATTTTTGCAGGTCGGGATTGGTCTACAATTCTGGATCAATATACTGCTGACCCTGCTCGGCTATGTCCCCGGTGTGCTTCACGCCGTGTGGATTATCGCCAGACGCTAGGATGCGGACGCTGATTGATGTCTGATGACCAAAATCAACGCCCGGTCCAAGCCGGAGGCGAGGATGGCGACAGTGAGGATGGCGCGCGCGAACTGGCCCGCCTGGAATCACTCGCCGACTGGCTCGACACGCGCTTTCGTATTCCCGGCACCTCGATCCGTTTCGGGATTGACGGCCTGGTCGGCCTCGTCCCCGGTCTCGGCGATCTGGCGATGCTGGCGCCGGCCTTCTATCTGATCGCGCGCGCTGCCAGCCTGGGCGCGCCGCTACATGTACTCGCGCGCATGCTGATCAATACCTCGCTCGACCTGGTGATCGGCGCCATCCCGCTCGTCGGCGATATTTTCGACGTCGTCTTCAAGGCCAATCGTCGTAATACGGCGCTGCTGGCGCGGTTTCTGGAGCGGAAGAAGGCCAGGCGCATCCGGTAGCCGAGCCATCGGGCGAGCGCGACTGGGCGCCAGCGCCGCACTGGCAGGTCCAGCGCTCCGATTGTCTGGCCTCAGACTGTCCGCTAAAAGGCCAAATGACAAACAACTCTCCGATCGCTCTGAAAGCCTACGAAACGCTCGCCAAATCCTATGCGGCCAAGGCCGAGACCAAGGCTGAAAACGGCTATAATGAACATCCGGCCATTCGCTCCATCATAGGTTCGGCACAGGGCCTGCGTGTCCTTGATGCCGGATGTGGCCCCGGATTCCTGTCCCGCGACCTGCTTGAGGGCGGCGCGGCATCCGTCTCGGCTTTCGATCTCAGCCCCGCCATGCTTCGCATCGCTTCGGAACGGCTGGGGGATCGGGCCAAACTCTTCGTAGCCGATATGGGCGAGCCGCTCCCCATGCTCGGTGATGACAGCTTCGACCTGGTGGTCGCGTCACTGGCCCTCGATTATGTGCGGGACTGGAGCATTCCACTCGCCGAATTCAGGCGCGTCCTGACCAGCCAGGGCCGCCTGGTCATCTCCGTGCAACATCCGATGGGGTCCTACGAATGGTTCAAGCCAGAGACGGCCTTCGGCGTGCACTATTGCGAGGCGACTTGGCGCGGTTTCACTAACGAGCCCGTGGTCGTGCCCGACTATTACCGGTCCTTCGAAGAGATCATCAATCCGATCCTCACTGCCGGTTTTTCACTGCAAGGGCTGCACGAAACCCGTCCCGTCGCGGCCCTCAAGGACATCAACCCCCGGAAATATGCCCAGGGCATGACGCAGCCGACCTTCATGGTGATTGATGCGAGGCTGGCTTGAGCGCGTGCACGCTCGTCAGGCTTGCCGGTGAGCAATAGGGAGCCATCCCTGCGGGCGCACCGGCTTATCCCCCACCTTCTCCAATTATTCCACGTCATCCCGGCGAAGGCCGGGACCTCGACATGACAAGCGCTTGGCCCGGGCGATCGAGGTCCCGACTTTCGCCGGGATGACGATAAATCGTCAAACTTATCCCCACCCCTTCAACCTGCGAGTATGCTCACAGCGTTCCGGTCGCACGGGAGGCACGAGCTCAGTCATTCGCGGCGGTCGGGAGCGTGGAGCTCGTCCGGGCAGAGGGGTGACATCCCGAGCTCTGGTGAGGCCATGACCGGGGAAGGGCAGCATGAATGCTCGACTGTTCGTCCACGGTCATTTCGAGGCAGGGCCCGCGAGGGACCTGAGTAAATCTCCACGTGCGGGACGTCTCGGATGCCCCCAAAACTTACTCAAGAACCGGCATTCGCCGGCGTCCCGCACACCTCCCAAACCGGGAAGGCCCACTCAAACCTCCAGCGGCAAGCCGCGTGGAGATTTTCGTGCGGGAAAAAGGGAAAATGGTAGGCCCGGAGGGACTCGAACCCCCAACCAAGCGGTTATGAGCCGCCGGCTCTAACCAGTTGAGCTACAGGCCCGCTCGACAAGCGAGACCGTCATCGATACTGCGTCTTGCCGCGCAGGCCAAGACGTTGCGGCAGATGATCTCAGTGTGCAGCAGCGCGGCGCCGTTTCGGGCCGATGCTGAAGACCACAAGATGCGCCAGAAGGACGAGGGCCAGGATGATCAGTTCGATCTGGTCACGCAGCCAGAAACGCAGGCTATCGACCTCACTCCAATAGTCCCGCGATGCCCGCGTCGTCGCCGAAGTGCCGTCCCGCGGCAGACGGGCCGGGATCACGGCGGCCGCCAGTTGCGGCGAGACAAATTCATAGCCCATCGCCTGCAAGGATGTGGTCAGTTCGGTCAGGCGTGCCGGGTCGAGATACCAGTGGAAGAAGAAGCTGGCATAATTGTCGCGCAGAACGAGATTACGCCGGGCTGTCTCCAGCATCGCCTCCATGGAACGCCCGTGGATACTCCCCTCCGGGGCCCAGTTCCCCAAGGTTTCCGGCAGGATCACATCGCCGCGGATATCGCGGACCGGATAGGGGAAGAATTGCTCGCTGTAGAGCGCATCCGCACCGTCCGAATCGCCGGAGGCTTCGCCGCCAAAATACAGCACCCGTTCCAGCCGGGCCGGAAAGCGTTCCCCCATCGCGCTATAGGCCGATTGTGAGGCTGCGTAATGCGGCGATGTGAACAGCCAGGGCTGCGGCAGGCCAGCCATGTCCCAATTGGCAAAGGCCAGATCGAGACGGTCATCCCAGTGCGCTTCGCTGTCATTCTCGAGCGGTCCGAGCAGATCGAAGCGGCCGGACGAGTCGAGCCCGGCGCGGAAGAATTCATAATCGCTTCCGCTGACGCCAAAACCCGGATTGGGGATGTTCGCATGCTGGTGGGTCTGGCCGTGCATGATCAGTGTGCCTCCGGCCCGCGCCATATCGCGCAGGGCGCTGGCCAGATAGGGGCGTTCATTGAGGCTGAAACGGCGCTCGCGGCCATTGGAAAAATGGCCATTCGGATCAACGAATGTGTCGTACACGGTCGCGGCAAAGGGCACATTGAGCACCTCGATCGCCGCCAGCAGCGTGCGGATCTGCGCCGGGTCGGCGTCCGGTCCGATATCCTCGATCCGCATCAGGGCCTGGCGCACATCCGGCGCATCCGGCGCCAGGGTGCGCGACAGGATATCGGCGAAGACCAGGTAGCGATCATCTTCACTCGCATAGGGCATCGGGCTTTCACTGACCCAGGTCAGCGCTCCGGAACGCAGGGCCCAAGGCATGAGCTCGCCATCCTCGGCTTGCATTTGCGCCAGAATTTCAACGCGTTCCGGATCAGTGACGTGAATTTCGGCAACCAGGTCCATGCTGCCGGGATTACGGGTGAAGTGTTCTCCGCGATAGACGACATCCGGAAACGCCTTGGTCGTCGCGGCCTCGGCCAGCCAGCCGATCTGCGCCGCCAGTCCAGGCGCTGCTGCCTGCAGGCTCGCAGGATCGGGCTGAATCCACACCGTGGTGCCCTCGCCATTGATCGCATCGTCCAGCAAGGCGGGCGGCAGGCTCTGACCATAGGTCGAATTCACCACGATCAGGGCATCATGCCCGCTGCGATCATTGGGTTGATATTCGGAGATCGCGGCCAGCGCTGCCTCGGCATGACGCCCGGCCAGATTGGCAATATTGACCGCGTGCAATTCGCCCAGCGCGTGATCCTCGCCCTCGTCGGGATAGAGAACCAGAACGCTGGAGCGCTGCGGCATGGAGGCCGCTTCCGTGTCCGCACTGATCTCGCCATGCAGCGGATAAACCAGTGCGCCCCAGAGCGCGGTCAGCAATATTGTCAGGCGGACTATCATTGGAAGGCGTGCTCCCCAGCATCACAAGCTCCCTATCTTGCGGCCGGGTGCGTTCAAAGCTGGGTGCAAATGCGCCAAGATTGCGGCGGTCAGGGGTCATTCCGGGGCGTTGTCGTTCAGCTTGCAGACAGGTTGGCTGTGCCTGACTCGCCGCGACAATCCTACCGGCGTGATCGATATCAGCCTATGATCATCACCTCGGACCAAACCGACCCACAACCCAGGAGCCATGATTCATGATTCGCGCCCTTCTTGCCTCCACCGCCTTGGTGCTCGCCGCCAGCCCGGCTCTGGCCGAAGACCTCAACCCGACGCTCTCATTGTCGGCCACCGCCGATGTCCAGGTCGCGCCGGATTACGCCACGGTCCAGTCCGGCGTTGTCACCCGCGCCGCCACCGCCCAACTGGCTGTGCAGGCCAATGGCCGCGCCATGACGGCCGTCTTCGAGGCCCTGCGCCGCGCCGAAGTGAGCAGCGACGATATCCAGACCTCGCAATTGAGCGTCACCCCGGTCTATGCCGACCGCACGGAACCCAATCGGAACCAGTATGAAATCATCGCCTATGAGACCCGCAATACCGTGACGGCCAAGGTGCGCGACACCACCCGCGTCGGCAATGTGATCGACGCCATGGTCTCTGCAGGTGCCAATAATATCCAGGACGTCAGCTTCGGAGCTGAGGACACATCGGTGGCGATGGACCAGGCCCGCCGCGATGCGATCGCCAGCCTGCTGGCACGCGCCCGCCTGTTCGCTGATGCGGCCGGGTTCGAATTGTGCGGGATCACCCGGATGAGCGAAGACTTCGCCCGTTCGCCGCAACCGATGATGATGGCGCGGATGGACTCGGCCTCGACGCCGGTTGCCGCCGGTCAGCTATCGATCAGCGCCACGGTCAATGCGGACTTCTGCATCGTGACTGACTGATCAGGCCGCTGCAGGCTTGGCCACGACCTGGTTGTGTTCGTCGAACAGAACCACAACCGGGTCGTGCTGGCGCGCTTCCGCCTCATCCATATCAGCATAGGCGACGACGATGATGCGATCGCCGATCTGGGCCAGACGGGCCGCAGCGCCATTGATACCGAACATGCGGCTGCCGCGTGGTGCCTCGATGGCATAGGTGGTGAAACGCTCGCCATTGTTGATATTGAGCACATCGACCTGCTCATGCGGCAGGATCCCGGCGGCCTCAAGCAGGTCGCGATCGATCGAGATCGAGCCTTCATAATGCAGGTCCGCCTGGGTCACGGTGGCCCGGTGCAGTTTGCATTTCATCATGGTGAGACGCATCGCGCTCAACTCCGTGCGGATTATTGCTGCACTGCACATACGTGTCCCCGCCTCCGATTTCAACGGCCAGACGCGCCGAAATCCTCAGTGCCCGGCGGCGCGAGATGAATGGCGACCAACTCACGGTTTCAATCAAGGTTCATGCGAGGGGTTGGAAAATAGTGTATCTTGGAGACCTCGGGAGGGTGGAATGATCGGAACGCGCAAGCTTTTGACCCCATTGGCGCTGGCACTGCTCGCCAGCAGTGGCACACAAGCCCAGACCTCGGCGCCGCCCAACCCGGCGATGGTGCAACAAAGCCAGCCGGCAACCCGGCCGGCTAGCCCGCAGGCACCGCGCACAATTGCGGTCAATTGGGACCAGGCCCGGGCTGACGCCCGCCGCCAGGGCGTCGCCAATAATCAAGCGGCCGCTGCCGTCCGCGTCGCGCCGGAAATGCCCCGCCCCAGCAATAGCGAAGCCAGCGAGGTCGCCAATACGCGGCTGCCCGTGCTGGTCCCCAATATGGCGATATTGAGCGACACGCCGCCACCAAGCGTCCTGCTCTTCCCACGCACCGATTTCTACACCCTGTCGATCACCGGTGATGGCCTCGTGATCGAAGTCTTCGGCACCCGCCTCGCCCATGCCGTGGCGCCCGACGCGGTCACCGCGCGGCAATTACGGGCGACCGGGCCGGACGAATTGCGTGTTTCGGCCACCGAATATGGTCAGGTGGCCGATTTCAATCGCTATGGCGCCGCCTATAGCGTGACGCTGGAGTGCGACAATCCGCAAAGTGATCCGCGGTGTGCCGATGATGTTCTGGTGCGCCGTCTGGCTCGCTCGCTGATCATTGCCGCCGGATCGCCCGGCGAGGGAGGCTGATCATGTCGACCCGCGAGGCAGAGCGTGCCTTGGCCGCCGCAATTGCGGCTGCTGGTATCGCCGCCATGATATGGTGGCCGGCAGGGACTGGCATCCCGGCCGGGCCCGCGCCTGACGCGACAGTTCTGGAAGAGGCGCCCGACGAAGACATCATCGAACCGG
>NZ_CAXBKN010000031.1:0-27164 GCF_963976135.1 uncultured Maricaulis sp.
GAACTTGTTATTACACTGCGCGCATGAATTGAACGACTGATTTTTACTTTGTTTCTGGCTTTGGCGTTGCCGCGCTTTTGCCTGGTTTCTGAATGGGAGAGACGGAAATGATCGAGAGCAATGCGAGTGCTGGTGCGCCAAAAAAGCGGCTGCGGCAGCGGTTTGATGAGCAGATCGACTTTGATCACAATGCGGAAGAAACCCGAAAAAAATACTGGGGAAACATCGTCAGTTTCTTGTCGTATCATCGTGTTAAGAATGGCGGCACGTGGTTCCATCCCGACGAGATGGGCCGACCCGAGATCGAGGATTGGCTGACCGACATGGCGGTACACGGGAACGTGTCGGAGTCGACGCAGAATGGTGCACTGCAAGCTGTGCTTTACCTGTACCACCAAGTGCTCAAAGGCCGACGGATCGAAGGCGTCGCAGCGATGCGGGCTCGGACACCAAAAACGATTCCAGTCGTTATGAGCCCACACGAAGTCGATCGGCTGTTCGGCAAGCTGTCCGGAAAGCTGCTACTGATGGCTCAGCTGATGTACGGATGCGGTATGCGACGGAAAGAGGTCTGCAGCCTCCGATTGAAGGATCTCGACTTTGACAACCGAATGATTCTCATCTGGTTTGCCAAGGGCAAGAAAAGCCGTCCGATACGAATGCCCGAAGTGCTGGTGCGACCGCTCATGATTCAGCTGCAGGAATCGAAGCGATTTCGCGATCGCGACGCGGCCGAGAGTATCGGCGGAGTTTTCCGGCCGAAGAAACGCGGCGTCAATTCAAAAATGCCGACACACCTGCTTCGGTACTATTGGCTGTTTTGCAGCGGTCAATTGAGCCGGCATCCGCGATTCAAGACGCTTGGAAGGTATCACGTCGATATGAACAATATCGGGCGAAGGATCAGCCAAGCCGCAGAGCGTGCTTGCATCATGAAAGACGTCGGATGCCATGCACTGCGGCACGCATACGCGACGCACCAGCTAAACGCCGGCGTTGACATCCGCACCATCCAGAAACAACTGGGACACGCGGACGTGCGCACGACGATGATCTACACGCACGTCGATTGCTTTGGATACCAGAGCGTCAGCAGCCCGATGGACCGCCTGGCCGGGTTACTCTCGCGGCCTAACGTCGACCACTCTCAGCCGCTAAGATTGGCATGCGGCTAGGACGGCAATCCGACGGACCAAACGCGGTTCGGCCGTCGGTCCCATGCCGACGGCGCCGCAGCTTTTAGAAAAGCGGCGGATCAGCGAGGCAATTCCCGCCGCGATAGATATGCATGAAAGTACGGCACTTCTTGCGCTGCTCGACAGGCAGCGGACTATCCGCGGCTCTGTTCAAGAGCGTGCATCCATCCGAGTAGTGCTTGCATCCGCCGGTGCAGAATTCTGCGTTTAGCTTTCTCGCTCGCTCGGCCTCTGGTGATAGCTTGCGTTTGCGAACGAATTTTTTCTTAGTTTCCGCCGGCACTGCGAACTTTGCACCGCATCGACAGCGAATAGGCCAGTGCGAAACGCAGCCGAATGCCCTTCCGCACTCGCGGCACTCATAAGACCACACTGTCGAACTCCCAATATTTATTGTCGTAGCCACCGCTGCCCGTCACCTCGACATCGTACGGCGTGATCACCGGGTCGATATTCGATTCGGTGTACGTTGACCATGCTCGTGTAGCCGTGTTTGAGCTGCTGGGCACAGAGCAAACCTTGAGCGGGTAGTACGCACCGAGATTGACTGGGTCGGCGGGCGTTCCATCGAGGTTGCCAAGCAACTGCACGTGAGCAAGCGAAAAGCCAATATATTCGCGATGGGCTCCCGAAGCTGTGCTGCGGGTCCACAAGTGCGGGCGGTGGCTGCCGACGATCCAGTCTCTCGTGCCGTTCATCAGCTCTAGAGTGTTTGTTTCGATCGAAGCATTCCAGGCACTGAACGCTACGCCGTTGTCAGATTCCGTCAGCGTCAAGACCGTGCTCAAGTCAACAGTTGGCAGCTTCCACCAGTACACGGCATCACAAAAGTCGCAGCCATTGAGCGCTGCCGCGATGACCGCAGCTTGCTCCGTCGGAGAAAGAGCTGCGCCAGACGGGCCGAATTCATTGCCCGCGTGAAGCGCGGCCGGATAGGTTCCGTTTAGCTCCGATGTGTTGAGCTCTAGTCGCTTACCGCCCGTTCCTGCGACTGCCACTCCCAAGTAGTTCTTTCGTTGCCCGACGTGCTGATGCTCCATCCACTCATCTGGCACGCCGGAATAGATGATCCTTGCGGCCGTCAGCACAATCGTCGCGGTTGAGGTGTTGTCGACGCACGCACCGGGCGTAGGGCATGTGACGCTGGGGCAACTGGTCGAATCCGTTGAAGTATCTCGGACATTGATCTGACCGATTTCTACGTCTTCGTCCCCGGCCTCGATCTCGATATCAAGATCGGTGATCGGGCCAGCCATGAACGGACGAAAGCAATGCACATCGCCAGCGGTCTTGATGTACGAGAGCTCTAAGAACGCGGGGTTCGTATCGAAAAGGCCGGCGAATTCCAGTCGCGAATTCTCGGCATCCTCAAGCACTTCGCTTGCGTCCGTGCCAAGCATTCGGATTAGCACGAATAAGTTTGGGCTGACTTTTGACGGCGCAGACGCGATCGTCTCTGCGACAATCGCTGTCAGGTCGATCTCGTGCCAAGCGTCGGTGCCGCCGACTTCAATATCCGGCGTGCCTGACCAACTCGGCGAACCGAGAGTGACCGTCGTGCCTGGGGATTCGAAACCATCGGTCAGAGGGTCGTGGTTTGCCATGGTAGTGTCATATAGATCAGACACACCTACGCTGACACCCACGCCGCCGTCAGTCTCGATCGACCTACCGTAGAGGTGCAGGATAACTTTGTAGTAGCGGAGGCCTCCGATCGGAGTCGGCAGCGGCATTCGCAATGTGCCCGCAACTTCATACCCCTCGCTCATCCCCGCGCCGATCGTTCCGCTGGCGGTCCAGTACGGCGCACTCTCGAAAATCAATCTCGTGCGCTGCTCGGCGACCGACTGCGACTCCGCGCCGACAACATTCGTAAAACGTGCCGACGCGTCGTCTGCTGGGTCGCCATTCCAAAGCGTAATACTGCGACTTCTCGCCCTGCTGACCGGGCTACCATCTGCAATCACCCGAATCCAAAACGGTTCCTCTCTCGGTATGCCATATTCATGGCAATCCTCTCCGACCTTGATGATCATATCGTCGCCGCTGTCATAAACCGGCAGGCAAGCCGACCCAATGCGAATGCGAGACCCGTCCGAGCTGTTAATGCTCTTGATCTCCATATCGACGGTCCAGTTGCCGCTTGCTTTTGAATGGGAGATGCTTGTCTCTGTCGCGCTGTTGACCGTGTTTCCGCTCGCTGGCGGGTCGGTCCATCCATCCCAGTTTCCACCATCGACATGCAGTGAAGTCGCCGGGCAACTATCCTGGCCACAACAGGATCCTGGCGTGAATTCAGAAAACGGCATAGCGATCGTGTCCTTACTTCGCGGTTGACCGGCAGCCGTGCCGGCGGTACTGTTTTTCTAGCTCTGCCAAGCTCGATTGTCGACGCGGAGCATTCTTTGCGCCCTCGGCCTCGAGCCCTCGCACGATGCGAGTGCATTCGGGCACCTGGCAGGGCCGCCCAAATGCAGCCGATAGGATATCGGGCTCGAGGCCGCGGACGCAGCACCAATGCACGCGGATACTGCAAGGCGCTGAATTGTGCATGGATGCCCCCGGCCTACTCTGATTCTGATCGCGGTTGTCGCGGCGTGCTCGCTGGATTGCGTGGTCGCGTCGAGCGATGACCGTATCGATAGCACCGTCAAAGTGCACGTGATGAAAGCCGGCAAGGCCTCGAGCTTCCTCTCGGGCATCGTCGTCAACGTCGACAAGTCTGAGTCGCCGGCACGCGTGTACGTCGTCACGAACGCACACGGTTTCCGAGGGTTTGATCGTTCCGGCCGCTCGAGCGATGCCGTTGTGGTTTATCCGAACCGATCGCCGCCGATCTATATCGATCGCGTGGACTATTGCGGAAACCCCGACGGGCCGACCGAGAACGACCTTGCCGTGATCTCGGGCCCGTCAATCGATCCGCCGCCGGTCGCCGAGCTCGACGAAGCGTCACCGCCGAAAGACACGCCGGTGCAATTGGTCGGCTACCCGACGGGCGGACCACTCTCGACACGATCGGCGAGGGCGAAGGGCGAGGCTTACGGCGGCGGCCTGGTCGAACTCGATCAGCATGCGGCGCAGGGAATGAGCGGCGGGCCGGTCTACCGAGCCAACAAAGTGTGCGGCGTGATCGTCGCTGACCTGGTCCGCGATCGTGGCTGCCTAGCCGTTCCGATTCACCGCGTGCGAACCGTGCTGCGGAAATTGTTTCCGCGACTCGCCGCGTTTGCCGATCGCACTCGGCCCGAGACGCCGTTGCCGAGAGTGACCTATCAGCCGAACGTGATCGGCCAGATCGCGGCCGGGCAGTATCCGCCCAGCTGCATTGACCAGAACGGCGACGGAATATGCGATCAGACCGGTGTGCCGATGGGCGGGCAAGCCCAGTCGCCGCCGGCCACTTACGCACCACCGTCGCCCAGCTATGGCGAGACGCCATTTGAACAACCGATCATCGAGCCGCGACAAACGTTCGGGCGCAGCTTCAGAGACGGACCGGACGCCGAGGCCATCACAATCGACGGCGAAGCGATTCGGATCGAACCAGGCGATCCAACGCAGGCACCGGATGTCGACCCGATTCGAAACATTGGCACCCGATCGATCGTCGTCGAACGCGAAGACGGCGACGGGTCTCGCGACTGGGTCGGCGTCGCATACTGGGCGATCACCGCAGTTGCCGCGGTGGCAGGAATCGGAATCCCGGCATGGGCGACGGTCGCGTTTCGAGCGGCCGGCGTCGCAAGGAAGATTCGCAACGGCCGCCGGGGGTCGGCCGGCGACGAAGGGTTTTGACGCGACGCACACCCAACCAGACCAAGCGACGGAATCGAACCCGCCGGCGAACCCCTACGCACCGCCGCGAGAACCCGCGATCGTGCGAGACCAGGCACCACCGCCGCCGCAGGCAGTTTACACCGACAGGCGATGGTCGGCTTACGAGACCGATCGTTACGCCAAGGCTTACGACTGGGCGACTCGGCAAATGATTGAAGACTACCCAGGGCAACGCGAGACGCTGAGGCAGCTCGATTCGCTCATCAAACAACACCTCAACGCACAAGAGGGCTCGTAATGGATGGAATCACACACAGCGACGCGGTGCTTTGGTACAACGTCGGCGTTTTCGGCGAGATGGGATACGGGATCCCGAACCCGAGCGACGACTACGGCACGATTAATCCCACGATCGCGCAGTTTGTCAGTGGTGCAGGATCGCAGCTCTTTACGATCATGCACCACGAGGACGCACGGCAGCGGCGACCGCCGACGCTCAATACGATCATGCGGATTCACCGACTGTATCAATCGAGCTCTCGCATGCTGGCCGGCCGCATGGTGCCGAGCAACGAGCTCAACATGGAATCGCAGCACATTCAAGTCGGCGGCGAAATCTTCCGCGTTTTCCCGGTGCCGTATTTCATGGTTCGTAATTCGTACATGCGACGGTGGGCCGGGTTCGCGATGATGATGATCAGCGAAGCGATGCAGCACACCGAGAACGCTCGATCGATGGAAGTCAGCGACAACTTCGTCGGACTGATGGGCCAATACCTGCGACGCATCTACACCGAAATGGCGATCGAGCTGTTCGGCAAAACTCGCGAGGAAGCGCTCGACCCGATTTTCTCGCTGCAGGATTCCGATTTCCAAAGCTACAACCCGCACGACGCTTTCCCAGGCACCGAATTCGTCGACACCGTGCCGCCGCTCAATCGCGTCATGACCGAGGACCAGCTCGGCGTGCTACGTGACGGAATTCCGGTCAGCGAACTGCCACAGCTGTCCGAATGGCCGGTCAATTTGCGAGCGGTGTATGACAGGCTGCGGCCCGACGGTACGACGCCCGAGGCCGAAGACCTGGCCGCCGGCGGAACGCCCGGCCAAACCGGCACGATGCCGACGGGCGCCGCGAGCCGATTCACTCAAGGAACGGGAGCCGCAGCGACTTCGGTACCGCTGCCGCCGTCGCCGCTGCCGTAATGAAATCACCGGGGCGAATCCGAGGACTACTGATCGTGCTGATCGTGTTCGCTTGCGAACTGATCGGCGAACTAATAACGAACCGCGGCGAGTGATTGGGCACTCGCCACGCGGGCACGGTGCACGCCGACGTTTTTACGCGAATCGGGCGTCGGCTGCCTCCACCCGTGCCCGGCCGAGACGACCGCGAGCGTGTTGCGATGGACATGCCACCCGCGGCCGGATCGGCGAACCCGAAACGAAATGCCGAAACGAGCAAACCATTATCGAAACGGACACACCGCACGCCGGCGCAAATCCGGCAAAGAGCCGAGGCCGAGTGCGCACCGCCGCGGCTACGGCCGGCGTTGGCAAAAGCTGCGAGATGAAGTGCTCGACGACGAACCGCTATGCCGGCACTGTGTCGCCGCGGGAACGATGCACGTGCTGGCGACCGAAGTGGACCACATCAAGCCGACCAAGGGCGTCGACGATCCGCTGCACTGGGATCGCCAGAACTTGCAACCGCTTTGCGGAACTCATCACAAACAGAAAACCATTCGCGACACTCAAGCGGGGCTAACGCGATGACCCATGGCGAAGAAAAAAACGGCGAGCAAGGCCGCGAAACCATCCCGATCGACGAAGCGAAAGCCGGCAAAAAAACGCACGCCAACAACTGGCGACAGCAAGCCGGCAAATCGCTCGACCAAATCAAAAACGCCGGCGGCATCAACGCGACGATCTCGATCGACAAAGAAAGCCGCCAAGCCCTCGCCCGATTCTGCGACGCCGTCGAAAACGGAATCAGCGACCTTTGCGAATCTGCCGACGCCGAAATTGAAGCCGCCCGCCTGGTTAAAACCGAAGCCGGTCGCTTGCGAGAAGTGGTGGCAGCTTGTCGACGAGCTCACTGTCCGGCGGCTGCTGATCACGATCGACGTCGACCTGCTGGCGCTGTACTGCGATGCTTGGCAAGAGTTTTCCGATACTTCCGTCGAGATGGAACGTGAGGGCCGATTTTTCACAACCGACAAGGGCTATGTCGCGGTGCACCCGGCCAAACTGCAACGCGACAAAGCCGTCGAGACGATCCAGCGGCTTGCCGATCGGCTGGGAATCGGTGTCAACAAGCGTCGCGGCCTGGCCGTCGTGAATCCCGACGCTGACGATGACGAGGGCGACCCGATCGCAGCCTACGCGAAACTGAAGCCGCGGCAAACTCAAAAGGACGATAGCTAACGGGCATGGATGCCGACCCGCACGAAAAAACGATCGACCCGACCTGCGCGCGTTCACAAGTTGACCGCGATCAAGTCACGCGCAAAACGCGAGGGCTGGCTCAACTGCATCCGCAGCGAAGCCGACGAGCGTGCGTGCTTGGATGGGTACTACTTCTGCCGGCGATCGGCGGCTCACTGCACGGAGTTTTTTCCGAGGTTCCTCAGGCACGCGAAGAACCGGTTCGCGGGCAAGCCGTTCGAACTGCTGGACTGGCAACGAGAGGACTTGATCGAGCCGCTATTCGGTTGGATGCGGCCGAATGGGCTGCGGCGGTTCACGAAAAGCTACGTCGAAATCCCCAAGAAGAACGGCAAGAGCACGCTGGCAGCCGGGCTCGGGATCTACATGCTGGCGTTCGATGGCGAGCCTGGTGCGAAGTGCTTCAGCGCGGCGACCGACAAGGATCAGGCCAAGCTCGTGCACGGCGAAGCGATCGCGATGATCAACGCGAGCGAGCGGCTGTCTTCGGTCCTGCGAGTGAACCGGTCGACGAACCACGTTTTCTACGACCGGCTGAATTGCGAATACTCGGCACTGTCGAACGTGGTCGAGTCGAAAGAGGGGCTCGACGGTCACTGCGCAATCATCGACGAACTGCACGCATGGAAAGGCTATGCGCTCTGGGATTGCCTCAAATACATGGGCCGAGCTCGCGACCAACCGTTGCTGTTCGTGATCACGACGGCCGGCGAGGACCAAGAGGGCGTGTGCTGGGACTATCACGACTATTGCCGAAAGGTCGAACGCGGCGAGATCGTCGACCACCGTCAATTCTCGCTGATCTATTCCGTCAGCGAGGAAGAGCTCAAGGGCGACGGCAAGACGGGCACGCCTTGGGACGGGCTGCTGAATCCCGAGTATCACAAGCGAGCCAACCCGAGCTACGGCTATACGATCAACGCCGACGAGTTTCTCGCCGACATGAAAGAGGCCCGCGCGAACCCGCGACAGATACCGCGGGCACTGCGATACGGGTTCAACGTGTGGACACGAACCGAATCGAGCGGGCTGCCGGCAGGATCGCACGAGGCGAACCTGGAGGAATACACCGCCGAAGACCTGGCCGGCCGGCCGTGCCGTGCCGGGCTCGACTTGGCGAAAGTGTTCGACTTGTCGGCGCTCTCGCTCATGTTTCGCGACGAGGACGAGGACGAACTGTATCGGCGGCTCAACTATTTTTTCATGCCCGAATCGCGAGTCTGGGATCTGCGCGACAAGGTCGATTTTCGCACCTGGTCCGAGAACCCTCGCAACAACCTGGTTATCACACCTGGCGACGTGTGCGATTACTCGCTAATTCTCGCGAAATGGGAAGAACTCGCCGAACTGTACGAGATCGACAAACTGGCGTTCGACCCGTGGAACGCGGAGCACGTCACGCAAGAGATGGAAGCGGCGACCGGATGCGAGCGACAAGAGTTTCGGCAGACGATGGCAAATTATGCCGAGCCGACCGAGGAGTACGAGCGGCTGCTCAGGCTCGGACGCATGCGACACAACGGCAACCAGGTGATCGGCTGGCAATCGTCACACGTGCAATTCTCAACCGATTCATCGGGCAACATTCGGCCGGTCAAGCCGAAACGAGAGGACGTGCTGCAGCGACACAAGACAATCGACGGAGTCTGCGCCGACATTATGGCGCTTGGCTTATGGATAACCGAGCCGCCGCCGGACGAGGGCGCGGCAATCATGATCATGTAGGCGCACAATGAGTAACGATCTAACCGTCGCACAAACGCCAATGCCGGATTCAATTCCGGCGGGTGTGCGGGATGCGCTTTCTTCGATCGAGATCGGCGGATCGATCGCGCCGACCAACTCGGCCGGATACGACGGCACCAGCGGAGTCAGTCGCGACGATCTGCAAGACTGGCTGCGAGACATTGTGGCCGAGGCGAACACATCCAGCGGCGTGCGGGTCACGCCATCGCTTGCGATGAGCTACGCGCCGGTGCACTACGCGATCAGCAAGATCGCCGGACACCTGTCAGTGATGTCATGGTCGCTGCGCAAACGTGTCGGCGACCGAAAGACCGTCGAGGATCGCCGGCATCCGGCATATCGGCTGCTGAAGTACCCGAGCCCGGTCTACCCGAACAGCGTCTTCACCGACGCGGTCATCGGCCACGCGGTGTTTCGCGGCAACGGCCGGGCCTATATCGAGCGCGACGAATTCATGCGCCCACTGCGGATGACAATCATGCATCCGGATCAATGCCGGACATTGCTTGCCGACGGTGAAAAGTGGCACATCGCCGACTTGCAAGTCGACGAGTACGGCACGACGCGTCGGTACAAAATTCACGACCGCGACGTGTTGCACATTATGGGGCACTCGCCCGACGGAATTGCCGGGTACGATGTCTACAAGATGGCAAAGCAGTCGATCGGCCTCGGGCTGGGCGCCGAAAAACAGCAATCGACGCACCTAGGTCGCAATGCCATCCCCGGCATGATCCTCGAGGTTCCGCCGGGGCAGCTCCGCAAAGAGTCCGAAGCCCGCGACTACCTAAAGTCGGTTCGCGAGATGCACGAGGGTCTCGACAACGTCGGAAAAACGGCGATGTTTCGTCACGGCGTCACGGCAAAAACGCTCTCGCACACCGGTCGCGATTCCCAGACGATCGAGACGCGACAATTCCAGCGTGAAGACACCGCGCTTTTTTGGTGCCTCGAGACGATCCTCGGCGACGAGAGCAATTCGTACAACTCGCACGAGCAGCGCGTCATCGCGTACCTGGCCGGGCTGCCGGGCAAACTGATGAAGCGATACGAGGAACAACGCGACTGCAAGCTGCTGACCGAGCGTCAGAAGTCGAACGATTCGCATTTCCACAAGCTCAACGCCGGCTCGCTATTGCGATCGGATATGAAATCGACGCTCGAGACGATCGGCGTCGGCATCACGCACCGAATCTACTCGCCGAACGACGGTCGCGAAATTCTCGGACTCGAGCCGTACGAGGGCGGCGACGCGTACGAAAACCCGAACACCAGCAGCGGCAAGGGCGGCGGCGACGATAGCAGCGAAGCGAACCAGCTGCGCGAGCGGCTGATCACGGCGTACGAGTCGCGACTGGCCGACTTGTTTGCGGTCGAGCAAAAACGCATCGACGACGCGGCGGCGAAATTCGGCGGCGATCGTGTTCGTTTCGCGGCCTGGTGCGACAAGTTCTACAGCTCGGGCGAGTGGCCAAAAACATTCGCTCGGGTGTGGGAATCGCTCGGCGGCGATCGCGACGAAGCGGCCGCGATGATCGATGCACGCATTGCCGACGTTCGCGGCCTCGATCCGGTCGCGTTCGCGGACACGCTGGCCGATAGGTCCGACGCGAGGGCATTGGCCGAGCAACTAGCCGGGGCGATCGAGAAACCCGCAACCGACGAGGCGGAACCGTGAGCGAAACCGAACTCAGCAGACTAGCGGGCATGGAAAACGAGCTGCATCTCATCCGGCAATCGATCGAGCAATTGCAAAACGAGCTGAAGCAGATCGCCGGGCAGGTCGCGCATGCTCGCGGCCGCGACAGCGCGATCAACACTTTTGGGCCGGTCTCGATCGCGCTAATCGGTGCGCTGCTGGTCGGCGTTTATTGGGGCGCGATCCGCGACAATACGGCGTCGATCCGAGAACTTGAGGCCGGCGAGGCCGTGTCCATCCAGCGAATCGAGCGCATCGAGCGATTGCTCGAGAGCAACGGCATTCTTGTCGAGAAACTCGGGGGCACGCATGAGCTTTGACAATCTGGACGTCGCAAGATTGGCGACCTACCTAGCGCTCGCAATCACGGCACTCGTGCCGGCGTTGGCGTCGGCGGCCGCGGCGGCTCAAAAACGGCGGCTCATTTGCGGTGGACGGCCGACCGTCGACGAATATGTCAGCCGGCCGATGCTTGCGATTGCTAAGACGTGCGCGACGCTATCCCTGCGAATCTACGGCCGGCTCGAGGATCTCGAGAAACAAATGATCGCCGGCATTCCCGGATTGCGATATTGCCACGTCCTGCACAGCAAAGGCATCGACGCGGTTTGCTGTGCGTGCGTCAGCGACAACGAGCTCTATATCGTGTGGCGAGGCACCAACATCAGCAACCGCTCGCAAGTGCGTATCAACTCTCGAATCGGACTGACACCGCTAGCGGCCGGCAGCACGATCGTCGGACGCATCATCGTGGGCAAGTGCCACGCCGGGCTCGTCAGCAGCCATGACGCCATCTGGCCTCAGCTGAACCGAATTTGCCGGGCTGCGATCAGCGACGGCAAATCGATTCGCGTGTGCGGTCACTCCCAAGGCGGAGCCCTTGCCAGCGTGACGTGCGCAATGCTTGCCGCAAGAGACATTCCGCCATCGGTATCGCTGGTCACGTTCGGCGCCATGCGTGCCGGCGACGACAGCTTCCGCAAATCCGTCGAGGTCGTCGCCAACTACACGCCCAAGACCGGCGGCGGAATTCAGCGGTATCGCAACAACAACGATATCGTGCCGCTTGTGCCGCCGAGATCGGCCGGATACCTGCACGCCGGGCAAGAGCTATACATCTGGCCTAACGGCGGCGTATCGGCGAATCCGTCGATCCTGCTAAAAATGCTCCAGCGAATCAAAGGCGCGACGTCGCGATTGCTCGACGGCGTCCGCGACCACAGCATGAACGACTACGCACGCAAGATCCACGCACTCGAGATCGGAACCAGCACAGAGGCAAGAGGCCAGTAAATGCAAGGATTCAATACCAGCGGCATGCGAAACAGCGACGGCGGGCCGATGATCGCTCCGATCAACTTGCGCAATGTTGGCGACGTCTTGCGAGTCAAGAGCGTTATCGACGGCCAGCTTGAATATGCTGCGCCGACGTTCGCCACGCAGCCGCGACGATGGCAAGCGACAAAACTAGGAAAGCTGATCACACCCGGTGCAACGAACCGAGCATACTGGCCGCAAGTGATCGACGTCACGGACATGGACTCGTGGCCCTGCGATTACATCATGACGTTCTCGACCGACCACTCGACCGGCGGAATCTACCTTTGGGTCTGCACCGGCGACCCTAGCGCCAGCGCAAACTGGAAATCCTACGACGCCGCACTGGCAAACGGCGACTTTGACGCAATCGCCGTCAAGCCGGCCGCAAACCCGATTTACAATCCCAGCACGATCGGAACGTCGGTAGAGACCGCGCACAGCCTGTACGTCGACGGCAAGTGGTACGTCACGACGCACCAGGCCGGCGTGCCTGGTGCCGACGGCATCCAGACGACGACGCTAAGCATTGGCGAGGGCGAAACCGGACTGCTAGACCTGGCACCGGCGCCGACACCGATCATACTTGACTACGATCCGGCCGAGTTTCCGGGCGACGGGCACTGCGGATATTTCGTCAAGGCGCTGAATCCATTCCCCGCAATCCCCTACAAGTTCATCGGGTATTCGATCCACGGCGGCACCAACGATTACCACCTTGCGCAATGGGGATCCGACGACCTGGAGACATGGGACCGGCTGGCGATTCTCGATCGAGAAAACGATCTGATTGGCCTGCCTTCCGGCTGGGTGATGGCGACGCAGATCTCGGACTTCGGCACACTCGCCGACGGCAACACGATTGCGATCGCATCGTCCGTCGTCACAGGCGGCGCCATTCGCGACTCGCAGCTGTATCAGGTATCGATCGACGATCGAGGGCGCAAGTTTACATCGCAGGCAATACCGTTTATTGAGCAAGGCGAGAGCGGCGAATTCGATTCTCGCGAAATTGATCACTTCACAACGGTCGACCACAACGGCCAGAAATACCTGTTCTATACCGCGACAGACGACTCGAACGCCAACACGATCGGCGTGGCCGCGATCGAACTAAAGAGCCACACGCACGGAATGCCGAAACTATCGCCGGCACGCGACGATTTCACGTTTCGACGCTACCATGATTTCACGTCGGGAACGCTGCCCAGTTGGCTTGAGACAGCCCACACCGGCAGCGGTAGCCATGCGTTTGTCGCGACTGGCATCGCCTTGAGCGCGAGCTCCGGAAACTGGGCCGGCATGAGACTGAAGAACAGCCTGACGCCGGATACCGTGGGCCGGATTGCCATCCGGCTATATGGATCGTATTCGACCGTGACCACTCGAATACCGGTACTGGGTTTCTTCGAAGCGACCGAAACCGGCGACCTGTCCGGCGACGAGCGTGCCATTGCTCAGACCTACAGCTCGATCGCCGGCCGAGCTCGCCTGGAAATCAAAAGCGGCGGCGTCGTGGCACAAACCGGCGATGATCTCTACGACTGGGGATACCAGGACAACGAGGCGACGGCGGCTCGGTCGATCGGTCTCGACTGGCATTGCGACAGCGATCAAATGCACTTGGTCGTCGGCGACGGCTTCGCCACGTACGAGAGCGTCGACGCATCGGCGATCGATACCTCGCAAGCGATGCGGGCGGGAATCTCTGCATCGTTTGGCAATCTAGTGATCGGTGCAATCGAGATCCTTTGGGGCCGAGACTAGGCCAAGAATAAAGGTAGAAAGTGAGCGACACGACAATCGAGATGTATACCGAAACGGGCGCCAGTCGGGCGTTCGTGACCGTCGCCGATGGTACCGGCACACCGGATCCGGCTGGCTATCCGGTAACGGAGATCACGCCAAATTTCATCAAGTTCGTCGTGCCCGAGGGTGTCGAGGGTCGCGTGGTCTGCGAGACGAAGACCGAGAGCGGCGTGACGCTTAGCGTGCGATACGTCGGCAACCTTACCGACACCGAGGCTGTTTTTCCTGTCGATTCGCCAGCTGACGATTCGGCATCGGGCGATTTCTCGATCACGGTTCCGGTCATCGATTCCGCATCGACCGACGCGATCGCCGGTGCTCGAGTGACACTGTTGACGGCCGCGGGTGTGACCACCAACGCGACGGCAATCACGGGCACCGACGGCACGGCGACCGTGCGCGCTGACGCTGACGACTACCTGGTCGCGGTCACGCCGCCGAGCGGATACACGGCGCCGGACAATGTCGAAATCACAGTCGCCGGCGACGCGACTCTCGACGCAATCGAAATCGATGGGTCCACCGTGCCCGATGCGGCCGAGCCCGAGAAGTGCAATGTCGCCGTAGATGCAATTGACCAGCACGGAATCGCGATTGAAGATGCGACAGTCTGGGCGGTGCTCGAGTGCGACGGCGAGCTGACGCTCTCCGGACTGTCCACAAATGTGTCTCGTACTTACACAACGAATGCGAGCGGACGTGCGATCGTGCCGATGATTCGGCGGTCGCAATTCGGTGAGGGCGGCGGCTGGTATCGAGTCGAGGTCAGGTACGCCGGCAAGACGGTCAAGACGCGATACCGAGCACCTGATCAGGCAACCGACGTGCTCAAATTCAAAATGACATAGGCAACGCAATGAGCAACACGAAAAAGAACGATCCGCGGCCGATCCTTTGCCTCGGCGGATCGCTCGACAAGCAAACGGCCGACGGATCGCGACCTTACTTTGCTGACGAAGCCGGCGGCACGTACCGTCGGCACCGCATCGGCTGCGGCGAACGCGGCGACGTCGAGTTTTTCGTGCACAGCGAATACGATTTTCACGCCGCGATCACAAACCTGCTGAATCAGTACGCGGCGTCCTGATCGCTCGCACTTTACCTACTGCTACGACCACCGAACGGAGTCGAAACCATGGCAAAAGCACGACAAACCAACCGACAGGAAGCCGGCGGCGAGATTCGCGGCTGCAAAGTCGTCAAGGCAGCTAACAAGCGGCCGCAACTGTTCGTTTATGACGAAATCGGCCCGGCTTGGGCAGGCATGGTCGACGCAATCGACATCGTCGCGGCGCTCGACGAGATCGGCAGCGACCAGGATTTCGATTTGCGAATCAACTCGCCCGGCGGAGTCTGCGACATCGGCGCCGCGATCTACAATTTGCTGCGCGAGCACGAGGGCAGCATCACGGTCAAGGTCGATGGAATCGCTGCCTCGGCGGCGTCGATCGTGATGATGGCCGGCGACGAGATCGAGATCGCGGCGAATGCTCGCGTGATGATTCACGAGGCATGGACGTTCATGGCTGGCAACAAGCGTGCGTTCGAAAAAGAATGCGCGGTGCTGCAAGGCTATGACGATGCGGCGATCGAGACGTACGTCGCTCGCACCGGTGGCGACCAGAAACAGATCACCGCTTGGCTCGAGGCCGAGACCTGGTTTAATGCCGACGAGGCGATCGAGCACGGTTTCGCGGACCGAAAAACGTCGGCCGCCAAGAATATCTCGCTGCGAGTGCCCAAGGGTCGGTACAAGAACGCGCCGAAGGATTGCGAGGAATACGAGCAAACGATCGAGGCGTCGATCGAACTGGCGCCGCCGCCGATGCGGCCGGCCGCGACCACGAGTCGTCGCCGTGGCAAATCGGACGAAAGCTCGGCCGAAGCACCAGAGCAAAGCAGCGGACGCTCGCCCGGCGCGTTGCGCGCTCGCGTGGCTGCCGCTCGGGCCCGCGCCGGCGTGTAATGTTGACGGCGCACGCAAAGTCGCCTATCAATAGAAGCGAACGTCAAACAACTCGCGCAACTGGTTAGCGGCGCGGTTCATCGACGGCAAACCGTAACTGATACGTTTTCGCCCCAGGGAACCGCACGATGCAACCAAATAAAGCCGATATCTCACGCGCCGCTCGATGCACCGAACGCAAACGCGATCGATTGCACCGCATGATCTTGCCAGCCATTTGTGCAGGCGCGGCATTTACCGTACTCGCCGACTGGACTGACGCGAAAGGCCTGCGCGAGGAACTCGGCGAACTGTACGCCGAAGTCGAAGCGATCGCACAAGTCGCCGAGCAAGAGGGCCGTCCGCTCTCGAAAGAGGACGAGCAGCGGATCGACAAGATTCTCGGCAGCGGAGAACCAGGCGACGAGGATCACGTGCCCGGCCTGGTGCACAAAAAGCAATCGCAAATCGATCGGCAAGAAAAGATCGAATCCGCCCGCAACCGGATCACCGAAGGCGCTCGCGGCCGAGCAACGGTGCCGCCACAAGGCGGGCAAGACGACGATGCCGACGAGGGTGGCGGCGGAATCATCGACCGCGTTCGGGTGCCCGTGAACGTCGTTCGACCTAAGCTGCAAGCGGTCAAATCACACGCAACTGCCGAAGAAAACTACCGAGCCGCTTATGCGATCGGTCAGTTCGGGCTCGCGATGATCAATCAACGCGCCGCATCGATCGAATGGTGCCAGGATCACGGGCTTATCAAAGGCGGGCTGACTGAGGGAACGCCGGCCGACGGCGGTTATCTCGTACCGAGCGAGCTTGCGAACTCGATCATCTACGTGCGAGACATGCACGGCGTATTCCGCAAAGAGGCTCGCGTCGTTCCGATGATGAGCGACACGAAAGACGTCGCCGTGCAGACCAGCGGACTGGCCTATACGTTCACGGCCGAAGGCATCGCGCATACCGAGTCGAAGCCCGTCTTTTCGAACGTCGCACTGGTTGCCAAGAAACCAAGCTGCATTGCGAAATTCAGCGACGAGCTTGGCGAGGATGCGATTGTCGAGATCGGCGACATGCTTGCCCGAGATCTCGGCGAAGCCCTAGCCAAGGCTGAGGACGACTGCGGATTCATTGGCGACGGAACGGCGACGTACGGTTCGATGACTGGCGTCAGTAACGCTCTGACCGGACTGAAAGGGCTGCTCACCGCCGGTACGCCGAAGTCTGATTTCAGCGACGTCACGAACGCCCATTTCCGCAACATGATCAAGCAGATCCCGGGTCGGTACCGCAAGGGCTGCAGGTGGTACTGCAACGAGACGGTGTTTGATGCCGCGATGGGCCCGATCCTCGACGCCGCCGGCGGCAACACGATCCGCGAGCTTGAGAACGGCGAAAAACGGATCATGTTCAAGGGCTATCCGTTTGTGCCCGTGGCATCGATGCCCGAGGCCGAGGACTTGACCACCGGCGATCGGCCGATCGTGTTCGGCAACTTGCGGGCAGGCGCACTGCTCGGCGATCGTCGACGCATTTCGATCAAGAAGTCGGAGGAACGGTATTTCGAAACCGACGAGACCGCGATCAAGGGATCTAGCCGATTCCATGCGAAGGTCCACGCCGTCGGCAGCGCGTCCAAGACTGGCGCCTTCACTGTGATGCAAGTGCTCGCCGTCTAATCACGAGCATTCAAGATTTCGCGGCACGTCGGTTCCGATCGGCGTGCCGCTCCTCTGACAAAAGACACTGCACGACATGCAAACGATCGAGCTCATCCGACCACGTCGCGGATACCCCGCCGGCAAGCGATTCACAACGACGCCGGCCGTCGCCGAAATCCTGGTCGCTCGACAATACGCAAAGCTAGTGCATAGCCAATCGCCGACACGTCGGCCGGTGGATCCGAATCCGGAACCAGCCACACCAGATCCAGACGCGACGGGTCCAGCCAAAAAGAAGACGGCCAAGAAACGAGCGTCAAAAAAACGCACGACTAAGAAACGCTCGGCCAAGAAGTAGGCCGGCAATCCGCTCGATCTCAAGGAGAGAAACCCGTGGCAGCGATCAAAATGCTCAAAAGCTGGAAGTCGCCCGAAGGCGCTTCGCACAAAACCGGTGACGTGCTGGTGATCGGCAGCGACATCACGTCGGAAAACGCGACCAAGCTGATCTCGGCACGCTACGCACAATCGACGGCCGACCCTTCCGAGACGAAGACAGAACCCGAACCAGGCAAGCCGGCCGAGGCGGCACCGGCGGAAGCCGAAACGGAAAAACCGGCGGAAGTGAAGCCGGTAGCCGAGCCCGCCAAGCCGGCCGAGACGGCAACAGCCCAGCCGGTGGAAAGCACGCCAGCGGATTCGCCAGAAACTGCCGAAACAAACGGCGAGCGAACTTGGGACGAGGCGGCCGATCAGGCGTGCCGAGATCGCGGAATCGACCCCGACGAACTGTCCGAGCGGATGAAAAAACGCATGCTCGCTCGCGGCGACGTCTAGCCGCAAGAGCGGAAACAAGTAACGAAGCTACCACAACCTCGCACTCTCGCAATCATCCGCATGACTATCGTTTCGACTTCCACCGCAGTGATCGCAGAAACGGGCGACGAGCCCGTTTCGCTGCTGCAGTTGAAGAACATTTGCCGAGCGGTCGCGGATGACGAAGACGACGAGCTGCGATCGTGGGGCGTCACGGCGCGCAAGATGGTCGAGAGTGATTCGCACCGGTCACTCGTGCGAAAAACAATCCGACAACGCCGGCATTGCTGGCCGGCCGAGAATTATGTCGAACTGGCTCGCGGGCCGCTCGTGTCGGTCGAGTCACTGCAGTACATCGACACCGACGGCGCCACCCAATCAATCGAATCGGCTGACAATTGGCGAATCGACACCGACCGGCAACCTGGCGTGCTGTTTTTCGATCCTGAATTCGTGCGACCCGCGACCATTTCCGGTCGTCACGACGCAATCACCATCAACTACACCGCCGGCTACGACACGGTCGAGAACCCCGCGCCGGCGATTGCTTGCTCGGCGATCTCGATGCTGGTCGCGCACTGGTACAAGAACCGGGAAGCCACCACCGTCGGCGTGGTCTCGACCGAGCTCGCCCTCGGCTACGAACGGCTGATCGGCTTACTCTTACAGGAAACCTACCCGTAATGCGAATCAATCGACGCGCGACAACCGTCGCGATCTACTTGCTCGCCGCCCTGATCGGCATTTTCCTCGGCCTGCAAGTCGCCCGAGCCGACCAGCCGAACGACGCAATCAAAGCAGAGCCGCCGCGAGTGTGGACGGTGCACACGCGATTCGCGCCGGGAGGCGCGCCCGAGTCGGACGCGTTCGTTGTAACCAGTCTCTATACGCTCAGCCTGAACCGCGAAACGAAGGTCGCGACCTGGGTCGGCTATCGCGTCACTGCGGCTAGCCAAAGCGGCCGAAACTCGCTGAACCGCAACTGGCTGCACCTGTACCCTGACTGGACGCTCGAGGCACGAGACTTCCTGCACAGCGGTTATGCGATCGGGCACCTTTGCCCACTGGCGAGCGTGCGAGCGGATGCCGACGCCTGGCAGGTCAACTGGACGGGCGCCGTTGCCCCGCAGCGGCAAGCGATGAATGCCGGGCCATGGCTGCGGTTCGAAGAGCTTTCGCGAAAACTCGCTCGGCAGCACGGCGAGGTTTTCGTGCTGTGCGGTCCGTTGTACGAAACCGAGACGAAGCCACTGGCTGAGGCCGACGAACCGCACGTCGTGCCGTCGCATTTCTGGGGCCGCATCGACGTGCCGGCGACTGACGACGTGTTTTGCTACATCGTGCCGCAAGAGTGCGAACAATCCGACGAGCTCGAGCAGTTTTTCGTCAAGCCGCAACTGTGCTGCTTTCGATCCGGGCTCGTGCTCTGCCACCAGCGAGAATGTGAGGTTTGCAATGGGCGTTCCGGCGGGGAACCTGAATCAACGGATCGTGATCGAAAAGCCGATCAAAGCCGACAACGCGGCCGGCCGCAGCGTGGTCGAATCATGGCAGGCGATCCACTGCCGAAACTTGCCGGCGTCTTACAAGGCGGTCTCGGGCGGCGAGATCGTTCGCGGCATGCAGATCGTGTCGGGCGCATCGGCCTTATTCGAAACGCGATGGCTCGACCTGGAATCCGACCCGAGCGTGCAACCGACCGAGCACCGCTTGCGATGGATCACCGGATCCAAGAAGCCCGAGAACGCTCCAGTATTCGGCATCAACCACGTCGAGAACCCGGACGGCGTGCGCACGATGCTCGCGATCCAGTGCAACCGGTTGACGCAATGAGCAACAAGATCAAGGCGCAGATCACCGAGACCGGCGACATCGACAAGCTGCTCTCGCAGCTGCCGCACGCGATGCGACAGCGGGCATTCCCCAAAGCCTTGCGAGCCGGTGCTCGCGTCGTGCAAAAGGCAGAGCAGAGCAAGTTGCCCGATCCAGGGTACGAGGGAGACGCCGACCCGGATGTCTCCCTAAAAAAGGAAATCAAAATCAAGCTCAAGCACTACGAGGATCACGTGATCGTGATCGTGGGCCCGACCTATCGCGGCGCACCGCACTCGTACCTGGTCGAGTTTGGTCACACGATCACGGCGACCGAGCACGTCGACGGCGTCGCCTATGTCACCACCTACCACGGCGCCGCACGCCCGTACGTCCGGCAGAGCATCGACGAGACCAAGGGCGAGCAGCATTCGTCGGTACTCGCATCGCTGCGAAAAGACGTCAAGAAACTCAATCGCGAGTTGATGGGATGAGCCAGGCCGGCGTCGCACTGCGATTGCACGCGATCGGTCATTCGCCGATCACTGACCTGATCGGCGAAAGGTTCCGGCCGATCCACGATGCGCAGGGCGATGATTTTCCCCGCGTCACCTATCAACAAATCAGCTGCCTTCCCGACGAGGGCCTGCACGGCGACGCCGGGCACGAAACGGTACGGTTGCAATTCAACATTTACGACAACGACTCGACACGGGCGCATCGTATCTCCCGGCTGGTCCGAAAACGACTACTGACAGCGTTCGGCACTTTGCCGATCGACAACGAACCCGAACCGGCGACGATCTACGTCACTGGCGTATCGACGGCCGGCGGCATCCGCGACGCTCACACCGCAGCGCCAGCCGACAAATCCGAGCAATGGTTGCACGGTGCAACTTTCGACCTCATGGTCAGCTACAACCCTTCAGAATAGGACGCACGAATGAGCCCCCCAGGAAGTGGAAATAAGGCGTCGATCTCGTTTCCGGTAGCCGGCCTGACCGGTTGCTTTACGATGATCGGCGGTATCGAAATGGAAGTCGGCGACGAGGACGTTTCGTGCTTGAATACCGACGGTCTGCAAGAAGTCGAATTGCAAGACATCGCGACGATGAGCGAGACGGAAGTCGAAATGCTGCTCGATGATACGCTCAATATCATCATGGACGGCACCGACCTCGCTGACCCGACGCCGGCCCTTGGCGAGCTCAAGCTCAAGCACAAGGAGCTGATCACGATCACTGGCGCAACGCGGAACGGCGATGATACGCCGGCCGAGTTTGCCGCATGGGGCGGAATCAAAAAGATCAGCTTGCCGGAATACGTGAACAACACGACGCGCCGTCTCAAGTTCACGATCAAGTGGCTCAACCGCGATCTGACCGGAACGCAGGTCAAGCCAACCTACACGCCGGCGGTTCCAACGGTTTAGAACCGGCGGACCGCTAACCAGGCGGCGCACGTTTCTCAAGAATCACCAGCAAACTCGAGGTAAAAATGACCACCACCGAACCAACCCAAAAAGCGCCAGAGGTTACGGTCGAATTGCGACCGTTTACCGGGCAATCGCTACGCCGCGGGCGGCTGCGCACCACAATACTGCCGCAAAAACGCGTGTTCCTGATCGAGACCCTGCCCGACGGCAAGGTGATTCAGACGTACGCCGGCCTGGTCTCGGACGTGCCGGGTTCGCGATTCTGTGCCCGGCTGCCGCTCAGCGAGTTTGACGAGAGCGAGCTCGAGCAAATCGACGCCGCGATCGAGGCCTTCCACGGACAAACACCGCCGCCGGCCGCCGGCCAGCCAAAACTGATGACCGACGAGGACTCGGACGAAGGCAGCGGTCTCGACGAAGACGACGGCCTCGATGAAGACGACGGCGAGTCGGCCGTCGGGCTCTAACTGGCGCCGAAGCGATGGACGAGGGGCAGATCGAATACACAGGGCACCTGCAGCCAATACCTGACGGCTCGAAAGAGTTTCGGCTGTACGTCGCCGGACGCGATCGCTATCTCGTCGACCCGTACCCGTGGTCATGCGTGATTCGTCGGCATGCCGACGGGTCGCACGAAATGTCACTCGTCGACAAACCGCTGCCGTCGGCGAGGGCGTGGCACGCGATCGTCAGAACGCTCTACGCCGATGGCATCAAGTTGCTTAAAGTACATCGGCACGGAAACGAGCGAACGATCGACATTGAGAAGTTCGCGAACCATCTATCACGGAACAACGATGAAACTGACACGCGAGAACCTGGCAGCAACGGCCGTTCGGCGGTTTGAAACCGTCACACTCAGCAATGGCCTCGAGGCGAGACTGCAAAACCTCGGCGAGCCGGAGATCACCGAGTTTGACACGGTCGCGTACGACGACAACGGCGAATACAAAGAGCGACTCGCGAAACTGCGGCGACGAAAACTGATCCAGCTGTGTGTCGTCGACGAGGCCGGCGTGCGGCTTTACGAATCGCCCGAGCAGGTCAAGGGCGACGGCGGGCTGCTCTGCGAACTGTTCGCGCACTGCGAGCGCGTGACCGGGCTCGACAAGCGGGTCGAGATCAAGATCAGTGAGGCCAAAAAAAACTACGCGCAAACCCTCGATTGCTCGACGCCTTCCGAGTCTGCCGGCAACTCGGAATCACCGACCCTTTCGAGTGGCTCGAGCACACCGGCCGAAACCTTGCCAACTACTGGATAGCGTACGGCGATCTCGAACCGTTCGGCGACGATTGGCGCCGCACAGCGACGATCGCGGCACTACTGCACCGCATTTTGCACCTGCAGGAATTGCAGGCGGGAATCGAACCGAGCGAGCCGCTAGGCGTGGATGACTTCATGCCGACATCAGAACCGCGAGAACATCGCGGACGAGGCCGGCGGCTATCGGACGAAGAGGCAATGCAAGCGCTGGGAATGGGATTCGGATTCGCGTAAGGATACGCAGCAATGAATGACAATATCGGCGGACTCGGCTACCAGCTCTCGGCAAACGTCGGCGACTTCACCGATGGCATGACCCTCTCGCGAACCGAGATGAACCTCGTTCGCCGCGAAATGCGAAACTCGCGCACGGACGCGGAAGTCCTGCAAGGGAAGCTCGACGCGCTCGAAAAAGCGTATCGATCCGGCGCGATTGAGCTTGATGACTACCATCGATCGACGGTTCGATTGCGATCCGAAACGGACGAAGCGAAGCAAGCGGCGCAAGAACTAGCCGATCAACGACGCGAAGCAGACCAGCTGACACGCCGGCTCGCGACGGACGAGGAAAAGCTCGCCGAAGAAACTCGAAAACTGCAGGAACTCAAGCCGCACCTTTCCGCAGAAATTTACGCACGGGCAATCGCCGATCTCAATCGACGCTTGCCCGAGAACATTGCCGCCGAGAAGCGACTCGCGATGGCGCAGGAGCGCCGGCAACGGCGCGAGCGGCTGCTGGCAGCAGAGATGCAGCGCGGTGCACAGATCATCCGAGCAAACGAGACGGCAACAGAGCGATACGAGCGAGAGATTGCGGATCTGAACCGGCTGCTACGTCGCGGTGCAATCGATCTGCGGACGCACGGCCGAGCGGCAGCCGACGCCCGATCGCAACTCAACGCGCACCGCAGCTCGGTCTTGTCTCAGATACCGGTCGTCGGGCGCTTTTCCGGAATGATCAACGGAATGCCGCCGGGACTGGCCGCCGCCGGTGCGGCCGCAGCCACGGCGTCAGTCGGCATGTACGCGTTTGGCAGATCACTGAGTCACGTAACCGATCGGGTCGCCGAACAAATGGCGGAGATCGACGCCAACGCGAAAATAGCAGCAAGACTCGGCACATCGCTTGATCAACTGAGTGCGATTCAATTAGGCGCAGCCGAGGTTAGCGGCCTCGACGACTCTCAGGTCAATATGGCACTGCAGCGGATGACCAGGCGTTTCGCAGAAGCGGCAGCTGGCGGAGGTGAAGCAAAGGCCGTGATCAAGCAACTCGGCCTCGATGCGAAAGCCCTGTCGAGCCAAGATCCCGCGATGATCTTCCGGCGGGTGGCCGACGAGGTTGCAAAGATCAAGGATCCGGCCGAACAGGTTCGCGTTGCGTTCAAGCTGTTCGACAGCGAGGGCGTCGGATTGGTCAATCTTTTGCGTGAGGGATCGCAAGTGATTGACGAGTACGGTCGCACAGCCCGAGCACTCGGTAAATCACTTAGCGAAATCGATGTTGCGAAAATCGAAGCGGCGAACGATGCGGCTGGACGTGCTCACGTCGCCTTCGACGGAATGTACAACACGCTCGCAGCAGACTTGTCGCCAGCGATCAAGCTCACCGCAGACCAGATAACGTCTCTCGCGATTAAATCACGCGCAATGGCCATCGCGATATCTTACCGGGTCGGCGGGCTGTCGAACTTCCTGATCCGTGCGAAAGGTCACGCCATCGACTTCGCGGATGCAATCATCGGAACGCAGAGCGCCGGTGCTGGCTTTGCGTTCGACTTTGTCGCGAGCAACAACAGCGGGGAAGAGCTGCGAAAGCTAGACGAGATAAGGTCGGCGAACGAGCAGGCAGCTGCATCAAGGCGTGACCAACTCGCGGCGACACGCGAAGCATCCGCGGCAGTCGCCGGCGAAGCAGCTGCGACCGAAGCGGCTGCGAACTCGCAAGAAGCCAGGATTCAAACTGAGAAACGTTTAGCGGACGAAATCAACAACAGAACGAACGCAGCGAGGTCCGATGCCGTTGAGTTGTCGAGGTCCAGCGAGCAGCGTGCTGCCGATGCAGCGAAGCTCGCCGAATCACAAGCACGCGAACAAGAACGCATCCGCGAAGCGATCGACAGCCGGATCCAGCGAGAGCGAATCGCCGTAATCGAAATGCGAGACGGTCACGTCGCCGCCGAGGTCGCTCGAGCGATTGCCGACGGTGCGACAAGGCCGGAGGCCGAAAAGCTGCGTTTGCTGGTCGAGCAAACCGAAGAAATTCGCCGACAGAAAAACGAGCGCGAGCAGGCACACCGAGAGGAACAGCAGCGAGCCCAAAAGGCGAGACAGGCAGCCGAATCGATCGCGCAGCGTGGCGAGCAACTCAAGGCGTCGCTGCGCACGCCATTCGAGACACTTGTAGCAGAACTGGCTGACGCGAAAACGCTTTTCGATCTGGGTGCGATCGATCTCGACACAGCACGCCGCGCCGAGACCGCCGCACGCAACAACTTTTCTCGATCGAGCGGGTTCGACGCTCCGCGATCAGCGCCAACTGTGCGTGCCGGCGAAACGAGCGAATACAACGAAATCCGTCGAGCGTTTCAAGAGAGGCAAAGCAGAGCAGACAAGCAGGCGGCCGCACAACTAGCAACACAACAGGCGATCCGCATCGCCGCAGAGCAAACGGCCGACGCGATCCAAGAGCTCGAGCCGCAGGAGTCTATCTAAATGGCGACCCTACTTTTTGACGTCGAACCCACGCGAAAAGAGCGCAAGTTTTCGATCAAGGGAAAAAACGGCTTTATCACGATGCGCAGGCAGCTCGAGTATCGAGTCGTGCTGCGCTGGAGCGATGGATCGACGGATTTCTCCGAGGTCAGCGAGGCCGAAATAGTCGCGGCCGACGGGCTGCCTAAGGTTTACCGGACGACCTACGAGTTTAACGGGTTCATCATTCCGTTTTTGCTGTGCACCGGCAAGACGGCGAGGCAAACCGATACGCTGCACGTCTGGCGAGTGCTTTGCGACTACGATGCACCCGCGCGTAAGGGTGACGAGATCGATCTCGTGCCGCAGGCACCGGCGGCACCTGGCACGATCACGCCCGACGTCACCGTGCGGTCGGAAGTGATACCGCAAGTGATCTATGCCGACATCGATTCGAAGCCGTGCCTCACACCGACCGGCAACTTTTTCGAGACTCCTTTCACCACGCCGCTGCCGATCACGGTACTGAAAATCAAACAGTACGAAACCGGCTGGACCGACTCTAACATCACCTCGCGCACTGGCCGAACCAATGACGCGACCTGGCGAGGCGAGCCGGCGTACTCTTGGCGTATCGACAGCATCAGCGCGACACCGACGACCATCAACGGCACCGATTGCCACCAAACCGAATACGAACTTCGGCACACGCCGCTTTCATGGGGATGGCGCGACCACCGCGCACTGATCGACACCCACTATTTAAAAGACGTCAGCGGAACGATGAAGAAATTCCCGTTCATCGACAAAGCGGGTCAACTGACAACCGGGTGGCTCAACACCGACGGCACGATCAGGCCGCGAGCCAGCGGCCTCGTCTATGACGACTGGGAACCACTCGAAGAAATCGCCTATAGCTTTCTCGCAAACGTGCCTGGTGCCTGATGGGTTTCAACTTCAAAGAACGCGCGGTCGCGGAAAAGCTAAAAGCGATTGCCGCTCGAGACCAAAGCAACCCGACCACGTTTCCGCAAAATCCAACCGGAAACGCCGGCACACTCGGGATCGTGAAAGTCAGGCTGCACGACGACGTGCCAGCGCACACCGGCGGCCCGACTGGCACGCCGGGCAAGCTCGACGACTGCGAGGTCTGGTTCATTGACCCAGAAGACGACAGCTACCAGCAACTCGATGACGAAAACGGCGATCCGCTAAAAATCACCGTGTACCACGACGGACCGAAAGTAGTTGCCGGCACCGACGCGGATGAAAACGCGGTCGAGGTCTTTTGCGCGTGGCACGCCGGGCGATGGGTGATCATCGTCGACTACTGCCGCGACGAATGACGCGACCGCGAAGCGCGTCGCGTGTTTCGGCGCGGCATCAGATATCACGGCGCAGCACGGTTGACGCTTCAAACGCGCAGCGCTTTGAAAGGTCAACCGTGCGAAGCACGGCCTAACCCCCCTCCCCCAACCCCACATTTTTTCGTGCGACCTTGCGGGTGGTCTTCGCTTAGGGCCATTTCTCAAAAAA
>NZ_CAXBKN010000032.1:0-27119 GCF_963976135.1 uncultured Maricaulis sp.
GCCCTGTCGCTGATGCAGATGCCGCGCACCACGATTGCCGTCGAGATGATGCGCGATGCCGGCCTGCCCTATATCGTCGTGCTGACCGATCCCACCACGGGCGGCGTCACCGCCTCCTATGCCATGCTCGGCGATGTCCAGATTGCCGAACCGGGCGCGCTGATCGGCTTCGCCGGCCCGCGCGTGATCGAGCAGACCATCCGAGAGAAATTGCCCGAGGGCTTCCAGCGTGCCGAATACCTGCTGGAAAAAGGCATGATCGACCAGGTCGTGCATCGTCATGAAATCCCGGCCACACTGGCGCGCATGCTGCGTGTCCTGATGAAGCGGCCCAGCGCTTCCAGCCCCGGCCGCCTGGCACCGCCCTCGCCCGATCATGTGGCGGCGGACGGAGGAGCGCATGAGCGCCCGACGCCAGGACGTTGACGACGCACTGACGCGGCTTTCCCGGCTGCATCCCAGAAAGATCGACCTGTCGCTGGGCCGGCTGCAGCGCCTGCTCGCAGCGCTGGGCAATCCCCAGAACCAGCTGCCACCGACGATCCATGTCGCCGGCACCAATGGCAAAGGCTCGACCTGCGCCTATCTCGCCCATATGGCCCGCTCCAATGGCCAGAAGGTGCATATCTACACCTCGCCGCATCTGGTCGATTTCAACGAACGCATCCAGATCGACAGCCAGCCGGTCGGCGACCAGACTTTGATCGAGGCTTTCGCGCGCTGCGAGGCGGCGAATTTCGGCGAGCCGATCACCTTCTTTGAAATCACCACGGCAGCGGCCTTCCTGCTGTTCAGCGAACACCCGGCCGATCTGCTGATCCTCGAAGTGGGGCTGGGCGGCCGGTTCGACGCCACCAATGTGATCGCAAACCCCATCCTGTGCGTCATCACCGCCATCGGGCTGGATCACCAGGAATTTCTCGGCAACGAGATCGCGATGATCGCGCATGAAAAGGCCGGCATCTGCAAGTTCGGTGTCCCGACCATTATCGGCCGCCAGTCTCCGGAAGCCGAGGCGGCCCTGATCAAGGAAGCTCACCGTGTCGGCGCCCTGGCCTATGTCTGGGGTCAGGATTACCGGGCCTATCAGCAACATGGCCGCCTGACCTATGAGGATGAGAGCCGGGTGTGGGACCTGCCCAGTCCGGGTCTGATCGGGCCGCATCAGATCGACAATGCCGGCGCCGCCGCCGCCTGCGCCGCCGTGCTGCAATGGCCGGAAAAATGCGTCGCCGACGGCATCGCCCACGCGACCTGGCCGGCGCGCCTGCAGAACATCACCCGCGGCCCCCTCGGCGAGATCGCCCGCGAGCATAATGCCGAACTCTGGCTCGATGGCGGCCATAACCCGGCCGCGGCCGCAGCGCTGTCCCATGCGCTGGCCGATATGGATGAGCGCGAGGACCGGCCGCTGGTCATCATTGCCGGTTTCTCGCCCAACAAGGATGTCGAGGGCTGGTGCTCGCAATTTGCCGGCCTGGCGCGGCGGCTGATCGCCGTTGAGTTCAAATCCGGCCGCGGCGGCTCACAGTCGGCAGAGACCGTTGCTGCAGCGTCAAATGCCGCCGGGCTCAAGGCGGAAACCGCCACCGGACTGCTGCAGGCGGTGAAGAATGCCGCCAAGGAAGTGCCCGCGCCGCGGATCCTGATCGGTGGCTCGCTCTATCTCGCCGGGGAAGCCCTGGCGCTCGGCGGTTCGCCGCCGCACCAGACACCGGGCTGACCGTTCACGCGAGCGTGAAGACCTGGCCTGCATCCAACCTGTCCTGCCGGAACATCATGGGTTCACAGACAACCCGTTCATCGACAGGAATCCACAATGCGCAATACCCTCCATCTGGCCACATCGATCTTCGCCCTTGCCCTGCTCGCGCCGGCCAGCAGCCTCGCCCAGGATGCACCGGCCCATACCGACTTCATCGAGCTGGCTGACGCCATCAACGCAACCATGCTCGCTCATCACTACAACCCGGCAGAGCTCGAAGGACCGGCTTATGCTGCCGTCGAGCAAGCTGTTTCCGCCCTCGCCGCGACCGCCACAACCGACCAGGAATTCCTCTCGGGCTTCCGGACCATCTGGCGCTCGGGGCCCTTCTCCCACGTCGTGCTGCGCCAGAGCGATCAGACCGCCGCCCAGATGGGCGCCGGGTTCGACAGCATGCGCATTGGCGGCGGCGGTGCCGTGCTGAGCTGGGACAACGAGATCGCCGTGCTGACGGTCAATACGATGATGGGCGAGGACACGATCGAGGAGATCGATGCGGCCTTTGACGAGATCGCCCGCCATGATACCGCCGCCCTGATTGTCGACCTGCGAGAAAATGGCGGCGGGGCCTTTGCCGTGCGACCGCTGGTGGCCCACATCATCGACACGCCGCTCGATGCCGGTGCCTTCATCTCCCGGCCGTGGAATGCGACCATGGATCACGCGCCCGGTCCCGATGACATCGCCGGCCTTCAGCCCTGGGAGGGCTGGTCGGTCCTCTCCTTCTGGGCCGACGTCCAGGCAAACCTGGTCACGCGGATCACCTTCCAGCCGGTCGAGCCCGGCTTTGACGGTCCGGTCTATGTGCTGACCAGCCATGAGACCGCCAGCGCGGCCGAGATGGCGTCCGATGCGCTCAAGGCCTCAGGCCGGGCGACGCTGATCGGGGAGACGACGGCCGGTGAGATGCTGTCGCAGACATTGTACGACCTGCCGGGCGGCTATCAGCTCGCCCTGCCGATTGCCGATTACTACTCGATGACCAATGGCCGCATTGAAGGCCATGGCGTGGTGCCGGATATCGCCATCGAGGCGGCTGCGGCAATGGACACCGCGCTGACGCTCGCGCGCCAGTAGGCATCCCCGCACAAGCCAGCGCAGAAAAAAGCGGGCCGCCCTGACAAGGGCAGCCCGCTTTTCACATTTGGTCTGGCAGAACAGATCAGGCCGAAAGTGTCTCGCGGACCCATTCGGTAATCTTGCCCTTGGCCATCGCGCCGATCTTCGTGGAGGCCACCTGGCCGCCCTTGAAGATCATCAGGGTCGGGATGCCGCGAACGCCATACTTGCCCGGCGTCAGCGGATGGTCATCGATATTCACCTTGGCGACGGTGAGTTCGCCGGCCATTTCCTCGGCCAATTCTTCAAGTGCGGGTGCAATCTGCTTGCACGGGCCACACCATTCGGCCCAGAAATCGACAAGCACGGGACGATCCGCATTGAGGACATCAGACTCGAAGGAATCATCGCTGACCGCTTTCGTCGCCATGGGCTACTCCTTTGTTCGTGGCGAGCCCGGTTGTTCCGGACTCATTTGATGGAGCGTGAGGTAAGCAGCGCCGGGTCAATCGTCAAGAGTTTGCACCTGACAGGACACCGTCCAGCAATTCTGCGGGGATTTCCATCAGGCGGGCCGCATCCGTCCACAGCAGGGCGCACCGCACCGTCTTTCCCGGATGCAAGCTGCGCAGCAGGGCGCGGTAGGCGGCCATCTGACCGAGATAGACCCGCGCCACGCCGCTGACATCAACGGGCGGCGGACGGTTGGTCTTGTAGTCGACGATCAGGACTTCGTGATCCGTCACTACCAGACGGTCGACCTGGCCGCGCACTTTCGTGCCCGGCGGCAGTCCCGGTGCGGTCCCGGTCAGGGCGACTTCGGCGCGGCTGCCCGGACCGAACAGGGCCGCGAAATCGGGATGGTCGAGAATCCCCAGCGTTTCCTCGACGATCACGGACCGGGCCGCCTCATCGATGTCCGGCTGTGCCGCAACAAAGCGCACCGCGGCCTCGCGCCGGCGGTCCGGGTCAAGACCGGGCAGGGTTTCGAGTAATTTGTGGATGACCTCACCGCGCCGGAAGCGCTGGCCACCCGGATCGAGCAGGGGCGAGATCACCGCCTCCGCCATCTCCTCCTCGGCCAGAAGACGCGAGGGCGCTATCGCGCGCAAGGCGCCCGCTTCGCTCGCGGCTGGCTCAATCGCCCAAGCCGGGAGTTTCACTCTCGCCGTTGCGGCGCGATCATGTGCCCCCAGCGCGACGGGCGCCGCGCCCAGTCGCAGCCCCGGACCAATCGCCTCGACACGCGCCGAGAGCGGTGTGTCGAATTCAACCCAGTCATCGCCCGACCATTGCGCCGCCAATTGCGTATACCAGCTGTCCTTGGCCACGCTGCCAGCGCCCCGGCCCTGACGCCAGCCGCAGACGATCAGCCGGTCCCGCGCCCGCGTCAGCGCGACATAGAGCAGGCGTCCATGCTCGGCCTGGGCCCGGGCCGCATCGGTTTCGCGCATCTCGGCGACGAGCGGCGGGTCCTCGGCCTTGCGCTGCGACCAGATCAAACCGGCTGCAGCATGACTGAAGATAGGTTCCCCCTTGCCAGTAGCAGGCGAACGGGTGGTATCCGGCAGGATAATGACAGGACGCTCAAGCCCCTTGGAGGCATGAACCGTCATCACCTGGACTTCGTCCCGGTCCGTGCTCATCTCGCGCTTGAGCTGGGTCTCTTCGCCCTGCAGCGAGGCAACAAAGCTCGCCATGGCGCCGCCATGCTCACCCTCATGCTCGAGCGCACGGCCCAGGAAGACCTCCGCCGGATCGCGTGCCTCCTCCCCCAGCCGCGCCAGGACCCGCGCCCAGCGGCTCTCCCCGGTCGGGGTGCGGGCATTGAGGAAGCCGCAATAGACGTCGTACAGCCCTTCACTATCAGCCCTGTTGCGCCAATCGATCAGCGCCGCTCTGGCTTCGGCAAAACGGGGATCGGTCGAGGTAAAGAGCGCATTCCACAACGCGCCGCGATGGCTGTTACGGCGTGTCTGGGCGAGATCGAACAGGGCGTCATCATCGATCGGCGGGATCATACTGGCGACAGGGTCGAAAAAGGGGGATTTGAGCAATTCAGCCAGCGCCAGATCATCACCCGGCGTGATCGCCAACCGGCCCAGCGCCAGAAGATCCTTCACCACGGTCTGTTCACGCAGCACCATGCGGTCAGCGCCGGCAACGGGCACCTGGGCGAGTTTGAGCTGGCGGATCACTTCCTCAAAGAAACCGCCCGTGCGGCGCCAGACGAGAATGGCGATATCCCTGGGCTGAACCGGGCGCGGCTCGAAACGACCGTCCGTCTCGTGCCAGACCGCATCACCGCGATCAATCATCGCGCGGATTTCTCCAGCAATGGTCTGGGCCAGGATATCACGCGCCGAACCCCGGCCCGGCGTATCAACCGGATCGAAGATCGAGCCCTCCTCAATCGCTTCCGGCTTGGGCACAGATGGCCAGAACTCGACACAGCCCGGCGTGCCGGAACGGGCAGCCTTGTGATTATGGTAAAAGGCGAAGGGCCGCGCCGGGTCGGCATTCTGGAATTTGGTTTCCGGCGCACTGGCGGCAATGGGCGCAAAGGCCTGATCGACCGCCTGCAGGATTTCAGGCGCCGAGCGGAAGCTGACATCGAGCCCCGGACGCGTGAACTTCAGCCCGGCCGCATCGGCACGCTCGCCCAGAGCATCACCCTCGGCGATGAAGCGGGCCGGCTCAGCGCCCTGGAAGGAATAGATCGACTGCTTCTCATCGCCGACCACGAACAGGGTGCGCGCGTCCTCATTCGCGCCCTTGCCGGCGAAGAACTCGGCAGTGAGCGATGCGATCATGTCCCATTGCCGCGGCGCGGTATCCTGGGCCTCATCGACGAGTGCGTGCGCCAGACGGCCATCGAGCTTGTAACCGACCCAGCCGGAGAAGGGATTGGCATCGCTCAGGAGATGCCCGGACAAAACGATGAGATCATCAAAGTCGAGCGCGCGCTGCCGCAGCATTTCGGCGTCATAGGCATCGAGGAATAGCGTCGCGACCCGAAGCGCTGCCGCGCTTGCCTCGGCGACCTGGGCGGTACGGACCAGTTCGCGCGCCAGCTCAAAACGCTCGGCTTCGGCTTCGAACAGGCCGGGCAAACTCGGCGCGTCCCTGGCGCAAGTCTGGGTGACGAGCGATTTGGCCCGACTGCCCTCGCCATTGGTGATGAAATACACTGGCAGGCAGGCATCAAAGGCCAGGTCTGGAGTCGCCGCCTTGAGCGCAGCGTCGAGCGCAGCTGCCCTCGTGTGATCCGCCTTGCTGCCAAAATTGCGCAACGCGATCACCGCTTCGGCGAGATGCGCATGCGGTGCGCCAGCCCAGGTCTCGGCCTTTACCGCCGCCGATCTCGTGCCCTCGGGCAAGTCGAACAGCGCATACATCTGACCAATCAAGGCATCGGGATCGCCCGCCTGCCCGAGCGCATCGCGTAGCTTGTGGCGGTTGAAGCGCGTCCAGCGCAGGATATTGCCGAGCGCATCGGGGCCGCCAGCCTGCAGCAGCGTGTCGACCGTTTCGCGTCCCAGCCCCTGCAGCATGCGCCGTCTGGCCGTCTCCACCACTTTGGCCGCTTCGCTATCATCAAGCGTCTTGAAGCCCGGCGGGGCCCCGGCCTCGAGCGGGAAGCGCCGCAGCAGGTTTTCGCAGAAGGCGTGAATCGTCTGGATTTTCAGCCCGCCGGGCGTTTCCAGCGCCATGGCGAAGAGTCTGCGGGCCGAAGCGAGGAAGGGCGCGTCACGCCGTTTCTGGCCGAGCTTTTTCAGCTCATCGCCCAGTTTGATGTCCGGCATGACCGACCAGTGACCAAGCCGGTCAAACAGGCGTTCCTTCATCTCCGCAGCGGCAGCCTTGGTATAGGTCACGCACAGGATCTGGTCAGGCTGGGTCCCGCCCAGCAGGATATTGATGACGCGATTGACCAGGACGCGGGTCTTGCCGGAACCGGCATTGGCCTCGACGAAGACACTCGCCACCGGATCGGCAGCAAGATCCTGCTCGGCCGTGGCCCGTTTGATGATGTCGGGATCGAAACCGGGCTCGCTCATGTCTCGCCCCCCTCATCGCTGCCGCCAGGCGCGCTGGCCCATTCACCGCGCCGGGCGAGATGGTCGTAATCACCGTAATCATTGACGTATTTTGCACGCGGCTGGGAGAGATAAGGCTCCGCTTCATTGTCGAAACGATTGATCCATTCGCGCAGGTCAGCGATCGCCTGATCCGCCATCTCGGCTGCCGAGGGGGTGGACTTCGTGCTGTCGATACGGGTCTCCACGCCGCCCACGGCATTGCCGGGCAAACGCACATAATAGAGCCCTGCCGGTTCGCCGGAGAAGTCCCTGAACGTGCCGCTCTCACGCGCCATCGCAGCCGTCAGCGGCAATTGCGGGTCGAAACCGGAGGCCACCTCTTTCGGCGTCGCGGCGCCACCCGTCTTGTAATCGATGATGTCGATACGGCCATCGCGATGCCGGTCGAACCGGTCGGAGCGGCCATTCAAAACCCAGTCGCCGCCCGGAACATCAAGGGTCAGCTCACCCTTGATTTCCAGCTTGGCGATCGTGATGCCTTCGGCGCGGCGGGCCCGCTCCCAGTCCACCAGCCAGCGCGCGGCGCGCGCAAAGCGCGGCACTTCGACGACCAGCTCCTCTGGCGCAAACCCGGCCTTGACCAGATGCCGGCGCGAGACCTCGACCAATTGCGCCTCGGCATCTTCGGGCAACACGTCCAGCCAGTTTTCAAAGGCTTCGTGCAACGCATCATGCAAAGCCGTGCCGCGCTCGCGCGCGTCAATCGGCATGTCGGCGGGGTCGAGACGATCAATGCCGAGAATCCGGCGTGCATAGATGGAATAGGGGTCGCGCACCCAGGTCCGGATCTCGGTGATAGACAGGCGCCGCGGCCGGGCGGCAACGGGCGGCCGCGGCTCTGGTTTGGGCGCCGGTTTCGGACCGAGGCCGGGAGCGTTGAGATCGCGGGCAATGGCAGCGTAATCGGTCGCGGGCTTCAGCGCCCTTGCTGCCGCATCACGCCCCATCGCGCCCTCGACCAGCGTCTTGAGGCGCCAGACCCAGCGCGAGGCCACCGTCGGCGCGCCATCTGCCTTGGTGGCGCGCGTCAGAAACACTTCGGCACCGCAGGCGAGCTGGGCGAAATCATGCGCGGCCAGACCATGGCGACGTTCCGGCGCCCCCAGATCGAGCGCCTTGCGCATTCCCGCAGACAGCCAGGGATCCACCCCCAGCCCCGCCGGCCAGACACCTTCATTCAGGCCTGCCAGTACAATCCGGTCAGCCCCGATCAGGCGCGCTTCGAGGGGCCCGAGCACTTGCAGACGTGGATGCACGCCCAGACGCGGTGGCACGCGGCGCGCGCGAACCAGCTCGCGAAACGCGCCGGCATATTCGAACAGGCGCATCGGCGGCAGGCTTTCAGTCTCACCGAGCAATTCACGCAGCACACCGGCCGCCGCATCACCACCCTCGCCGGCCCAGAGCCGGACGGCCCCCTCGCGCTCGGCGCTCGAAGCGAGGGCTTCGGCGGCGCGGGCATGGCGTTCGGCCCAGACGGCGGCGGGGCGTTGCTCATCCGGCTCGAGCGGCGCCAGGGCGGCCTGCATCTGCGTCAGTATGGCTTCGATCGCCGCGCGGTCATTATCGAACAGATTGACATATTTGCCATCCAGGCGCGCGCGCACCGAAGCCAGGTCACGCCCCGGCCGAACGCCGCGCAGCGCCTCCGCCTCGAATTTCCCGAGCACGCCATGCACCAGGCCACGTTCCGATCCGGCAGCAAAGAGTGGCGAACCCCACAGCGCCGACAGGGCCACGACGCTGCCCGCATCCTCCGCAACATCAAGCAGGCGCAAGAGGAAAGCCCCCGCATGGGTTTCCGACAGTGCTGCACCGCCGGAATCATCGAGCCGGACGCCGAACCGGTCCATCTCGGCGGCGACGCGCCGCGCCAGTCCACGATCCGGCGTCACCAGAATGGCTGTCTTGCCCGGAGTATCGAGGGTTTCCCGCAGCAGGAGTGCGCAGAGGCGCGCTTCGGCCAGCAGATCAGGCGCTTCGATCAGGGAGAGGCCATCAAGGCCGCGAGCGAAATAGTCATCGCCATATTGCTGTTTGAGCTGTTCGACGCGAGCGAGCCAGTCATCGGTCGCCTTGGCCGGCCGCAGGGATTCCGCGATGACACGGCGGCGGGCCCGCGCCGTAGCCGGTTCGGCCGAGCCAAGCCATTGCCCGACCTGCTTGCGGTGAATCCCGAAATCATTGACGAAGGCCTGCATCGCCCATTGTGGATGGGAGTCGTCAATATGCGCCCAGGCCTTGTCATCGGCGTCCCAATCAAAGCCTGGCAGAACCACCGCGCCCTGGGGCAATTGTGCGACGCAGCGCATCACATCGCGCGCCGCCGGGATGGAACCGGTCGAGCCCACGACAAGAACCGGGTGCGAGGGCGCCTGACGGTCCCAGCGCTCGACCAGGGCACCCAGCACGATCGACCGCCGCGCCGCACTGTCGACCAGGCCGAGCTCTTCCAGCCGCATCGGCCAGATCGTGCCGACAATATTGAGGAATTCGACCGCTTCGCGCCGGTCGGCCGGCAAATATTCCTGCAGCGCCTCATCGAGGACAGAGAAATCCGTGACATCCTCGGTCGCCAGATCATCGAGCAGGGCGCCGAGCGGTTCGGCCAGGGCCAGCGCGCCGCCAATCCCGATCTCGCGTCCCAGCACCGCTTCCTTCGCCAGAATCAGGCGCGCCAGCTCGAAGCGGCGGCGCGATGCGGATACCGCAGGCGGGGCGATCCCGGCCAGTTCGCCCGGTTCAAACGGCGGATCATCGACATCGATATCGCCAAGCGGGCGGATCATCGGCAACAGGGCGACGCCATTGCCGGCCTCCTCGGCGAAGGCATCGCCGAGCGCCTTGGCGGCCCGCCGGGTCGGTGTCAGGATCAGGACATGTGTCAGGGCGTCGGGACAGGTCTCGACATTGAATTCAAGCCGCAGGCGGCGGGCGATGGATCGCAGGAAGTCGGCCTGGGGGGGCAGGGTGAAAAGGCGCGGTGCCGGCGTATCGAACAGGCTTTCGCTCACCTCGCCAGACGCGCCTCGGCCGCGTCGACCGCTTGCGGATCCCCGACATGCATCCAGAAACTCTGCATGGGCAGACCGAAGACCCGGCCCCGGGGCACCAGATCGCGCCAGATTTCGGTCATCGAGAAGCGCGTCTCGCTCCGGCCCGCCATGATGGAGGGCTTCATGATCTGAACGCCGGCATAGGCAAAGGGCGCCCTCGCCGCCTCGCCGCGCCAGGCAATGCGGCCATCATCACCGAGGAAGAAATCGCCCGCTCCGTCAAAGCCGAGCGTCGCCTGCATCGGCGCCAGCAGCAGGAGGACATCCATCCGCCCGGCATCCCAGGCGGCGCGCATACGGTCAAGCTCGGGCTCCGGCCCATCAACCCAGATGGCGTCGATATTGGAGATGAAGACCGGATCGTCACCGAGCAGAGGCAGCGCCTTGACGACGCCGCCACCGGTCTCCAGCACGCAAGCGCGCTCATCGGAGACTGTCAGGCTACCGGTACGCGGATGGGCCCGGATATGGCTTTCCATCAAGTCGGCGAAATGGTGCACATTGATGATCGTCCGCTGCACACCCGCCGCCTCGAAACGGTCCAGCGCCCAGTCGAGCAAGACCTTGCCACCAACCTCGACCAGTGCCTTGGGCCGGTCATTGGTAAGCGGCCGCATCCGCGTGCCCAACCCGGCAGCCAGCGCCATGCCCGTCGAGATCCGGGTCATTTGTGCGCTTCCGCGAAGACGGCAGGCGCGTGCGCCTTGGTCCACATCAAAAGCGGCATGAGGGCCGGATGCTGCAGGTTTGACACATAGTGCCGGGCGACACGCGGCAGCAGGTCGAGATAGCGCTGCTTGCCGTCACGCTTGGCGAGGCGCACGAAAATGCCAAGAATCTTCGCATTGCGCTGGGCGCCAAGCACCGCATAGGCCGCATCAAAGCCGGCCGCATCCTCAATTCCGGCTTTCTCGATAAAGCGGGCCTTCAGCGGGATCGCCAGATTATGGTCGACACTGCGGCGCGCATCCTCGATCAGCGAGACGAGATCATAGGCCGGGTGGCCGATCAGAGCATCCTGAAAGTCGAGCAAGCCAACGCGGGCATGGCCTTCGCGCTCGGGCAGATGGATCAGGTTTTCCGCATGAAAATCACGCAGCACAAGCCCGGGCGCGCAGCTGTCCAGCCGCCGGAAAGCCTGCTCCCAGATTTGCCGCCAATCGGCGCGCGCGCTCTCGCTGATCGCCAGGCCGGCATGTTGTGCAGCGAACCAGTCGAGGAAAAGATCGGCCTCGGCCGCCAGGGCGACGCCATCATAGGGCAGAAGCGGCCAGTCCCGGCCGTCCAGTGTGACCCGGTCGGCGAAAGAGGAGCGATAGATCGCCGCGAGAGCGTCAACAGCTTCCGAGTACAGGCGGCCTTCATGCATCTGACCCGGCAAGAGGCGGGCATAGAGCGCATCGCCCAGATCCTCGAGCAGGAGAAAACCCTGATCGGGTTCGCTGGCCAGAATGCGCGGTGCGGAAAACCCACGTTCGACCAGGGCGCTGGCCAGCCCGGCGAATGCAGCCGGATTGGACCCGGCCAGCCGGGCCTGGGCGTTATATCCCAGCGCGGCGCGTTGTTCCGGGGTAGCGTCCTGCGGGCAGGTCGGTGCCTCAGCGCGTGCCGGTGCGTCCATCAGCATCGCCGGTTCACCCTGCCGGGACAGGCGAAAATATTGACGGGTGGAGGCATCGCCGGGCAATGGCGCGATCTCGGCGCCGGCCCATCCGGCCCGGTCAAGAAAGGCTGCGCGCGCAGCGGCGCGGTCAGAATTCGTCAACGCGGCTCTCCCAGCTTCCAAACCCTGTTATCCGGGCTTCGCGGACAGTGTCCACGCCCGCGCCGGTGATGGCTATGGAAATTTCCAGCCGGTCGGCGGGCAGGTTGTTGGCAAGCCGCTCCGGCCATTCGATCAGCGTGATCGCGTCATCAAAGGCATCATCCAGACCGAGCTGCTCGACATCAGCCGGATCTTCGATCCGGTAGAGATCAACATGCCAGAGTGGAATCGCCGCCGCGGTCTCATAGACCTGCACAATGGTGTAGGTGGGGCTCGGCGCGTCATCAATACCGCACAGATCGGCGATGACCTGACGCGCCAGCGTGGTCTTCCCGGCGCCGAGATCGCCCGCCAGACAGACCACATCGCCCGCGTCCAGGAGGGCGGCGAGACGGTGGCCCAGCGCTGAGGTCGCCGCAAGATCGGTCAGGGTGAGATGGCGCGAATGGGTCATGCTTCGCGCTTAACGAAGCGCGGCGGCGACGGCAAGCAATGAAGCTGAATCTTGACATCGCAGTGAACGCTGTTCATTTCCTAGGCACAGAACCGGAGCGTCGCATGGCCAAGATTACCTATATCGAGCATAACGGAACCGAGCACAGCATCGAGGTCGCCACAGGCCTGACGGTGATGGAGGGCGCGGTCCGCAACATGGTTCCCGGCATTGATGCCGATTGCGGCGGCGCCTGCGCCTGCGCGACCTGCCATGTCTTTGTCGACCCGGCCTGGTTCGACAAGACCGGTTCACGCGAAGCGATGGAAGACTCCATGCTCGACTTCGCCGATGGTGTGACGGAAACCTCGCGCCTGTCCTGCCAGATCAAGGTGACCGAAGAGCTGGACGGGCTGATCGTCCGGATGCCAAAGCACCAAGGCTGAGCCTGGCCCCGGCCTAGCTGTCCGAGCCGACCCGTTCATCTTCATGCGCCATGCCTGCAAGGTCCAGTTCCTTTGGCGTGGCGAGGCTGCGCGCCTCCGCAGGCAGATGACAAGCGACGAGCGTGCCCTTGCCGGGCTCTGATTTCAGCTCGACCCAGCCGCCATGCAGCAGTGCAATATCCTTGACCAGGGCGAGGCCGAGACCGGCACCGCCGCGTTCACCGCGCGCAAAACGATCGAACACGCTGGCCTGTTTTTCCGGCGCGATTCCCTCGCCATCATCATTGACCCACAGCGTCAGTTGATCGCCTTCGCGACGCGCGCCGATGGTAATGCCGCCACCGGGCTGCACATGGCGCAGGGCATTGGACAGGAGATTCATCGCGACCTGTTTGAGGCGATTGCGGTCGGCCCGCAGCAGGCCGATATCGCCCTCGACGCGCACATCCAGCTTGACCGAATTATGGTCGGCGCGGGCAGCGACCAGTTCGGCCGCCTCGCGGACCACATCCTCCAGATTGACGTCGCCGAGATCCAGCTCAAGCTGGCCGGCATCGATCGCGGCCACATCGAGAATATCATCGATCAGCTTGGCCAGATGTGACGACGCCGACTGGATCGCCGCCATGGGTTCTTTTTGCCGGTCGGTCAGCTCGCCGGCAAAACCCTGGGCCAGCAGATCGGCATAGCCGCCAATCGTCGTCAGCGGCGTGCGCAATTGATAACTCACATGCTCGACGAATTCGGTCTTGATGCGCTCGGAGGTCTCCAGTGCCTCGGCGCGCTCACGCAGCGCCTCTTCAATCCGGCGGCTATCGGTGACATCGTCCCAGCAGATCAGGGTGGCGCCATCCGGCAGGGGCCGCGTCAGATAGGTCAGGACGCGATCATCGGAGCGATGCATCTCGCCGGTGACCTGCTTGCGCGCCTGTGGGCTCGGATCGGTGACCCGCCCGCGAATATCATTCCACACCCGGTCATCGGCAAACAGGGCGGCACAGGTTTCCGCCACGGTCTCGAAATCAGGCTGCCCGTCGAGCTCCTCGGCGTCGAAGCCCCATAATTGCTCGAAGGCATTATTGTTCAGCTGCAAGCGGCCATTGGCGCCAAACACCGCGACGGCTTCATGCAGCTTGTCGAGCGTGGCGCGCTGGACATTGATCAGCGTGTTATAGCGGGCGCGCAGGGCGAGCTCGTCGGTCTTGTCTTCAAAAATCAGCATCAGACCGCCCAGCGGGTGACGCTGGCGGGCAACGCGCAAGGTGCGGCCATCGGGAACGGGCCACAACTCGTCCGGCGTCTCATCACCCGGAGCGAGCTCGTAGCGCGCCAATTCATGGGCTTTCCAGTCGGCGAAGTCGGCCTGTTCGGGCAGGAGGCGCTTCTCGCGCATCCGGTCGAGCAATTGGCCGTGGCCCGGGCGGTCATTGAGCCAGGCCTCGTCGAGTTTGAACAATTTCGAAAAAGCTGTGTTGTGAAAGGCGGTACGTTTCGAGCGGTCGAATACCACCACCGCCTCGGCCATATGGTTCAAGGTCTCGTCATGAGCGCGCCGGAAGCGCGAGAGGTCACTCTTCGCCTCTTCACCCTCGGTCACGTCAAGGGCGAAGCCCGCGGCGCCGCCGGAAACCGGGAAAACGAGGAATTGCATCGCCCGCCGGCGGCCGCCAACCACAATCACGCGGGTATCACCGACAACATCCGCCTTCGCGGTCGCCGTTGAAGCCTGATCGGCCATGCCGGCATCGAGCGTGGTCTGCTTGTGCAGTACATCATCAAGCGTGTCGGCATCGACGGCGCTGACATAGGCCTGATTGGCCCATTCCAGCCGACCGGTCGCATTCATGCGCCAGGCAGGGAAGGGAGCCCGTCCAAGCATGTCGAGGAAGGCCAGCGGGTCCTTGCTGACCAGGCGTTGGGCTTCTTCAACCCGGCCCCGCGCGCCGGATTCTTCCAGACCGCGAATGGTTGAATCCGAGAGCCAGACCACAAGCTGGGTGCCAGCCGCCCGGCCATCAACCTCCAGAAAACGGCCGCCGGGGCCCAGAATTGTCAACGAGAAGGGACTGCCCTGGCGCATCAGCTCCTGAAAGCGCAGGCGCAATGTCGTCTCGCTTCCGCCAGCCGAACGCGCCTCATAATCGGCCAGGCCTTCCATCAGCGTGCTCGCCGGATCAGGCCCGTCGCTGGCTTCGGCAAAGCGCAGCAGGGAGGCCAGCGCCACGGTCGAACCAAAAATGCGCGGATGGCCCCAACCGGTCTCGGATTCGTCGAAAGGCGGTTCATCCCAGACCAGGACCAGACCCGGATGGGCTCCGAACACGCTATCGGCGCGGGCAATCTTGTCTTCCAGTTCAGACGTGCGCCGGCGCCAGAGTGTCTGCGCAGCACGCGCGCCCGCGGTCAGCCGGTAGGCCCACATCCCTGTCGCGAAGGCGAAGGCCACGGCACCGAGTGTGACGATCAGGGTCACGATCTGGAAGGTCTGTCCGGTCATCAATCTCGCCCTGTTGCGGACCTCTCCCCCGTATTTCGAGGCCCGCACGAATCAGTATGATAGCGAGGTGCGGACTCATGGGCGATGCCTGCCGCCGCAAAACTCTTAATAACTTATTTGAGTTCCCCGAAATCGCGAACAATTACCGTGCACAAGCGCGAATATTCCGGGGAATGTTGAGGTGGGCAATGGCTGGTGCGGCTAGCGGATCTCAACTTCGCCGGCACGGAATTCAAACATCACAACACAGTTTTCCAGCACCTCGACCCCGTCGAGCGGGCGGAAACGCCAATTCAACACCGCTCTCGTCGAGGCGCGGTTGAAAGGGCCATCCGGTACGGCACGCGCGACACGGGCGCGATGCACGCTGCCATCGGCATAGACATGAAAACGCACCACCACCCACCCCTGGCGGCCGCGCGAATAGGCGCCTCCAGGATAGGCCGGGGTTGGCGCCTCGATCGCTGCCAGCGTTGATCCACGGCAATCATCGGGGCCGATCATCCGGTCGACATTGGGCGGTGTCGGATAGGTATCAACGGGCCGGAACGGCGCCCGCACCGCCGAGAGCGGCGCCAATCCACCCGGTATGGAGGAACAGGCGGCGAGGAAAAGGCAAACCAGGACTGGAAGGAAGCGCATCATGGGGGCCAAGCTAGCGCGCGCCAACGCCGACGCAATTCTCGCACGCAGCAAGCGCGCCCGTCTCCACAGGGCGCCGCGCGCCCTGGCCGCACGAAATCCACGCCCGTTCAAAAGGGAGGTTCTAATTCCGGCACCGAACTTGTAGGATTAATCAGAAGTTACTGTTGATTGGCCCGGATTGGCACAAAACCCAGTCCGCCATGCGTTTTACAAGGTGCGTTGAGTTATGTCTCTGTTGCCATCCGCTCATGCCGGGCAGTCCTTTGGTTCACGCCGGATCGATTTCATTACGGTTTCCGGTGAGGTCAATAATTCCGACGCCGACATTGGTCGCGTCACAGATGGCGATGGCGTCGTCCACGACGTTCGCCTCAACGAGCGATCCAGCGCCCTCGCCGCCGGCGATACAGCAACCGTATTGCGTGTACAGTCGGGCCCCAATCGGCGCTCACGACCCGTGGCCATCATCAATCATTCCAGGAATGTCTGGATGCGTTCAGCCCAGGATGCGACCACGATTCTCGGCCGCTCGGGTGTCACCCGCGCCCTAAATTGGTGGCTGTCCGTACTCGCCCTGGCCCTGGTCGCCATCGCCGCCGCCTGGCCGGCGCTGCACAGCTTCCTGACCGAGGTGAACGGTGCCATGATGGCCGGCATACCGTCCATCGACATCTATGCCGAACTCGGCGCGCAAATGCCCGCCCTCGCGAGCTGGCGGCTGGAAACGGCCCTTTCGCCGGGCCTGTTTGACGGCATCGCGGCGCTTGGCCTGGTGCCCATGGCGCAGCTCACCGAATGGGGCCTCGCCATTGCCGTAACAGCGCTGGCGATCATCACCTTCTTCGCACGTTCCTGGCGTTTGCTCTACGTGCCGGCCCTCGCCGTGCTCTGTGTCGTTTCCGGCGCCATTCTGGGCAGCCCGGTTGCAACCTTGCTGATGGTCGGCGGCGCGGTCTTGCTCTTCATCATCGGCGGTTTCATCAATCGCGTTCGTGATGGCGGCCGGTTCAACGCCCGCGTCGAGCGCCTGGCTGAATATGTCCTGCGCCATCCACCAGAGGAAGGCGTCCGCACCTCCGAGCCAGTGCGCGCGGAACCCATTGCGCCCGAACCTCTGGCCGCGGCGGTCGCAGCGACCGCAATCGCGGCCGCCTCGGCCGTCGCCGAGGGCGATGAGGCCGACGCGGACGCTGTAGCCGGCTCCGAGCTTGACGCCGTCACCACTGAACCCGGCACGCCAGCGGAACCCGCGCAGAGCGCCGCCAATGGCCAGGTGACTGCCCGCTCCGATGAGCCTGAAGCCGCTACAGAAGAAACAACCGGGCCTGACGATACTGAAGCCGCTCATGTCGAGGATGACGAAGCAGAGGCCGAACTCGCCGCTGAAGGTGCAGTCGAGCCAGAAGCTGAATCTGCGTCCGAAACCGGATCCGAGGACGCGATAGACTCCGGATCTGAGGCAGACACCGACGCAGATGATGATCTGCCGAGCCTGGAAGCCGTCGCTGCTGCTGCAGCGATCAGTGATACTGAACGGACCGGACAGGCCGCCGCCGCTGCTGGTGCGCCGCTCGAAGATGACCGCACCATGCCGATCATCGCACCGCCGCCCATGCCAGCACCAGCCGCCGAGACCGAAAGCGTGACTTCGGCGCCGCAGGAAGCATCAGAGCCCGCAGCGGACGACGCGGACTCGATCACCGCAACAGCTGAAGCCGAGGCCGAGGCCGCCGACACCACGATAGCCACACTCGCCGCGGCTCCCATCGAGGCGGAGGACGAGCCCGATGAGGCCCCGGAGATCGCTGCAGCGGCGTCCGAATCTGGCGCCCAGCCATCGCAGTCGGCATCACCGCTGACGGTCGAGGACCCGATGGTCGACGATGATCATGATCCCATGATGGAAGCCGCCACGGGGGATTTTGCGCCCGGATCGCCTGAGATCGAAGTCGACAGCGACAAGGCAGACTAGCCGTCGGCGCTGGCGCGGCCATGCTGGTGGATGCTCAGTCGTCCTCGTGAAAACCGGCCTCGACCAGCTCCGCCAGCGCGTCGGCAACTTCCGCAGCCTCGGCGCCCGAGGCTTCAATGCCGATCTCCGATCCCTTGCCGGCCGCCAGCATCAGCAATTCCATGATCGAATCTGCATTGACGGTCTCGCCATCACGCGAAACGTGGATGACCGCGTCATAGCCTTGCGCCAACTCAACGAATTTCGCTGCGGCACGGGCATGCAATCCGCGATTATTGCAGATGGTCACGCGGCGTTGGCTGGTACTCACTTGCCGGAGCCTTCGAGGACATTGGAGGCGATGGCGATATAGCGCTTGCCGGCGTCCTCACCCATCCGTGCCAGGCTGTCGAGATCGGCGCGCGAACGGGCCTCGGCCAGCTTGATCAACATCGGCAGATTGACGCCGGCAATGATCTCGACCTTGCCAGCCTCAAGCAGCGAAATTGCCAGATTTGAGGGGGTTCCGCCAAACATGTCGGTCAGAACCAGAACACCCTCGCCCCGATCCGCATCGGCAATCGCCTGGCGGATATCAGCGCGACGCTTTTCCATATCGTCGTCCGGGCCAATACAGACAGCGAGAAATGCATCCATCGGCCCGACCACATGTTCTGTGGCGGCGACAAATTCATCGGCCAGACGGCCATGGCTTACAACGACAACTCCTATCATGCGACGCATCTAATCGCGGCTTGGCCTCGCGGGGAAGCGTCTTTTTGCAACACAAGCAGCTCGATTGTCAGTCCGCGGGCGCCGCCGGCAGCTCGACGGTGAATCGCGCGCCCAGACACGCCCCGGTCGCGTCGCGCCGGTTGCTGGCCGTTATCCGGCCGCCATGCGCCTTGATGATCTGGCGCGAAATCGCCAATCCCAGGCCCGAATGCGTCCCGAAGGCGGCGCCTGTGGGACGTTCGGTATAGAAACGATCAAACACCGCTTCGAGATTCTCCTCGGGGATGCCGGGCCCGTCATCATCAACAGTGATGAGCATGGTCTCATGCGGTTCACGCTGCCCGCGTATAGCAGTCACATAGACCTTGCCGCCCGGCGGGCTGAAAGTGATCGCGTTGTCGATCAGATTGCGGAAGACCTGCCCCAGCGGCCCTTCGCGGCCCAGGACACGGCTATTGCGGACCTGACGCTCAAACAGGACCGGCGTCGGGTTGGACGGCGTCTCGCTATAGGCTTCGGCCAGACTGGCCAGCAGCCCGCCCAGATCAAAGGGTCCGACATCCTCGCGTGCCAGTTCCGCATCAACCCGGGACGCGCGGGAGATATCCGTGATCAACCGGTCCAGACGCGCAACATCGGCGGTGATGACGGCCAGCAGCCGGTCTCGCCGGACATCATCCTTCGCCTTGGGCAGGGTTTCAGCCGCCGACCGGATGGAGGTCAGGGGGTTTTTCAGCTCATGCGCGACATCGGCAGCAAAGCTCTCGATCGCGTCGAGCCGGTCATAGAGCGCATCTGTCATCTCCGACAACGCGACGCCAAGCTCGCCGATCTCATCCTTGCGCGACCCCAGATCCGGCATTTTGACCCGTCGTCCGCCAGCGCGCCGGGCCTCATGTGCCGCTCGCGCCAGGCGCCGGATCGGGCGGGCGATAAACACTGTCAGCGCCAGCGATGACATGGCCGTCACCAGCGCCGCAATCACGATGAATGGCAGCAGAGCCCGCCGGTCGGCTTCGATCAGGCGATCGAGATCATAGGATTCGATCGTCACGACGCCGACAACAGCCCGTACGGGCTGTATCGGAATGGAGACCGAGACGACCCGCCGGCCATCCGCCTCGCGCCGGACGCCGGCGATAATCCCGCCGGCAATCGCCTGGCGCACTTCGTCGCGCAGGTCACGGTTCAGCGCCGCGCGCTCCTCCGGCGAGCGCAGGATATCGGCAAACCCGTCGAGCAGGCGCACCGGCAGGGCGGTAGCGGTTTCGCCCTCCCCCGCCGGGTCAGCCCCCGCCGGTGGCAGTTCCGAGGTTTCGAACACATCTGCCAGCAAGTGACTGTCAGCGACCAGGCTGGCCCCCTTGTCGAACACGAGGACGCGCGCTTCAGCGGGAACATAGAGCTGGCGCAACAGGGCGCGGGCATCATCATTGCGCAGGGCCGGGGCCGGTATACCGTCCGATGCACCTTCGGCCAGCACATTGGCGATCAACTCGCCCTGGCTCCGCAGGGAATCAAGCTTGGCATTGACCAGGCCGCGGCGCGTCTCGGTCAGTGCCAGCATCCCAACCACCAGCACGCCCAGCGCCACGAAATTGGCCACCAGGATGAGCTGCGCCAGACGCGAGGACGCACGCGGCGCGAGGACGCGAAAAAGGGCACGGAAGCGCCGGACGGTCTCTCGCATCTCGGCTACATCAATCTTCCTTGTACCGGTAACCCACGCCGTAGAGGGTTTCGATGGAATCGAACGCCTGATCCACTTCCCGGAACTTCTTGCGGATTCGCTTGATATGGCTGTCGATTGTGCGGTCATCGACATAAACCTGGTCGTCATAGGCCGCGTCCATGAGATTGTCGCGGCTCTTCACATAGCCCGGCCGTGTCGCCAGGGCCTGCAGGATCAGAAATTCCGTCACAGTCAGGCGAACCGGCTCGCCCATCCAGGAACAGGCATGGCGATTGGAGTCGAGCAGCAGCTTGCCACGGTCGAGCGGCTTGGTGTCGCCGGGCTCACCGCCGGTCAGGGTCAGCGGCTCCGATGCCAGGCGCGCACGGCGCAGGACCGCCTTGACCCGCTCGCCGAGCAGACGCTGGGAGAAGGGTTTGGCGATATAGTCATCGGCACCGAGATTGAGGCCGAGCGCCTCGTCGAACTCGTCGTCCTTCGAGGTCAGGAAGATCACGGGCAGATTCGAGGACTGGCGCAGACGACGCAATAATTCGAGCCCGTCCATTCGCGGCATCTTGACGTCGAATATCCCCAGATCCGGCGGATCCTCGGTCAGGGCGACGAGCGCAGACGCGCCGTCATTATAGGTTCGGACATTATATCCCTCGCCCTCAAGAAAGATCGAAACCGAGGTAATGATGTTCTCGTCGTCATCGACGAGCGCTATTGTAGCCATGCCATCTCCGCCTATTGCACCACGAACCGGATGCCGAATACTGCAGTTCGACGGGCAGGATAGACGCGGCAACGCCTCCACGCCAAGCAGGAACCGCCTGAATGCGCCGGGTTCATATGCTTTTAAGCCTATTGCGGCAGTCTCTCCTGGATTTCTCCGGGGATGAAGATGGCTGCCGACACGCATTACGAAGTCTTCCTGAAGAAGAATCGGAAGGCGCCCTGGACGTTGTACGAGGCGCAGGACGTTCGCGAATCCGCGATTCGGCTCGCGCACGAAGTCCTCGCCAAGAACACGATCGGCTCGGTTCGCGTTACCAAGGAAGTCTATGACGAAGAGGCGCGGACCTTCAGGTCCATCGCGATCTGCGAGCTCGGCGATGAGAAATTTGCCGAAGACGAGGAGAAGACCGGCACCGCCACCCTGCCCTGCCTGACCCCCGAAGACCTTTCCAAACCGCACGCCCGCGACACGATTCGCCGCGTTCTGACGGCCTGGTTCGAGCGATTGCAGGCCTTGCCGATGGAATTGCTGCACCGGCCGGACCTGGTGGAGCAACTCGAAGCCTCCGGCACAGATCTGCAGCACGCCGTCCAGAAAGTGGCAATCGCCAGCGCCAAGGATGGCGACGCCAATGTGCATGGCTATGTCAAGCAACTGAACGAGCTCATCCAGCAAGCCCTGACCCGGATCTACCAGGATGCCCGCGCGAAGCGCATCCCGGAATATCCTGACAGCAAGCCCTTCAAGGACATTGTCAACGAGATCCATGCCGGTGATCAGCGCGGCTACCTGCTGCGATCAGCCATGGCGAACCGTCTGAAATCAGCTCGAAAATACAGCGACAAGCTCGAAGCACTGATGGACATGGCCGATACGCTCGGAGAGGACAGCCCGATCCGCGATTTCGCGCTGGCTGAAATCGACAACTATGCGGCGGAAGTCATCAGTTTCGACGACGGGATGGCCGCCTTGCTGGGCAAATGCCGCGATCTTGGCGAAACACTCGAACGGCTCACCTGCCTGTTCGACGGCGATCAGTCCGCTGACGCGATCAATTACGCACCCAGCGTCTGCAAACGCCTTACGGGCAATATCGGCAAGGGCGAGATGGACGCGTGCCGGGCTGTCATCGCCCAGAGCCTGCTGACGGAGCTGCAACGGCCCAAACGCCTGCGTCCGAGCAGTCTGCCCGGCGAGGTCCGGCTGGCGCGGGAATTGGCGCAGAAACTCGTCATGAGCCCCAATTCGCTATTGCCGACCGATGCCCTGATCAAGGCATTCGCGGCTCGTTCGGCGCGCCTGCTTCACTCGGAAACGATCGATGAATTGCTGCGCGACTCCGGAGATCCGAACGAGGAGCTCGAGCGCCTTCTGGCGCTGGAAGAGAATATTGTCGGCGAGGCCAACAAGCAGAAACTCGCGGGCTATGCCCATGGCCTGCTGGGGTCACACAATGTCCTGTCCTGGTATATGCGCGGACCAAGCAAGCCGCTTGAACGGCTCGCTTCGCTGACCGCTCACCAGCGCCGGGTGCTCAAGGGCCAGTATCCGGCACGCGAAAAGGCGGAGCTGGCGAGTGCAATCGATGCCCTCGGGATGAAAATCATCGATGAAAGCAAAATCCTCAATGCCGTCGAGGCCGGCGATCGTCCGGCCCTCGACAAGGCGACCGGCCTGCTCCGGCTGGCGACGGCTGGCGCCCTGCCTGTCGGCCAGTGTTCCTCGGACGCACAGGCACGGGCGATGCGCCATCTCAAATCCGCGGGCGGCATGAATGAAGCGAAGACGGATGACGGCAAGGCCAAGCTGCAATTGATCCAGAACATGTTGCTCAAGATGGCGCCGCGCGCCAGTGCAGCCTGATTGCACGCCGCACTCCGGCGCTCACTCCAGACACTTTTCAAGCCGCGACACTGGCGCTAGGTTCCGCGAATGTGGATCAAAACCGGATTGGCGATATTGGCAGGCCTGATCGGCGGCGCGATGCTGGCCGCCCTGCTCGTCTTTGGCCCGTTCGAAATTGGCGGCACTGCGGCCGGCCCCTGGAAAACCAACCTCCTGATCGGCGATTCCGCCGCCAGCCCGACCGTACGTGCGGCCATTGCACGACGCGGATTGCTGGCGCTGAACCGGTCGGAAACCGTCTATTTCAACGCGACAAGCGATGATAGCGGACAGCGATTGCGCGAGGAGTGCGCCTATCGCGTCAGCTTCGAGCAACAGCCGGATACGCGCTGGTGGAGCCTGACCCTCTATGCCGCAGATGACTTTCTCGCGGTCAATGGCGATGAGGCCCACTCGGTCACCGCAGAACATGCAGCAGCCAGCGCCGGGGATGCGATGAGCGTGCTTATCGCCCCCTCACGACCGGCCGTTCCGGCCTTCTGGATGAGTTCACGCCATGCCGGGCATTTCGCCCTGACCCTGCGCCTGTATCAACCGGATGCATCGATCAGCGACAACCCGGTCCTGGCGGCCCTGCCCCGGATTGATCGCCTGTCCTGCGAAGGTGAATCATGATCCGTCGATTCCTGCCTCTCGCTGCAGGCCTGCTCGCGAGTGGGCTCGGATTCTGGGTCACGCTGAACTGGATTCCCGGCTTCATCATGTCACGTGCAATGGATCAGATGGAGAGTCGCGGCGCAGCGGCCAATTCGGTCACGCACGTGCCCCCCGTCACCGAAGCCAGCCGCACTGTCGTCCGGCCGAGCCCGGACATCTTATACTCCATCTGCCCGTATGACCTGTCTCAAGGCCCCTTGCTGATCCAGGCCCGCTGGCCGCGGAGCGGCGGCTATGCCTCCATCAGCCTGTATGACAGCCGAACCAATAACATCTTCACTCTCAGCGACCGCGATACCGGCCGCGCGCCAGTCATCTGGCTCGACCAGCCAGGTGCCGCACCGGTTCCGGACGGCGCGATCGCCGTACGCAGCCCCACCGAGACCGGCCTGGTCCTGTATCGCCGGATCGTCGAGGATCCCTCGATGGTCCCCGCCGCCAATGCCGAGCGACGCAGCTTCATGTGCGACGGGCAATAGCGCCTGACAACAGCATCCAGACATGAAAACCCCCGGAGCCTGGCTCCGGGGGTCTTCTGTTCAGCTTGCCCGGCGGGCTATTCCGGCATTGCGCCCCCGTCCGCAACCGGCTCGTCCGGATCCATCAGCTTTTGCGTCAGGAAGGTGTAGAGCAGGGCATCGCGCCGGGCCGACTCCTCGAGATTGGCGGCAGCGGCATGACCGCCGGCCGTGTTCTCGTAATAGAGGTAGGGATGGCCCAGCTCGGCGAGCAGATACGCCATCTTGCGCGCATGGCCCGGATGAACCCGGTCATCCTTGGTCGAGGTATAGAGATAGATTTCCGGGTATTCGCCATTGGCGTCGACATTGTGATAGGGCGAAATCGAGCGCAGGAAAGCGCCCTCATCCGGATCGGCCGGATCACCATATTCGCCCATCCAGGAATTGCCGGCGAGCAGGGTGTGGTAGCGCAGCATGTCGAGCAGCGGCACCGCCGAGACGACGGCATTCCACAGATCCGGACGCTGGGTATACATCACGCCGGTCAGCAGACCACCATTCGACCCGCCATAGACGCCCAAGTGGCGCGAGCTGGTCAGACCGGTATCAATCAGGTCTTCAGCCACCGCGATCAGATCGTCATAGATGCGCTGGCGATCCATTTTCAGACCCGCCTGGTGCCAGGCCGGTCCGAATTCGCCGCCACCACGAATATTGGCGACAACATAGGCGCCGCCATTCTCGAGCCAGAGCTGGCCGCGACTGCCCGAATAGCTCGGCCGGATCGAGACCTGGAAGCCGCCATAGGCGTAGAGCAGGGTCGGCGTTGTGCCATCCATCACCGTGTCTTCGCGGCGGACCACGAAATAGGGGATCATGGTGCCATCGGTCGACGCGGTTTCAAGCTGCTCGACTACCAGGCCTTCGGCATCGAAGCGCGCCGGGATGGATTTGATCGGCTCGACCGTCAGTTCGGCGGAATTGACCAGCGACAGGGTATCGGGGGTCAGGAAACCTTCCGCGCTCATGAAGGCGATGTCTTCATGACTGTCTGTGCTGCCCAGATTGATCGTCATGCTGGCCGGGACCGGGATCGTCTCGGAGGTCCAGACGCCATTTTCAAAGCGGAAGGCCTCGAGCCCGCCGACCACATTCTCGTCGATCTCGACCAGGAAGGCGGTGCGGGTCGACCCCATGCCACCCAATGATTGCCGGTCACGCGGCACATAAACCGTGTGCACGGTCGGCAGTTCGCCTGTTGCGACCCATTCGGCGACATCAAAAGAGAGCAGCGAACCCTGGGCAAAGCTTGCACCGCCCTCGACCGGCGCCCAGTCCTCCTCGATCGTAAAGACGAGCTGGCCGTGGAAAATATCCTGGATCGAGGATTTGGCCGGTAGCGGCAATTGCACCGGTGCCGCGCCTGCCGGCAGATGCCACCAGGTCGTGTCGTAGAAGGTGACCGCCTGCGAAGCCATCATATAGACCGTGCCGTCGAAATCCTCGGCGCGGAAGGTGAAGAGGCCAACATCAGACCGGTCGCCACGCACGACCTCGGTCGCATCGGCGAGCGAAGTGCCGCGCTCCCAGCGATAGGCGACGGATGGATATCCGGAATCGGTCGTATCGGCCTCGTTCGTCGCCAGACCCACCATCAAGGTATCGGCATCGATCCAGCTGACGCCGCCCTTGGCCTCCGGTGTCTCGAAACCGCCAGCGACAAAATCGCGGGCCGAGATCGAGAATTCCCGCCGCACGGCGGCGTCAGAGCCACCATCCGACAGGGTGACCATGCAGTGCTCATAATCCGGCCCGAGGCAGTTGGCGCCGCGCCAGACCCAGTTCTTGCCTTCCGCTTCCGAGAGCGCATCAAGGTCAAGAATGATATCCCAATCCGGCGTGTCGGTGACATAGCTGTCCATTGTGGTGCGGCGCCACAGACCGTGAGTGTTGGTCGCGTCCTGCCAGAAATTCCACACGAAGCCGCCATAAAATGCGCCGCCCGGGATCCGGTCCTCGCTCTGATAGATCGCCAGGGCCTGGTCAAACATGCCCTGATAGCGCTCATCCTCCTGAAGGCGATCGAAAGTCCGCTCATTCTGGCCTTCCACCCAGGCAATTGCTTCCTCGCCCTCGACTTCCTCGAGCCAGACGCGCGGATCATTCTCCGGGTCAATCTGGACGATCTGGCGCCCGGCGCCGGCTAGCTCATTGTCGGGGGTCACGCTATCTCCATTGTCTACGGCCGGCTGACTGCAGGCCGCCAGCAAGAGCGCACCCGCTATTGCCATCAATCTGTTCGCTGTTGAGCGCATCATCGAAGTCCTCCTTGACGATTTGAGACGCAGTAAAGCCCGGAGCGGCGCTGGACGTAAAGCCGCGTCAGCGCTATCGCAGCAGAATGAAAGCAAGACTGATGAACGGTGCGGGCAATGCCTTTATCCTCGTGGATGCGCGCGGAGAGCCGTCACCGGTCCGGATTTCCGCCGGCCAGATACGCGATTGGGCCCAACGATGGGCGTTCGATCAACTACTTGTGCTTGAAGACTCCGATCGCGCCGACGCCTTCATGCGAATATGGAATGCCGATGGCGACGAGGTTGGCGCCTGCGGCAATGGGACACGCGCCGCAGCCTGGCAAATGATGGAGAACACAGGCCGTCAGCATGCAGCCATCGACACACGGGCTGGCATTCTGCTGGCGGAGCGCAAGCCGGGTCGCGAGATCAGTGTCGATATGGGTATCCCGCGCCTCGACTGGCGCGACATCCCGCTGGCCCGCCAGATGGATACCGTCAGCCTGGATTTTCGCACCGAGATTGACGGTATCCGGATCGAAAACCCCGGCGCAGTCAATATGGGCAATCCCCACGCAGTTTTTTTTGTGCGCGATCTGGAGAATTTGCCGGTGGAGCGCCTCGGCCGCGAGGTCGAATTCGATCCGGTCTTCCCGGAACGGGTCAATGCCGGCTTCGCCCAGATCCACGACCCGGCTCATATCCGGCTGCGGGTCTGGGAACGCGGTGCCGGGCTGACCCCGGCCTGCGGAACCGGTGCCTGCGCCGCCCTCGTCGCGGCACACCGCCGGGGGCTGGCAGGGCGAAGCGCCAGGATCAACGCCGATGGCGGCGAGTTATTCGTCGAGTGGCGCGAGAGCGATAGCCATGTCATTCTCACCGGCCCTGTCGAGGACCAAGGCGAGATCGCCCTCGAGCCCTGGCACTGAC
>NZ_CAXBKN010000033.1:0-26612 GCF_963976135.1 uncultured Maricaulis sp.
CCCTGACCGGCGATCGGCCGGTTATCCGGCTGATGCCCAATCTGCCGGCCATGATCGGTCAGGGCGTCAATGGCCTGTTCGCCAATGCCCTCTGCACGCCTGCTCATCGCGAGGCCGCGGCGGCGCTGGCGAGGGCGACCGGCTCGGCCATCTGGGTCGAGGACGAAGACCAGATCGACCGCATCACCGCCGTCGCCGGCAGCGGTTCGGGCTATGTCTTCGAGATCGCCCGCAGCTATGTCGCGGCCGCCGAAGCCCTCGGTTTCGACACGGCGACGGCACGAACCCTGGTCCTCGACACCATGGCCGGTGCCATTGAGATGGCACGGCAATCCGACCAATCGCTCGAGACCCTGCGCAAGGATGTCACGAGCAAGAACGGAACGACCCAGGCCGGGCTTGAAGCCCTGATGCAGGACGGACAGCTCGACACGCTGCTCGAAAACACCACCAAAGCCGCTTACGCGCGGGCCATAGAGCTGCGATAATAGACGCCGCCTGCCCGCTCATCACCACCAGACAGACCACAAGGAAAATAATGTCCGAGACCGTGCAAGACTATGTCAATGAGCTGGGCCGCAAGGCCAGGCAAGCCGCCGGCGCTCTCGCCGGAGCCACCACTGAACAGAAGAATACCGCCCTGCGCGCCACCGCCAAGGCGCTGCGCGACACCATGCCTGCCCTGCTCGACGCCAATCGCAAGGATGTCGAAAGCGTTGCCGGCAAGGGCAAGAATGCCGCCTTCATCGACCGTCTCGTGCTGGATGAGGCCCGCATCGAGGCGATGGCCTCGGCGCTGGAACAGATCGCGGATCTGCCCGACCCGGTCGGCCGCAAGCTGGCCCGCTTCGAACGCCCCAACGGGCTCGTCGTCGAGCGCGTCTCGGTGCCGATCGGCGTCATCGCCATGGTCTATGAATCGCGCCCCAATGTCGGCGCCGATGCCGGTGCGCTCTGCCTGAAATCGGGCAATGCCATTATCCTGCGCGGCGGTTCGGAAAGCCTGAACTCAACCCGCCAGATCGTCGCCTGTCTCGCCACCGGCCTGAAAGCCGCCGGCCTGCCGGAAGAGGCGGTCCAGCTGGTCGACACCACAGATCGCGAGGCGGTGAAATTCCTGCTTCATTGCGCCGACTATGTCGATCTCGTCATCCCGCGCGGCGGCAAGGGCCTGGTCTCACTGGTCCAGCGCGAGGCGCGTGTGCCCACCCTGCTGCATCTCGACGGTAATGTGCACACCTATATCCACAGCGATGCCGATCTGGAAAAGGCGACGCGGATTGTCGTCAATGCCAAGCTGCGCCGCACCGGTGTTTGCGGCGCAACGGAAAGCCTCGTCGTCGACCGCGCCATTGCCGGAAAATTCCTGCCCGGTCTGCTGGACGCCCTGGGAGACTGCGAAGTGCGCGGCGAAGCGGAATCCATCGCCATCGATGCCCGCATCAAGCCTGCCTCCGATGAGGACTGGGATACGGAATATCTCGACGCCATCCTGTCGGTGAAACTGGTCAATGACGCGGCTGAGGCCATGACATTCATCGAGGCCCATTCCTCGCATCATACCGATGCCATCATCACGGAAGACAGCGAGACTGCCGCCGCCTTCCTGCGCACTATCGACTCTGCGGTCGTGATGCATAATGCTTCGACCCAGTTTTCCGACGGGGGCGAGTTCGGCATGGGGGCGGAGATTGGCATTGCCACCGGCAAGATGCATGCGCGCGGCCCGGTCGGGCTCGAGCAATTGACCATTTACAAATATCTCGTCCTCGGCGACGGCCAGACCCGGCCATAAGCTCCCCGGCCGCCGCCCAGACAACTCCCATTCCATGATCGTGAGCGTGACATGCAAACCGAAGCCCTGATTTCCCTCGCCCTCTATTTCATTCTGATGATGGCGATCGGCTATTACGCCTACCGAAAATCGACCAGCAATGTCGCCGAATACATGCTGGGTGGCCGACAATTGCACCCGGCCGTGGCGGCGTTGTCGGCCGGCGCGTCGGATATGAGCGGCTGGATGCTGATGGGCCTGCCCGGGGCCATCTATGTCTCGGGGATGAGCAGTGCCTGGATCGCGGTCGGCCTGCTGATCGGGGCCTATCTCAACTACAAGCTCGTGGCACCGCGCCTGCGCGCCTATACCGAGATTGCCGATGACGCGATCACCATCCCGGATTTCTTCGAGAAGCGCTTCAAGGACAAGTCACGCCTCCTGCGCGTTATCTCTTCGCTGGTCATCGTCATCTTCTTCACCCTCTACACCTCGGCCGGTGTCGTGGCTGGCGGCAAGCTGTTCGAGGCCTCTTTCGGGCTGAGTTATGAGCTCGGGCTTTTCCTCACCGCCGGCGTCGTCGTCGCCTACACATTGTTTGGCGGCTTCCTCGCCGTCTCCCTGACCGATTTCGTCCAGGGCTGCATCATGTTCGTCGCCCTGGTCACCGTACCGGTCGTCACCTTCATGGTTCTCGGCGGCACCGATCCGATCCTGACCGAACTCAATACGATCGACCCGACCCTGTTGCAGATGACGACCGGCGTCACTGTTCTTGGCGTGATTTCCAGCATGGCCTGGGGCCTGGGTTATTTCGGACAACCGCATATCATCGTCCGCTTCATGGCGATCGCGACGCTGAAGGAAGTCCGTGCTGCGCGCCTGATCGGCATGAGCTGGATGCTCGTGACCCTGATCGGCGCCGTCGCAACCGGCATTCTCGGCCTCGCCTATGCCACCTTGACAAACACGCAGCCGACTGATCCGGAAACCATCTTCATCCTGCTGTCGCAGGTCCTGTTCCACCCGCTGGTCGGCGGCTTCCTGCTCGCCGCCATCCTGGCCGCGATCATGAGCACGATCTCCTCGCAGCTGCTGGTCTCCTCCAGCTCGCTGACCGAGGATTTCTACAAGCATTTCGTGCGCAAGGGTGCCAGCCAGACGGAACTCGTCCTGGTCGGCCGCATCTCGGTCCTGGTGGTGTCGCTGGTGGCGATTGCGCTGGCCTTCGACCGGTCCAGCACCATCCTGTCGCTGGTCTCCAATGCCTGGGCCGGTTTTGGCGCCGCCTTCGGTCCGCTGATCCTGCTGAGCCTGTTCTGGCGCGGCATGACCCGCAATGCGGCCCTGGCCGGCATGGTCACCGGTGCCGCGACCGTGCTGATCTGGATCTATGCTCCGTTCCAGATCAACGGAATGCACCCGTCCGATGTGATGTATGAAATGGTGCCGGGCTTTGCCCTCAGCCTGATCGTCACCCTGATTGTCGGCTTCATGACCCGCACGGCCACCAGCGCGCTGACCGAAGATTTCGACACCATGAAGGAAGCCATGCGCACCGGCGTCATCGCGCCGAAATAGCGTCAGGCTGCAGAACTGAAATCACGGCCGGCGGGACAAACCCGCCGGCCGTTTTCATGTTCAGTTGAAGTTTTCGCCGGCCTCGGCCCTGTTTTCCAGCAGCGAAGAGATCGTGAAATCCGGCCCCAGCGCTTCGGCATGGCGGCGCAGGCCGTCGAGCACGGTTTTCAACCCGACCGTATCGGCCCAGAACATCGGCCCGCCGGTAAAGGCCGGCCAGCCATAGCCATTGAGCCAGACGATATCGATATCGGAAGCGCGCTGGGCTATGCCCTCCTCGAGGATTTTCGCGCCCTCATTGATCATCGGATAGAGCAGGCGTTCACGGATTTCATCGCCCGAGAATTTGCGCTGCGGCAGTCCGCTCTTCGCGGCAAACTCCGCAATGATCGCCTCGGTCTCCGGAGAAGGCGAGCCGCGGCGGTTGTCGTCGTAATCGTAAAACCCGCTGCCAGTTTTCTGGCCGCGGCGGCCGCGCTCGCACAAGACTTCGCGAATGGTCGAGCTTGATGAGGTCTCCGCCGTCCAGCCCAGGTCCAGACCGGCAAGGTCGGCCATCTGGAACGGGCCCATCGGGAAGCCGAATTCGGTCAGGGCAGCATCGACCTCCCAGGGGCTGGCGCCTTCGAGCAGGAGTTTTTGCGCCTCACGCTGGCGCGGGCTGAGCATGCGATTGCCGATAAAGCCGGGACAGACACCGGAAACGACCGCGATCTTGCCGATTTTCTTGGCCAGCGCCATCACCGTCTTGAGCACCGACGGCGAGGTCCTGGCGCCGCGCACCACCTCGAGCAGGCGCATGATATTGGCCGGCGAGAAGAAATGCAGCCCGACCACGGCCTCGGGCCGTTTCGTCTCGGCGGCCATCTCGTCGATATCGAGATAGCTGGTATTGGAGGCCAGGATCGCGCCGGGTTTGACGATGGCATCAAGGCGGCGGAACACATCCTTCTTGATCTCCATCAGCTCGAACACGGCCTCGATCACCAGATCGCAATCGGCGAGATCCTCATAGGCCAGAGTCGGGGTCAGCAGCGCCATCGCAGCTTCGACCTGTTCGGCCGTCATGCGGCCCCGCGCGGCGGAGCGCTCGTAATTCTTGCGGATGGTGGCGACACCGCGATCCAGTGCCGCCTGCTCGCGCTCGACCAGGATGACCGGCAGGCCGGCAGAGAGGAAATTCATCGCAATGCCGCCGCCCATCGTGCCGGCGCCGAGAATCCCGACCCGGGCGATCGGGATGAGGGGCGTGTCGGCGGGGATGCCATCGATCTTGCCGGCCTGGCGTTCGGCGAAAAAGAGATGTCGCATCGCCCTGGATTGCGTGCCTGACACCAGCTTCATGAAGAGTTCGCGTTCGCGCTTGATGCCCTGCTCGAATGGCAGATCGACCGCGGCCCGGACCGCTTCGATACAGGCTTTCGGCGCGTCGAACCCTTTGAGACGGCGGGCATTTTCCGCAATGAACTTGTCGAAGACCTGCGGATGATTGGCCGCTTCAGCGATCCGGTCGGTGCGCAGGCTTGAGACCGGATGGCCGGCGGCCCTTGCCACCTCAGCGGCGAATTCAAGCGCCTCATCAGCGAGCGAGCCCGTCTGCACGACCCGGTCGAGCAGGCCGATTTCGAGCGCCTTCGACGCTGTCACCGCTTCGCCTGTGACGATCATGGTGAGCGCGTCGGCAATGCCGGCCACGCGCGGCAGGCGTTGCGTCCCGCCCGCGCCGGGCAGAAGGCCGAGCTTCACTTCCGGAAGCCCCAGTTTCGCTGAACCCACGGCGATCCGGTAATGGCAGCCCAGCGCCACTTCGAGACCGCCGCCCAGCGCCGTCCCGTGAATCGCGGCGATAACCGGTTTGGGGCATTGCTCGATCGCATCGACCAGGTCGGGCAGCGACGGCCCGACCGGTGGTTTGCCAAATTCGGTAATATCGGCGCCGGCGAAGAAAGTGCGGCCGTCACAACGAATGATCACCGCCTTGATGGCGGCTTCGCCGGCGGCGTGCGCGATCGCCTCGGCGAGACCGGCGCGCACGGCCTGTCCGAGCGCATTCACCGGCGGATTATTCGAGACGATGACAAGGATATCGCCGATCCGCTGTGTGGTAATCACCGACATGTTCTGCTCCCGTCAAGTCTCGTTGAAATCACGTCACTTCAGCCGCATCGCGCGATCATGGCCCTATCGCCCCGCCCTCGGCAAGCGGCCCGACCTGCCGCCTGCGGTGACGCTCCGGCTAAACTCTGGTAAGTCGATGATATGGATGCCAGACCTGATCCCGGCGATGACGCCACCACACAGCGCTTTCAGCAAAAGCGCGACCGCATCCTCGATGCCGCGGCGCAGCTGATCAACCGGCATGGCGTCAAGGGCATGACCTTTGTCGATGTCGCCGAACTGGTGGGGCTGAACACCACCAGCGTCACCTATTATTTCAAGCGCAAGGAATTGCTGGCGGCGGCCGTCCTCGACCGTTCGATCGACCGGCTCGAAGGCCTGATCAGCGACGCCGCCGCCCAGCCGACGCCGCGGGCTCGCGTTGCGCGATACGTCCAGGCGCATTTCGAGCTGCACGCCCGCATCCAGCTCAACCGCGAACGTCCCTATACCGTCCTTTCGGATATCCGGGCGCTGGGCGAGCCCTTTCGCACCCAATTGACGGCCCGTTATGTCGGCGCCTTCCGCCAGCTCCGCGAGTTTTTCGCGCCGCCGCTGACCGCCCGCGACAAGATATTGCGTACCATTCGGGCGCATGTCCTGGTGCAGAACATGTTCTGGCTTCCCGGCTGGCTGGCGCTGTATTCCGTCGATGATTATCCGCGGCTCAGCCGCCGCATGATCGAAATCCTCGAACACGGCATCACACCGTCCGGGGCCGCCTGGACCCCGCAACTGCTCGACATTTCGGCGCCGGCCCGGACCGTCGACACCGAGGGCATGCCGGAGAATTTCGCGCGCGCCGCCACCTGCCTGATCAATGAGAAGGGCTATCGCGGCGCCTCGGTCGAACAGATCGCCTCGGAGCTGAATGTCACCAAGGGCAGTTTCTACCACCATCTGGAAGCCAAGGACGAGCTGGTGCTGGAATGCTTCCGGCGCAGTCACGAGCGGATTGAGCTGGTCCAGCGCGCCGCCATCGAGGCGGAGGGCAGCCAGCGCGACCGGCTGGCATCGGCGATCGCCACCCTGCTCGATGTCCAGCTCTGCAGTGATTTTCCGCTTTTGCGCACAACGGCCCTGCAGGTCCTGCCAAGCGAATGGCGCACCGACATGCTGGAACGCTCGACCCGCCTGGCCCGGCGTTTCGCCGGCATGATGATAGACGGCATTTCTGAAGGTTCAGTGCGCGCCCTCGACCCGCTGATCGCCAGCCAGGTCGTGATGGGAATGCTCAATGCGGCCTATGACCTGCGCGGCTGGATCGCGCCGCTGCCGGCACCGGCAGCGATCAGCCTGTATGGCTCGACCGTCGCTCACGGCCTGTTCGCCGATCCGGTCGACCTCGCCATCGATTGAGCCCGCCCTAGCTGCGGCGCTGCCGGATCAGGCCTTCCTGCGCCGTGCTGGCAATGAGGCGGCCATCGCGGCTGAAGATCTTGCCACGGTTGAAACCACGTCCGCCGCCGGCCCACGGGCTGTCGGTGACGTAGAGCATCCACTCATCGGCGCGCACATCATCATGCAGCCACAGGGCATGATCGAGACTGGCCGATTGCATGTTGGGACTGATCCAGCTGACCCCGTGCGGCTGCATGCTGGTGCTCAGCAGAGCCATGTCGGAGGCATAGGTCATGATCGCCCGGTGCATCACCTGGTCGCCGGCGATCGGGGCGACGGCCCGCATCCAGATCTGGCGCACAGGCTCGCTCTTCTGCGGATGCAGCAATGACCAGGGCCTCACGGCCCGCATCTCGATCGGGCGCGGCCGCGTCATCGCCTTCACAAAGGCTTCCGGCAGTTCGGCGCTCTCGCGCTGAATGAGTTCGGCATCGCTGAGCAGATCTTCCGGCTGCGGAACATCGGGCATTTCCGCCTGATGACTGAATCCGTCTTCGGGGATCTGGAAGGAGGCCGCCAGATTGAGGATGGGCTTGCCCTTCTGCATCGCAATAACGCGCCGCGTGGAGAAGCTGCGCCCGTCGAAATCACGTTCGACACGGCAGATGATCGGCAAGTTCTCATCGCCCGGCCGCATGAAATAGGCGTGCAGCGAATGCACGATCCGGTCAGGTTCGACCGACCCGGTGGCCGACATCAGCGCCTGGGCAATCACCTGGCCACCAAATACCCGGCCCTGACCGCCCGGATTGCGCAGCCCGCGATACAGGTCGGTGTCGAGCTCCTCGACCGAGAGCAGGCGCTCCAGCCCTTCGATCAGCTCGGCGGGCGTCTTGCGGGTCGCGGGCGTGTCACTTGCGGGCATGGCCAGGTCCTTCTTGTCGGCTCGATCAGGCCGGGGGCAGAAATTCGCGGTCAAAACGCCGGGCGTCAACGCCTATTGTGCAGCGCAACAAAAACGCATGAATCAGAGGACAACCTGTTTCATCGATACTGAGATGTCAGCCAGCCCCTCCAGATCGACCGGGCTTCCGGCCGCAATCAGCTTGCGGCCAAACATGAATTCCGGCGGCGCATTGACCGCTTCGACGGCACGGACGTGATTGCCCTTCAGGTGAAACACCGCGAATTTGCCGGTGGCGGGGTCGCCGCGCACAATCTGGCTGGTCGCGTCGAGGGGCAGGCCGGCGAGCTGGATTTTCAGGTCATACTGGTCCGACCAGAACCAGGGCACTTCCGGCGCCGGTACCGGGGTCCCGGTCAGCACATGCGCCACACAACGCGCCTGTTCCAGCGCATTGGGCACACTCTCGAGCCGGAATTGCGTGTTGTAGAGGTCGAGCGGCCGATAGGCGACATCGCCGATCGCGAAGATCGCAGGATCACTGGTGCGCGCTTCATAGTCGACGACAATGCCATTGCCGCAGGCGAGCCCCGCCTCGCGGGCCAGTTCGTCATTGGGCACCACGCCGGCACCGACCAGAACCAGATCGCCGGGGATGACGCGGCCATCGGTCAGCTCGACGGCGGTCACAGCCGCCTCGCCCGCAAAACCCCTGGCCGCCGCATTGAAGATGAATTCGACGCCGTGTGCGGCGTGATAATTTTCCAGGAAGGCCGACATCGTCTCGCAGGCAACGCGGGCGACACTGCGCGCCTCGCGCTCGACCAGAATCGCCTTCAGACCGGCCTTGCGGGCCGAAGCCGCGACTTCCAGACCGATATAGCCGGCACCGATCAGCACGATGGTCTTGTCCGGAAGCATCGCCGCCTTGAGCGCTTCCGCATCGGCCAGGGTGCGAAGCGCCTGCACGCCGTCCAGATCCTCGCCGGGCAGGCCGAGCTGCCGCGGGCGGGCGCCGGTGGCGATGATCAGGGCGTCATAGGGCAGGGTTTCGCCGCTCGTCAGAGCGATGGTGTGCCCGGCCCGGTCAATACTGGCGACCCGGGTGCCGAGCCGCAGATCGACCTGATTCTCGCCATACCATTCGAGCGGCCGCAGGATGACGTGATCAAGCGAGCTGGTGCCCGCCAGCCAGGCCTTGGACAGGGGCGGGCGCTGATAGGGCACGACCGGCTCTTCGCCAACCAGGGTGATCGCCCCGGCAAACCCGTCCTGACGCAAATGCGCAGCCACGGTTCCGCCGGCATGGCCGGCGCCGATGATGACGATGTTCTGCGGCGCATGGGCGGGCTGGGTCATGATCGGGAGACTTTCTGCAAGGCGTTGGCGGGTCGCGCCGATCAGACCGCATGAAGACACAGGCGGGCAAGCGGGAAATCAGGCAGATGCCGTCTTTTCCCGCGCGCCACACCGGTTGCGATCACATTCAGTCCTTCAGGCCGAACTTGCGCAAGACAATACTGGGCGGGCAGAAGCCGGTGAAACTGGACTGCACCAGATTGAAGCCGACAAAGATGGCCAGCGCGATCCAGTAGGGATGCACCCAGATCGACAGGGCGATGGAGATCAGGACCATGCTGCCCGCAAGCAGCCGGACGGCACTATTGATTGTCATGATGTATGTCCTTCTGTGACCGGCTCGGCATCAGGCGCGTCGCCGGATTGGGGGGAATAGGGTTGGTCGGGATCCTTGAAAACGACATAGATGGCCGGGATCACCAGGACCGTCAGAAGGGTCGAGGAGGCCAGGCCGAACAGAAGCGAGATCGCCAGGCCCTGGAAGATCGGATCGCCCAGGATCACCACGGCACCGATCATCGCCGCGATCGCGGTCAGCATGATCGGTTTGAAGCGGATCGCGCCGGCGCGCAGCAGGGTCTCCCGCAGCGGCTCGCCGGCCTCGGCGCCATGGCGGATGAAGTCGACCAGCAGGATGGAATTGCGCACGATAATCCCGGCCAGGGCGATGAAACCGATCATCGAGGTCGCGGTGAAGGCAGCACCGAACATCCAGTGACCGAACATGATGCCGATGAAGGTCAGCGGCACCGGTGTGAGGATGATCAGCGGCACCCGGAAGGAGCCGAACTGGGCCACCACCAGCACATAGACACCCAGCAGGGCGACCATGAAGGCGGCACCCATATCGCGGAAGGTGACATAGGTGATCTCCCACTCGCCATCCCAGAGCAGGGTCGGCTCGGCATCGCTGGCCGGCTGGCCGTGCAGGCGGATCACCGGCTGCGGTACAGCCTCGGTCCAGGGCCGGTCGTCGAGCGCTTCGGCCACGGCCCCCATGCCGTAGATCGGCGCTTCATAAGCGCCGGCCAGTTCGCCCATCACCATTTCGGCATAACGGCCATCGCGGCGATAGATCGGGTAGGAGCCCGGCTCTTCAGTCACCGAAACCACATCGCCGAGTTCGACGATACCGCGCGCACCGGGAAGCCCGTTGGCAGGCACGGGCGTCGAAGCCAGACGTTCATTCCACGTGCGCTCGCCGCGCGGCAAGGCAACGGAAATGTCGATCGGATTGCGGCCCTCGCCGCGATGGGAATAACCCACCGGCATGCCGCCAATCAGGGCCTGGATAGTGTCATAGACATCGCTCTGCTGGACCTGGAAGAATTCGAGGCTGTCCTGGTCGATCGCGATACGCAGGCGCGGCCGCGGCACACCGAAACTGTCGTCGATATCGACGATATAGGGCACGGAGGCAAAGGCCGCGCGGACCTCGGTCGCCACGGCCCGGCGGGTCTCGGCATCGGGGCCGTAGATCTCGGCCAGAAGCGTCGCCATCACCGGCGGTCCCGGCGGGATTTCGGCGACACGGACGACCGTGCCCTCGGGCATGTCGAGACCGTCGAGCAGATGCCGCGCTTCCAGGGCGATTTCGTGCGATGAACGCTCGCGATGGTGTTTCGGCACCAGATTGACCTGGAGATCGCCCAGTTCCGGCCGGTTTCTCAGATAATAGTGACGCACCAGACCGTTGAAATTGAACGGGGCCGAAGTGCCGCTATAGAGCTGGATCGAGGTCGCTTCCGGCAGGGCTGCCAGACGATCAGCCGCCTCGCTCAGCACGCGTTCGGTGCGCTCCAGCGTTGCGCCCTCGGGCAGATCAATCACGACCTGGAATTCAGACTTGTTGTCGAAGGGCAGGAGCTTGACCGTCACCGTGCGGGTGAAGAAGAGCGACATCGAGCCGAGGGTGAAAACCCCGACCACGAGCAATACCGTCCAGGCACTGGTACGGCTGGCGATCACCGGCCCGGCGACGCGGCGATAGAGCCGGCCGAGCGCGCCTTCGCTCTCATGAGCATGGGCCTCGGCATCACCCGGCTTGTCGGGCTTGCCGCCGGCAATGACTTTCATCAGCCAGGGCGTCAGCACCATGGCGACGAAGAAGGAGAAGATCATCGCGGCCGAGGCATTGACCGGGATCGGCGCCATATAAGGGCCCATCAGGCCGGACACGAACAGCATGGGCAGAAGCGCCGCGACCACGGTCAGCGTGGCGACAATGGTCGGATTGCCGACTTCGGCGACAGCCTCGATCGCGGCCTGGACTCGGGATCGCCCGTCGCGCATCGCCCAGTGGCGGGCAATATTCTCGATCACGACAATGGCGTCATCGACCAGAATCCCGATCGAGAAGATCAGAGCGAATAGCGAGACACGATTGATGGTGTAACCCATCAGATTGGAAGCAAACAGGGTCAGCAAAATGGTCGTCGGAATGACGACGAAGACCACAACACCCTCACGCCAGCCGATCACGAAAGTGACCAGCAACACAATGGAGACGGTCGCGAGGGCGAGGTGGAAGAGAAGCTCATTGGCCTTCTCGTTGGCGGTCTCGCCGTAATTGCGGGTGATGGTGACCTCGATCCCCTCGGGGATCAGAGTGCCTTCCAGCGATTCAATCCGCTCGATGATGTGTTCGGAGACGACAACGGCATTCGCGCCCTCACGCTTGGCAATCGCCAGGGTGACGGCGGGCAGGCGGTTCCATTCGCTTTCGCCTTCCTCGCGATTGAGCATCCAGGCCCGCGCATCGGTCGGCATCGATCCGACCACCACGGTCGCGACATCGCGGACATAGACCGGGCGGCCATCGCGCGAGGTGACCAGCAAGAGACCGATATCGGGAATACCCTGCAGCGTCTGGCCGGCGGTGACCGACCAGGTCTGGTCAGTGGCAGTAAGATCGCCGACCGGGAAGGAACGATTGGCCTCGGCGATACGGCCGGCCAATTGTTGCAGCGTGATCCCGTATTGCGAGAGGCGCTCCGGATCGGGCTCGATGCGGATCTGGTCGGCACGGCCGCCGACGATATAGGTCAGGCCGACATCCTCGACCGAGAGCAGGGCGGCACGCAATTCCTCGACGATATTGTAGAGCGCATTGTCGTCCCAATGCCCGGCCTCATCAGCGCGGGGGGACAGGGTCAGCGAGACAATCGCGACATCATCAATGCCGCGGCCGACGACGAGCGGTTCGGGAATGCCGTGCGGGATGCGGTCCATATTGGCGCGAATGCGCTCATGCACACGCAGGATGGCGGCATCGGGATCCGTGCCGACATCGAAGCGTGCCGTCACCATCACCTGGTCATCACTGGTCTGGGAATAGACATGCTCAACCCCATCGATCGAGCGGATGATCGCCTCGAGCGGTTCGGTCACCAGTTCGACGCCATCGGCGGCGCGCAGACCATCGGTCTGGATCATGACATCGACCATCGGCACGGATATCTGCGGCTCTTCCTCGCGCGGAATTACCATCAGGGCCAGCAGACCCACGGCCAGCGAGGCCAGCAGGATGAGCGGCGTCAGTGGCGATCGGATGAAGGCCTTGGTGAGGTGTCCGGAAAGCCCCAGTTTCATGGCTGCACCAGCAGGTCACCGGCGGCGAGGCCACCCAGAATTTCCACGCCGTCGGCACTGTCGAGACCGCGCTGGACGACGATATCGGAATGACTGCCATCGGCATGTTGCAGGCGGGCATAATCGACACCGTAACGGTTCGCCAGGTAGCGGGCGGGCACCAGGATGGCGGCGCGCTCGTCCACCGCGACATAGACCCGGACACGTTCGCCGACGAAATAGCTGCCCAGACCTTCGACCACTGCATCAGCGATCACGCGGCCATCCTCGACCTGCGGGTAGACCTGGCGGATATAGCCCGAGGGCGAGACATCGCCGGTGAGATCCGAGACATCGACCATCACCGCATCGCCTTCGCGAATGCTGCGCGCATGCCGCTCGGGCAAGCGCAGCCGCAGGAGATAGAGTTCCGAGGCGATCATCGCCACGGCCTCGCCGGGCAGGACAACGCTTCCGGAAGTGACGGGCACTTGCAGCACGCGGCCCGAGGCCGGTGCCAGCACATCACCCTGACGGGATTGCTGCACCAGAACATTGCGGTTCTGGCGCGCGGCCGCGAGCTGGCCTTCCAGCACGCTGACCCCGGTGCGCGCCTCGTCGAGGCGGGCTTGCGGGAAAATACCACGGTCAAACAGGTCCTGGGCCCGGGTCAGATCGATCCGCGCCTGGGCCAGTTGCGATTCCAGTGCCGAGACCTCGCCATTGGCGGCGCCGATCTGTGGCGCGATCCGGTCATCAACCACGACGGCGAGAATATCACCGGCTGCGACGGCATGGCCCTCATCCACCCGCAATTCGCCGATCGTGCCGCCGATCCGCGCGCGGGCGCTGACGACGTCGACACTTTCGACGGTGGCGAAAACCGCCTTGCGGTCAACGATCTGCTGCTCGGTCACCCGATAGGTCCCGCCCGTCTGGGCGAACGCGGTTGCAGGCAGGGTCAGGGTGGCAAGGGCCAGCGGGAGAATGAGTCCGGTCAATCGCATTTGGGGCCTCAAACAGCTTGTGGGTCGAAAATAGTGCCGGTCGCCGGGTCGATGGCGATGGTCGCCAGCCCGGCCTGTTTCCACGACATCAGCCCGCCGCGCACATGCGTGGTGATGGGGACGCCTGCGGCCTCGCAACGCGCCACCGCATCGGCGGAGCGCTTGCCGGAGCCGCAATGAAAGATCACCTCGCGGGTCTTGTCGATGGGCAGGGCCGCCGGATCAAATGTGGAAAGCGGAAACAGCAGGGCACCGTGAATGCGCTCGGACGCATATTCGCGCGGCTCACGCACATCGATCAGGATGGCTTCATTCGACTGCACCGCCTCAAGGGCGGTCTTTGGGTCCAGCTCACGCAGGCTCATCGTGTATCTCCCATCAGAACGAAAACATAATTGACATCTAATTTAGTCAAAGATATTTTAGTGTCAACTAATGTTTGGAAACGCCATGAACACTCAGCCGCCAAAGACCCCGCCCGGACGTGCCGGCGACGCCCATTTCGCCGAGCTGCAGCACCAGGCCGGCGATGCTGCCGCCTTCCTCAAGCAATTGGCGAATGAAAAGCGGCTTTTGATACTCTGCCGGCTGGCGCTGGGCGAGGCGACGGTGACGGAATTGTGCGAAATGGCGGATTTGTCGCAGTCGGCAATGTCGCAACATCTCGCCAAAATGCGCAGCGAAGGTCTGGTGGCCGGCCGCAAATCCGGCCTGCAGGTTCACTACTCGATCGCGGACGAGCGTTGTCACGGCATTCTGAAACATCTCAAGGAAGATTTCTGCATCGCCGCCGACGGCCTGACCGGCTGATCCGGCGACACCCTCAAAACCGAAGGAGCGAGACATGGCACATATTGTTGTACTGGGCGCCGGACTTGGCGGCGTACCGATGGCACTGGAAGCCCGCAAGCACGCCCGCAAGAGCGACACCATCACCGTCATCAGCGACAGCGCGACCTTCCACTTCACCCCCTCCAATCCCTGGGTCGCCGTCGACTGGCGCAAGCCCGACCAGATCAAGGTCGAGCTGGAGCCGATGTTTGCCAAGAAAAAGATCAACTTCATCCATTCCGCCGCGACCAAGTTGCGGCCGGAAGACAATGCGATCGAACTCGCCAATGGCGACACCGTCACCTACGATTATCTCGCCATCTGCACCGGCCCCGAGCTGGCCTTCGACGAGATCGAGGGGCTCGGCCCGCACAATGGCTTCACCCAGTCCGTCTGCCATGTCGATCACGCCGAGGCCGCGAAACCTGTCTGGGACGAATTCGTCAAGGACCCCGGCCCGGTGATTGTCGGTGCCGTGCAGGGCGCATCCTGTTTCGGGCCGGCCTATGAATTCGCCATGATCCTGGAAACCGATCTGCGCCGCCGCAAGATCCGCGACCAGGTGCCGATGACCTTCGTCACCTCCGAACCCTATATCGGCCATCTCGGCCTCGATGGCGTGGGTGACACCAAGGGCCTGCTGGAAAGCGAAATGCGCAACCGGCACATCAAATGGATCACCAGTGCCCGCGTCACCAAGGTCGAGGACGGGTTGATGCATGTCGAACAGGTCGCCGAAGACGGCACCGTCGCGAAAACACACGAACTGCCGTTCAAATATTCGATGATGCTGCCGCCCTTCCGCGGCATCCCGACGCTTCGCGGCATTGAGGGTCTGGTCAATCCGCGCGGCTTCGTCATCGTCGACAAGTCGCAGCGCAATCCGACCTTCCCCAATATCTACGGCATTGGCGTCTGCATCGCGATCCCGCCGGTCGGCAATTACGCCGTCCCGGTCGGGGTACCCAAGACGGGCTTCATGATCGAATCCATGGTCGTCGCGGCGGCCCGCAATATGCGCGCCGTGCTGGATGGCAAGGAGCCGGTCAATGAGGCGACCTGGAATGCGGTCTGTATTGCCGATTTCGGCGATGGCGGCGTCGCCTTTGTCGCCATGCCGCAAATTCCGCCACGCAATGTCAATTGGGCCGCGGAGGGCAAATGGGTCCACATGGCCAAGGAAGCCTTCGAGAGCTATTTCATGGGCAAGATCCGCAGCGGCACCGGCGAACCCTTCTATGAGAAGGCCGCCTTTGACATGCTGGGCATCCACAAGGTCAAACCGAAAACCCCGGCGCAATAGGTGCCGCGGCGCATGTGAGATTTCAGTGACAATGGCGCAAAACTGGCGATCGGGCTTGTGAGCGGATTTCGGTCCGCTAAGCTGGCCTGATCGCGGTTTTGCCCCGGAGGCCGCGCAATCAGGATGCGCTGCCATGAAATTCTTCATCGATACCGCCGAGATCGCCGAAATCCGCGAACTGGCCGAGACCGGGCTCGTCGATGGCATCACAACCAACCCGTCACTGATCAAGCAGTCGGGCCGCGATTTCATTGAGGTCGTCACCGAAATCTGCGCCTTGATTCCGGGCCCGGTTTCGGCCGAAGTAATTGCAACCGACACGGCCGGCATGCTGACCGAGGGCCGCCGCCTGGCCGGCATCGCCAGCAATATCACCGTCAAACTGCCGATCACCTGGGACGGGCTGAAAGCCTGCCGCGCCCTGACCGATGAGGGCATCGCCACCAATCTGACGCTTTGCTTCTCGGCCAATCAGGCGCTGCTGGCGGCCAAGGCCGGCGCAAGCTTCGTTTCGCCCTTCATCGGCCGGCTCGATGACCTCCAGGTCGACGGCATGGAGCTGATCCACAATATCCGCACGATTTACGACAATTACGGCTTCGAGACCGAAATCCTTGCCGCCTCGATCCGCTCGGCCGCCCATGTCGAGGCCTGCGCCCTGGCCGGCGCCGATGTCGCGACCATCCCGCCGAAAGTCCTCAAATCCCTGTCGCAGCACATGCTGACCGACAAGGGCCTGGCCAGTTTCCTCGCCGACTGGGACGCCACCGGCCAGAAGATCTGACCACGGGCAGGCTCTGCTGCAGCGCAATATAAAATGTGCATAACCGGACCGGTCATGTTAAGGGGGCGCTGACGCGTCACCCGAAAATCGGACCAGTCGGCCGAGTCAGCAAGCTGACGACATGAGGCATGATCTGGAGCAAACACGCGCCCGGATTGGAAATAGACCTTATGTCACTGAATACCCGCATTGCGCCGGCATTGGCCCGCGCGCTTGAAAAGAAGGGTTTTGCCACCCTCACCGAAGTCCAGGAATCGGTGCTCGCACCGGAAGCCGATGGCGCCGACCTTCTGGTCTCGGCCCAGACCGGCTCCGGCAAGACCGCCGCTTTCGGCATGGCGATCGCCCCGACCCTGCTCGGCGAAAATGAGCGCTTCGAACGCGGTGCCGAACCGATGGCCCTTGTCGTCGCCCCGACCCGCGAACTCGCCCTTCAGGTCCAGCGCGAACTGGTCTGGCTCTATGCCGAGACCGGCGCCCGCGTCGTCACCTGTGTCGGCGGCATGGATGCCCGCACCGAACGCCGCGCGCTGGAATCCGGCTGTCATATCGTCGTCGGCACACCCGGCCGTCTGCGCGACCATATCGAACGCGGCGCGCTCGACCTGTCATCCCTGCGCGCTGTCGTGCTCGACGAAGCCGATGAAATGCTCGATTTCGGCTTCCGCGAAGATCTCGAATATATTCTCGACGCAGCCCCGGCGAGCCGCCGCACCCTGATGTTCTCGGCCACCGTTCCGCGCTCGATCGCCGACATGGCCAAGCGCTATCAACGCAATGCCGTGCGCATTTCCACCGTCTCGGAACGCGCCCAGCACAGCGATATCGAATACAAGGCGCTCTCGGTTGCGCCGAGCGATCGTGAACACGCCATCATCAATGTCCTGCGCTTCTATGACGCCCCCAGCGCCATCGTCTTCTGCGCCACGCGCGAAGCCGTCAACCGGCTCTCCAGCCGGTTCGGGAATCGCGGCTTTGCCGTCGTCGCCCTGTCGGGTGAGCTGAGCCAGAAGGACCGCACCTCGGCCCTGCAGGCGATGCGCGATGGCCGTGCCCGCGTCTGTGTCGCCACCGACGTTGCCGCACGCGGTATCGACCTGCCCGGCCTGGAACTGGTGATCCATGCCGATCTGCCGACCAATAGCGACACGCTGCTGCACCGCTCCGGCCGTACCGGCCGGGCTGGCCAGAAAGGCACATGCGTCCTGATCGTGCCTCACACCCGCCGCGGCCGTGCCCAGCGCCTGCTGCGCGATGGCAAGATCCAGGCGGAATGGGGCAATGCGCCAAGCCTTGAGGACATTACCGCGAAAGACCGCGAACGGGTCATGTCCGATCCTGCCCTGAGCGAGACCTATGACGAGGATGCCCTCGCCATGGCGCAGGAACTGCTCGGCCGTTATTCCGCAGAACAGATCGCCGCGGCCTTCCTCAATCGCCGTCAGGCCGACATGCCCTCAGCCGAGGAATTGATCGATAATCCGGGCAGCAATTATTCCAATGACAGCCAGGGCGCGCCGGAAAAGCGCCGGGAGCCGTTCGGCGACAGCGTCTGGTACCGCCTCACCGCCGGGCGTAAGCATCGCGCCGAACCGCGCTGGATCCTGCCGCTGATCTGCCGTCTCGGCCATATCACCAAGCGCGAAATCGGGGCGATCCAGATCGGCGAAGAGGAGAGCCGTTTCGAGATCCTGGCCTCGGAGTCCGATCGCTTCATGGAAGCGGTGCAGAAAGCCGGCGGCGGCGAGAAATCGATCCGCATCACCCGCGATGAGGGCGGTGCCGACGCGCCGCTCGACCGTCCGCGCGCACCGCGCCAGCCGGCCGCCTATACCGGCCGCCCAAAACCGGCGCGTGATGGCGAGAGCGGTGGCGATTTCACGCCGCGGCCCAAACCCTATGCCGGCAAGTTGGACAAGCCCTATCAGGGCAAGTCGCGTGATGATGCCGCCTTCACCGCACCCTATGCACCGAAGGCCAAACCGCGCGCCAGCGACGGCGACAAGCCCTACACACCCAAGCCCCGCAAGGCCGATGGTGACAAGCCTTTCGCCCCGAAGGGCAAGCCACGGGCGGCCGAGGGCGGTGCGCCGTTCAAACCTCGCAGCAAACCCTTCAGTGCAGACCGCAAGCCCGGCGCCAAAGCCGGCACGCCGCGTCCGAGCAAGCCCTGGGACCCGGCGGTCGTCGCCTCGGCCCCGGTCAAGCGCCGCTCGCCCACCGAGAGCCCGGCTCCGGGCGGTCCTGATCACGCCCTGAAGAAGACCAAAAAGAAGGCCAAGCCGTCCGAGGACTAGGCGATCCGGATTTGCGGGCGATGGCGGCAAGCCGCCATCGCCCCGCCAGACCTAGTCCTCATCGGCCGGTTTGAGCTCATCAGTCCTGGACAATTCCGGAAACAGCTTGAACCAGCTCGCAGCCGTGACCAGCGCCAGAATTCCGCCCATCAGGACAGCCCCAATCGGGCCGAGAAAGCGCGCGGCTACGCCGGATTCAAACTCGCCCAGCTCGTTCGAGGCCGAAATGAACATGAACTCGACCGAGGAGACCCGGCCGCGCATGCTTTGCGGCGTCGAGAGCTGGATGATGGACTGGCGGATATAGACCGAGATCATGTCGGCGGCGCCGGTAATCGCCAGCATGGCCATTGACAGGATGATCAGGGTGGAAAGCGCAAACCCGATCATCGCGACGCCGTACACCGCAATTGCGCCCAGCATCCAGCCGCCGACATGCCGCGTCAGCGGCCGGGTCGCCAGCATGAAGGCGACGATGGCCGCACCGATGGCCGGCGCGGTCCGCAACAGGCCCAGCCCGACGGTATCGGTGTGAAGAATATCGCGCGCGAAGACCGGCAATAGCGCCGTCACGCCGCCAAACAGAACCACAATCAGATCCAGCGAGATCGCACCCAGCACGATTCGGTTATTGCGCACATAGCGCAGGCCTTCGACGATCAGGGCGCGGCCATTGACGCCGCGGACATGTTCGTGCTGCGGCGTGTGCGCCGTCGCGATGGCATAAATCGAGATCACGGTCAGGACGAAACCGGTGACATAGACCGTGGCCGGACCGGCAATATAGAGCAGGCCGGCGATCGCCGGGCCGAGGATCGCCGCACCCTGGAAGCCCAGTGAATTCCAGGCGATGGCCTGACGCAATTCATCCCGCGGAATCAGGCGCGCAAACAGCGCACTGGCGGCTGCTGGCGAAAACGCGTGCATCACCCCCATGGCCAGCGAAGTCAGATAGATCATCCACAAGGCCGTCGGGCCCGCAAAAAACGGACTCGCCGCAAGCACCAGCATGCACAGGCCGCGGCCGATATTGCTGACCACCAGGATCATCTTGCGGTCGAGCCTGTCGGCGGCCTGCCCGCCAACCAGCGAAAGCAGCAGGACCGGGGCAAATTGCGCCAGCCCGACCAGACCCAGCATCAGGGCCGATTCCTCGACCGAACGGGTCTCGCGCGCAATGTCATAAACCTGCCAGCCGATTGCCACCGCCATCATCTGGCGGGCGGCGGAATTGGCCTGCCGCATGATCCAGTAACGCAGGAAGGCATCATGCCGGAAGACGGCAATGGATGGCAGCAACACGACACAATCCCCCCGGAAATCGAGGCCGCGACGCGTCGCGCGACAGCCGATATGGTGAGCCATACACACAGCCGCCGTGAAGCGAAAACCGAAACTGGCCCTTCGCTGCAATGCCTGACAGACCGCGCCGCCCATCACAATCACGCCAGCGGCGCATCTGCGCATTCGCGCACCCTCGCGCTTCGCGCTAGACTGCGACCACACGCCGCTTCGCCACAGGGCGTTTTTTGATGTTTATCAAGCTGGAAAGTTTGCTGCGACAGGGGTTTTTGTGGACGGTTCGATGACAGACGCTACCGCTACCGCCGCAGGTCAACGCCCGCTGATCGATCATTTCGGGCGGCACATCACCTATCTGCGCCTGTCAGTGACGGACCGGTGTGATCTGCGCTGCGTCTATTGCATGAAGGCGCGGCCGGATTTTCTGCCAAAATCGGAATTGCTCACCCTGGAGGAATTGACCCAGCTGAGCGATGCCTTCATCCGCCGCGGCGTAACGAAGATCCGCGTCACGGGCGGTGAGCCGCTGGTGCGGCGCGATGTGATGACATTGATCGAAAACCTGGGCGCCCGCCTCGGAACGGCCGGACCGGGCGCGACCGGACTGGAAGAGATCTGCCTGACCACCAATGCGACCCAGCTGCCGCGCTTCGCCAGGGATCTCGTCGCGGCCGGCGTCAAGCGGATCAATGTCTCGCTCGACACGCTCGACGAAGCGACATTCGCGCGCCTGACCCGCGGTGGCCGGATTGCCGATACACTGGCCGGGATTGATGCGGCCGATGCCGCCGGGCTCAAGATCAAGATCAACACCGTCGCCCTGAAGGACGACAACGAACATTCCCTGCGCGAGCTGATCGCCTGGGCCCATGGCCGCGGCTTTGATCTGACCCTGATCGAGATCATGCCGCTGGGCGAGGTCGATGCGGCGCGCTCGGATCAATTCCTGTCCCTGGCCCAGGTCAAGGCCGATCTGGAACAGGGCTGGACCCTGACCCCGCTGACCGACAATACCGGCGGCCCGGCGCGCTATCACCGCGTCGAGGAGACCGGCGGCCGGCTTGGCCTGATCACGCCGCTGACGGAGAATTTCTGCGCCGGCTGCAACCGGGTCCGCCTGACCTGTACCGGCCAGCTCTATATGTGCCTGGGGCGCAATGGCCGGCTCGATCTGCGTGCCGCCCTGCGCGAGGGCGGCATCGATGCCGTCGATGCCCTGCTCGACGAGGCGATGGCGCTGAAACCGCAGGCGCATGATTTTGACGTTTCCGCCGGGGCCGAGGCCGCAGTTGGCCGCACCATGGCCCATACCGGAGGCTGATCCATGGCCCTGACAATCCGCTATTTCGCCGCCCTGCGTGACGCGATGGGCACCGCCGAACAGGTCGTCGACCATATGCCGGGCATTCATGGCGGCGGCCTCGCCGAATGGCTGATCGCCCGCGATCCGGCGGCCGAGGCGCTCGCCCATCCATCGGTGCGCCTGATCATCAATGACGAGATCGCGCCGCGCAGCCAGCCGCTCCAGGATGGCGACACCATCGCCTTCTGCCCGCCCTTTTCAGGGGGCTAGACGGTGGCGGTGGTGGTCAAGGTGCAGACGGACAGCTTCGATGCCGGCGATCTGCTCAATGCGCTGACCGGCCAGGATTCCAGCTGCGGCGCTGTCGCCAGCTTTATCGGCCAGGTGCGTGGCGGCGATGATCTGGTCGCGCTGGAACTGGAACATTATCCCGGCGTCACCGAGCAGGCGCTCGGCCGCATCGCCGATGAGGCCGTGCGGCGCTGGTCGCTGGGCGAGGCTGTGATCATTCACCGGGTCGGCAGGATGGCAGTCGGCGAGCCGATTGTCTTCGTCGGTGCCTCTGCACCACACCGCCGCGCCGCCCTTGAGGCGACCAGTTTCATGATCGATATTCTCAAGACCCAGGCGCCGTTCTGGAAACGCGAACACACCATCAGCGGCTCGCACTGGGTCGAACCACGCCCCGGCGATGATGAAGCCGCATCGGCCTGGCTGACCGGCGAGAAGGAAAGCACAGCATGAGCGCCATTCCAGACATGATCGGCTTTGCCGTGATGACCGTTTCCGACAGCCGCGACGCCAAGACCGACAAGACCGGCCCCTGGCTGCGCGAGCAGATCGCCGCCGAAGGCCATGCCGTCATCGACCATGCCATCGTCGCCGATGATATCGGCGCCATTCAGAACCGGCTGCAGGCCTGGATCGCCGACCCCGCCATCCATGCCGTCATCGCCACGGGCGGCACCGGCCTGACCGGCCGCGATGTCACGCCTGAGGCCTTCAAACCGCTCTATGACAAGGAGATGGACGGGTTTTCCGCCGTCTATCACCAGGTCAGCTTCCGCTCGGTCGGCGTCTCCACCATCCAGTCGCGCGCCACGGCCGGGATTGCCGGCGGCACCTATCTCTTCGCCATTCCCGGCTCGATGGGCGGCTGCAAGGATGTCTGGAATCATATTCTCAAGGACGAATTCGACCGCACCCACCGGCCGTGCAATCTGGTCGACCTCATTCCCCGCCTGACGGAGCGCTGATGATGAGCGCCAAACTCACGCACCAGGATGATGATGGCCGCATCCGCATGGTCGATGTCGGCGGCAAGGACGAAACCACCCGCCGCGCCGTCGCGACCGGCCGCATCACCATGAGCCAGACCGCCTATCAGGCCATCCGCGACGGCCAGGGCCCCAAGGGCGATGCGCTGAAGACGGCGGAACTGGCCGGCATCATGGCGGCCAAGAAAACCTCCGACCTGATCCCGCTCTGCCACCCGCTGCCGATCACCCAGGCCAAGATCGCGATCAGCGCCAGCGGCGAGATATCGGGCTTCATGATCCGCGCCGAAGTCTCGACGCGCGGCCGGACCGGGGTCGAGATGGAGGCGCTGACGGCAGTGTCTGTCACGGCGCTGACGATTTACGACATGGCCAAGGCGCTCGATAAGTCGATGCGGATTTCCGACATCGTGCTGGAAGAGAAGACGGGCGGAAAGTCAGGGGATTATCGCCGCGATGACTGACATCATGATTTCCGTCGAGGCCGCCCGCGCCCGTATCACAGCGGCGCTGCTGCCACTGGAGGCCGAGCCCTGCACGCTGATCGAGGCCCCCGGCCGCACCCTCGCCGAACCTGTCATCGCGACACTGACCCAGCCGCCCTTCGCGGCTTCGGCAATGGATGGCTATGCGGTGCATTCTCGCGATCTTGGCGACACCCCCAAACGTCTGGCGCTACAGGGCGAGTCAGCCGCGGGGCATGGCTTCGACCTGGCATTGAAGCCCGGCCATGCCATCCGCATCTCGACCGGCGCACCGATGCCGCAGGGGGCCGACCAGGTGGTGATGCAGGAGCGCGCCGTCCGCGATGGCAATCATATCACCCTCGATGACACGCCGCGCCCGGCCTCGAATGTTCGCGGCGCCGGGATTGATTTCAATGCCGGTGATATCCTGCTGCCGTCCGGCAGTTTGCTTAGCCCCGACGCAGTCGCCCTCGCCGCCGGTGCCGGCCTGAAAGAGCTTGCCGTCCATCGCCGTCCGCGCGTCGGCATTCTCTCCACCGGCGACGAGCTGGTCGAGCCGGGCCAGACGCCGGGGCCACACCAGATCATCAATTCCATCGCCTGGGGGCTGGACGCCCTGGTGCGCCAATGGGGCGGCGAGCCGGTCTATCTGGGCATTGCGCGAGACAGCAAGGCCGATGTCCGCGCCAAGCTGGAGGCGACGCAGGGGCTCGATCTGGTCGTGACGATAGGCGGCGCCTCGGTCGGTGATCATGATCATCTGCGCCAGGTCTTCAACGCCCTGGGCGGGCAGCTGGAATTCGGCAAGATCGCCGTCAAGCCGGGCAAGCCGAGCTGGTTCGGACGGCTGGGCGAGACCGCTTTCCTGGGCCTGCCGGGCAATCCGGTCTCATCGCTGGTGATGGCACGGCTGCTGTTGCAGCCGGCGCTGGCCATCCTGTGCGGCCGCCCGGAATCGCTGGAATTTGCCACCGTCATTCTCGGCGAGGATCTGCCGGCCAATGGCATGCGTGAGAATTTCATCCGCGCCCGCATCGACCGCCAGACCGGCCGCGTTCACCCGCATGGCAACCAGGATTCCTCGGCCCTCTCGGCGCTGGTGCATTCGAACGCACTGATCCGGCGCGAAGTCGAAGCGCCGGCCGCCCGGGCCGGCGAGATGACGCAAATCCTGCCGCTCTGACCAGCCCGGCTCAGACCAGAGAAATCCCCGGCTGACCGGCCTCGATCCGTCCGATCACGGCCGCGGCCTGATGGCCGTGGCGGGCAAACAGCGCCAGCACTTCATCGGCACGCTCCGGCGTGCAGGAGACCAGAAGACCGCCACTGGTCTGCGGATCGCAGAGCAGATCGCGCTCGGCATCGGGCCAGCCCTCCGGCGCCGTCACGAAATCGCCGACCGAGGCCCAGACCCGCACCGATGCGCCCGTGCGCACACCCTCCTGCGCCAACCGCCGCGCCCCGGCAAAGACCGGCACCGCCTCGCGTGTCAGCACGGCAGCGACGCCGCTGCCCTCGCACATCTCGCGCAAATGCCCGAGCAGGCCGAAACCGGTGACATCGGTGACGGCATGCACACCGTCGACATTGGCCAGCTCTGTGCCGGGCCTGTTGAGCAATGTGGTCGAGGCGATCATCTCGGCCTGGTCTTCCGGCGTGATGATTCCGCGCTTCATCGCGGCGCTATAGATGCCGATCCCCAATGGCTTGCCGAGGATCAGCACATCGCCCGGCCTGGCACCGGCATTGGTGAGCATGCGGTCGGGATGCACAATCCCCAGCGCCACCAGACCATAGAAGGGTTCGGCCGCATCGATCGAATGCCCGCCGGCAATCGGCGCGCCTGCGGCTTCGGCGACCGAGCGGCCGCCATTGAGAATGGTGCGGATCGTTTCCAGCGGCAGTTTGCCAACCGGCATGCCGACAATGGCCAGGCAGAAGATCGGCCGCGCGCCCATGGCGTATATATCCGACAGCGCATTGGTCGCGGCGATGCGGCCGAAATCAAACGGGTCGTCGACGATCGGCGTGAAGAAATCCGTGGTCGCGACAATCGCCAGATCATCGCCCAGCCGATAGACCGCCGCATCATCGCGCGTCGAGGCATCGACGATCAGTTCGGCCGGCATGGCCAGGCCCGGCGTGCGCTCGATAATCTGGTTGAGAACCGATGGATCGAGCTTGCAGCCGCAACCGCCGCCGTGCGCCAGACTTGTCAGCAGGGGCGGCGTCGTGAGATCGGTCATGGGAATTCCTGGCAAATGGCATGACATGTCGCCATGTCCGGTGGGATTGATCGAGTGGAGTATACTGCCCCCATGCCCGATTATGCGATGCTCGATGACACGGATACCGCCAGCCTGGCCGGCTACGACCTGATCGTCGATGTCCGCTCGCCGGGGGAATATGCCGAGGACCACCTGCCCGGCGCCATCAATCTGCCGGTGCTGAACGATGATGAGCGCGTGCGCGTCGGCACTGTTTACAAACAGGTCTCCACCTTCGATGCCCGCCGCGAGGGCGCGGCGCTGGTGACCCGCAATATCGGCCATCACCTCGAAACGGCGCTGGCCGGCCTGCCGCGCAAGTCGAAAATCCTGCTCTATTGCTGGCGCGGCGGTATGCGCTCGCGCTCGATGGCGCTGGTCCTGTCGGCGGTGGGCTGGAAGATTTCCCTGCTGCGCGGCGGCTATCGCACCTGGCGCCGTGATGTCGTGGCACAGCTGGAGCACTCAGAGGCGCCCCTGCCCTTCATCCTGGTCGACGGCCAGACGGGCACCGCCAAGACTGCCATATTGCTCGAACTGGCCGCCCGCGGCGCCCAGATCCTCGATCTGGAGGGCCTGGCCGTGCATCGCGGCTCGGCGTTTGGCGATTTTGCTGCCACGCCGCAACCAAGCCAGAAACGGTTCGAGACCCTGATCTGGCAGGAATTGCGGGCGATGGACCTGTCACGGCCGGTCTATGTCGAGGCCGAGTCCAACATGGTCGGCCGGCGGCAATTGCCCGCCCGGATCTGGGCTGCGATGAAGGCCGCACCGCGCATCGCCATCTCGGCACCGGTGCCGGCGCGCGCGCAATATCTGGTCGAGGCCTATCCCGACCTGGTCTCGGACACCATCAAGCTCAACGCCGCCCTCGACCAGCTCGCCAGCCGCCACGCCAAAACGCGGATCGCGCAATGGCGTGCGCTGCATGCCGCCGGCGATTTCCGCGAGCTCGCCGGCCAGCTGATCACCGCCCATTACGACGCCGCCTATAATCGCGCCCGCGCGCATCACGGCGAGGATCCGGTTCTCACCCTGCGTAGCGAGACACTCGAAGCGGCCGCGATTGGCGAACTGGCCGGCGCCAT
>NZ_CAXBKN010000034.1:0-25125 GCF_963976135.1 uncultured Maricaulis sp.
TCGCCGCCCATGCCGGCGACCTCGCCAAGGGCCACCCGGCCTCGAAGATCCGCGATGATGCCCTGTCCCGCGCCCGCTTCGAATTTCGCTGGGAAGACCAGTTCAATCTCGCCCTCGACCCGGAAACCGCAAGAGATTTCCACGACAAGACCCTGCCCAAGGACGCCCACAAGGTGGCGCATTTCTGCTCCATGTGCGGGCCGAAATTCTGCTCGATGGAGATCACGCGCGAGATCCGCGACCGGTTTGGCTCTGCGCGGGCGCCGAATGCGGTTGAGGCGTCAGAGGCCGAGGCCGGGATGGCGGAGAAGGCGGCGGAGTTCAAGGCGCTGGGGTCGGAGATTTATTTGAGCGAGGACGGGACGGTGAGGGAGGCGATTGATTGATGCGCTGAGGGACTGGCACCTCTGGTGCCTGTCCCGGGGAGGACTCCTCTTTCCCGGTCCGGTTCGCCGCAGCGGTCGGAATTTGAGGCACAGGCCACGGGCTCTGCACGCCGCATTGCGCCGCCCCTTTTCCCATGGGACGCGTACCAGAGGTACACGTCCCTCGCTGAGCCGGGATGGCGGAGAAGGCGGTGGAGTTCAAGGCGCTGGGGTCGGAGATCTATCTCAGCGAGGACGGGACGGTGAGGGAGGCGATTGCTTTGGATCGAGAGGGATACGTACCTGCGGTACGTGTCGCATGATGGGGCGTCTCTTAAGTGTTATCGATGTACAAATTTTGGAGCCCAAATAAGCGTCTGAATGATGGGTAGGTTATTTTTTTAATAGTGCGCGTCCAACTCTCCACCCGTAATAGAAGCGATCTTCCTTTACCTCTTCAGGAATTTTCAGATGTTGTAGGACTGTTCTTGCTCCTTTCTCACCCAAGTGGCTTCCCCCAAGTGCGCCTGCAATTGAAGAAACTACGCCCGATAGACCGCTGGTCATCGCCGCCGTCAGAAAAAGCATGCCGCTGTTCCCGGTGGCAGCTATCAGGTCGGAGGTCGACATTTGTCGTGATTTAGAAATTTTCTTGTAGATTGCGCTTGTTGCGCTTCGAACATGATCGAGCGCATCGGCGTCTGAGATGTGGCCGTCTGAAATGCATTCTCGGATACTGTTACGAAAATCAGATAGGTGGTGCCATTCTTGTTCGCGAATTTTTATCGCCTCAGTCAAATTTGCCGGCGCGAACAATGGGAACCCGGCTTCTATGCTTGGGCCGTGCGCAGCAGTTTGGGCGAATGCTGAGGCCACCTTAAATTCTGATGGTGATCCTAGAATGTTTTGTATGCCAACCTCGTCGCAGTAGTGGTTTTTGGCGACCATTTCGTGAGTAATGGACTCAAATAGATTCTTAAAAAACCCAATTTCGAGCATTTTATTAAGTGGGAAGTCTGCAAAGTTCTTTATTTCCGAAATAATATTTTTGTGCCCCCTCAAATATATTATGTGCTCTGAGTGAGTTTGGTCGAACTCAATTCGAATCGTGCTGGCATCTTCTCGAAATATACTGGTTGAATCACGTATATAGTCCCAGACAATACCTATTAGATCATCATCTTCTAAATTAGTGCTGCCTTTGTCAAACAAAACCTTTGCAAGGCAATCATTGCATACGTTCATGCAATCGTAGTCGATATATTGTATAATTCCCGTGTCTATCAATGGTTTTTGTTGATAATAACTATGTATTGCAAAGGCCAGCTCTGATTTAAATCTTTTCGGATTCTCTTCGCTGTAGAACCGTAGTGCATACTGGAATGGGTTTACGGTTAATGTCTTGTCGGAGTAAAGAACCGAAAAGGCAGATATTTGATTCAATCGGAGAGTCCGACAGCTTGCTCGCGAGCAATACGTCGGCAACCCCGAGAGCCGATCATCGGCTAGAAATGTGTGGTTAGTCGGAGTGGGATCGGGGTGCTCAATTTCGGCCAAGTGTGCGTCGATCACTTCTAAACAATATTCAGACGCCACTGGTTCAAGATCCTCCCGAATGGACGAAAGGTTCGAGCGGTGTCGAATAGGAGTTAGTTTGTCTAACATTGACAATAGTTGTCCCAAATCCGTTTAGCGAATCGGCAATTGTGAAGTGTAGGGTACAACGCTTTTCGCCCTCAAGTCGAAAAGAACGTGGGAACACGCACTATTTGGTCCGCTCTGAAGCGGGTGCCCACCCACACCCCACCTTAAACCCCATGCCGAGACTCCGCCTCAGGGGACAGGCGCGGTCAAGGGCGCCGGAGGCGCCGCTTCGCGGTTTCACCCTTGACCGCGCCTGTCCCCTGAGGCCCTTTGGCTGGCAAGGGGTTTATGGCTTGGCCTCGCCCGGGCGGGCGGGTTTTTTTCACTAAGCGCTAATCTCATCGTCATCCCAGCGCAGGCTGGGACCCAGATTCACGCACTGGCGCTGGTCAATCTGGCGCCTGATCCTGCTCCGGCCTGGCTCTACGAGACTGGGTCCCAGCCTGCGCTGGGATGACGATTGTTGGGCGATTCAGGAGTGACCGAGGGCAGGGCGCCGCCGCCCTATCCCCGCCCCACACCGCCCGCAAACCCCCGCCAGCAAAGCCCAACCCAGAAAATCCGCCCCGACTTGTCCCCGCCCCCTCGACCCGCGCGCATAATCCTCAGCGGTTCCCGGGGTGGGAGGCGCAGGCCACGTCACTGATGCCCGGGAGCGCGCGGAGCCTGTCCGGGCGATCGATGTGACGATCGAAAGCGCTGGCAGGGCGTCCTCTCTTCACGTCCGAGGGCACTAAACGACCGACCCGAGTACGTGTGAGGATTGGAAACGGGGTGGAGACAGCCCGGGAAAACTCCGCAAGCGGGATGTCACGATGTCACGCGCTATTCCATTACCGGTTACCGGCATCGCCGGCATCCCGCTTGCCTCCCATCACTTCGGCGAACGCCGCGCGAAGCGCGCACGCCTGTGCGCCACGCGGCCACAAGACAAGGGGTCTTTCCATGACACGACACAATACTGCTCCCGCCGCAGCGGCAGAGCCGGAATTCGACGGGCTGGTCGCGATGTATGAGCACGAGGCGCTGAGACTGATGATGCGCTGCCTCTACCGGCAATTCCTCAATCAGGAGACTGCCGCGGCCGTGCGCACCGCCGCCACCCTGCTCAAATCCCTGCCGCCGGCGCGCCGCGGCAATGAGTGGATCGAGGCGCTGGAAGAGATCGAGCGGGACATTGCCCTCATGACGCCGGAGGAGATCGACGCGGAAATCCTGGAAGGGATGGGTGTTGTTCTGGAGCCTGCGCCTGAGGCCGGGGCGGCGGCGGAGGACTTGCTCACCCAACACCAATCTCATCGTCATCCCAGCGCAGGCTGGGACCCAGATTCACGCACCGGCGCCGACAAGCCTGGCGCCTGACCCCGTTCCGGCCTGGCTCTATGAGTCTGGGTCCCAGCCTGCGCTGGGATGACGATTGTTGGCAGCGGCGGTGTCTGGCACCCACGTCTCTCCGCAGCCTGCGGCTGCGGCCCCATCGGCCCCTGCTTCGCTAAAGCTACGCAGGGCCCACTTCCCCGCCGGAGGCGGGGAAGAAAGCGTTAGGCCGCCGGCGTCTCGCGCACCTTCTCCCCCATCACCCCATTCGCCCGGATCGCCTTGCCGCATTCGAAACTGCCGGCGCGGAAGGCGCGGCAGGCTTCGGGGCGGTGGTCGTAGACGGCGCACAGGGCCTGGCCGGTCTCGAGCCTGAGATGGGTGCAGTGGCCGCAGCTGAAATCGACGAAAGAGCGGCCGCCGTCCTCAAACAGGCTTTCGGCGGGCAGGGCATCGGGGGCGATGCGGGCCTGGTCTTGCGGCAGGAGGACGAGATAGCGCGGATGGCGGCTGAAACAGCAGGCTCCGCAGGCGACGCAGTCAAACGCCATATCCGACATGTGAGGTGACGAACCCGCCGCGCGAAGGCGGCCTTCCGCCCCGGCCCGCAGCGCGCGGGATTTACGCCAGCCGGAGGGGATTTGCATCCGGAAAATGCGGCGGCTCTCATCCTCCGTTAATCCCGGGCGTGCTTGGTTTGCATTTCACCAGAATGGGGGACGTCCGATGCGTGCATTTACCCGGCCCGGCCATATCGCCGCCTTTGCCGCCCTTGCCGCGGCGCTGTTGCCGCTCGCCATGCCGGCCGCCAGCGCGCAGGCGTTCGCCTCGCCATCGGGTCAGGTCTATCAGACCCGGATCGAGAATCTGACATCCTTGAAGCTGGCGATCGCCTTCGGCAGCGGCGAGAGCGGCGGCACGGTGACCATTACCCAGCTCGACACCGGCTGGGCCCCGCCGCCGCCCGGCCTGGAAGTCGGCACGCTGGGGGAATGGAGCCAGGCGGCGGACGGTTCGGTGACGATCAGCGGCGATGCGCTCTATTTCCTGCCCGATGGCGGTCCGGCGACCTGCCAGATCTGGGCGGCGGATTATTCCGGCCAGGAGGAGACCTGCTGGTTCAATAATAACGGGGTCAGCGATAGCGAGCTCCACCTGCAATAGGACCGGACCTGCCGGGCGGGCCGACCGCAGTATCCGCCCTATCGCCCCGACGGCCAGAATTTCACGTGCGCATCAAGCGTGCTCCTCAACCCCGCGCACCAGACCGGTGCCGAACCCGAAACGCTCCAGCCAGAAAACGGAAAATCTCATGAAAACCATGCTCATGGCCAGCCTCGCCCTGATTCTTGCCGCCCCCGTCGCGCTGGCCGATGACGGTCCGGCGGGACAGGAATTCACGGCCGTCGCGACCCGCAATACGGATATCGCGCGCATCGGCCAGACGGCGACCATCCGTTTCGAGAGCGGCGGCAATATCACCGTGTCCGGCGTCATGGATGGGATGGGGTCCGACCCGTGGTCGACCGAATGGAATGAGGACGCCAATGGTGAAATCACCAATGGGGCCGACATTTTCTGGATGGATCCCTGGGGCGAGCCTCCGATCTGCCGCAGCTGGCCGGACTATCCGGTCGGCGCCGATGTCGAATCGGTCGGCGGCGACTGGGAAGCGACCGGCGTCTGCTGGCTCGGCCCCGATGGCGGCAGTCTGGACTGGCGCATCACGCGCACCGAATAGGTTTTGCGCGGCGCATCCGGAAACTCGCAGCCCCAGGGGATCAACATGCTGAAATCACTCGCGGCTGTCACCGCTGCCGGGCTCGCATCGATCATCATGCTCGCGGCGCCTGTGGCAGCCGAACTGCCGCAAGCCTACCAGGCGCTGCTGGCCGAGGCGGCGGACCGCCAGGATGATGATGCGCGTTTCCTCGAGACCGCCGACATGGTCGCCGTGCTGGTCGAGGGCGGCCGCGCCGCCGTCCATGCCGATATTCTCGCGCATCTGCCGCACCGTGCCAGCGCCGTCGCCGGCTGGCCGCTGCCGGCTGTAACTGACGCGGCGCCAGCCGGCCCGGCATCGCCGCCGGCCGAGCACGCGGAGCATCGCAGTCTGGGCGGTGCACCGATCGCCCTGGGCGGCGCCCCCGAGGGTTCCGGCGGCTGGCTGGCCGGTTCGATCCGCATGATGCGGCCGGACAGCTGGGCCGGTCATGTCCGCGCCGGTATCCAGCTGGAACGCGGCAATTCCGAGCTCACCGATTTCACCTTCGCCGTCGAGCTCGACCGCGAATTCGAGCAGGGCTGGCGCATTGACAGCCAGTTCGAGTATTTCCTCTCGGAGAGCGCCACCCATACCACGCGCGACAACTGGCTGGTCGAGCTCCGCACCACGCGCGAACTCGATAGCGGTATCGGCTATTATGGCGGCGGCTCCTATGAGCGCGACCTGATCGGGATTTACGAGCGTTCGGCTTTCGTCACCGCGGGCGGGATCTGGCATGCGCTGGACGGGCCGAAGCTGGACTGGGTGCTGCGCGGCGGTGCCGGCCAGCGTTTCCGCGAGGACCGCCTCAATGGCGAGACCCTGACCGACTGGGTCGCCGAGGCCGGATCGAGCCTGCACTACCAGATTTCCGAAACCGCCCGCTTCAGCTCCGAGACGACCGCCTTCCTCGGCGGCGGCTCGCGCGTCGACCAGCGCTTCAGCCTGACCAACCGCCTGTTCGGCAATTGGGCCGTCCAGACCGGCCTGCGTATCGAGCACGAGTTCGAGACGCGTGCCGGCTATGAGCCGACCGATACCCGGCTGGATATCTCCCTGCTCTACGCTTTCGACTGATCCGCACTGGCGTCCGCGCCCCTGCGACCATGGGGCACTGGTATCGGCGCGCGATCCACGGCAATCTCCCGCATCGGCGCGGCGGGAGTGCCGGCATGGGGGATAACCGGTGAGCGAAGCTTTGCAGCCGAAAGGGGCCTGGATCTGGGTGGGCGCACGGCTCTTGCTGGTCTTTATCGGCCTGGCCGTGCTGGCCGGCCTGTTCTACACCCTCGGCGGCACCGATGCCGGGGCGGGTCTTTCGGGCGGATTTACCGCCCTGTTTGGTCTGCCCTTCTGTCTTGGCGCCATCATCCAGTACGCCATCAGTCCCGGTGGAATGGCGAAGTCGGGCCGGACCGGTGTGAGCGTCGGCTTCCTCCTGCTGGCGGTCATGGTGATTGTCGGCATTTTCTTCCGCGAGGGGCTGATCTGCATGGTCATCCTGGCCGTGCCGTGGTGGATCAGTGCCTGGCTCGGCGCGCTGGCCGTCAGCGGGCTGCACGCGCGTTTCCGCCAGCGCGCCGTGCTCCACAGCGCCGGCCTGATCTTGCTGCCCTTCGCCCTGTTGTTGCTGGGACCCATAGCCGCCAATCCGACGCATCATTTCGAGGTCCGGCGCTCGATGGTGATCGAGGCAGTTCCCGATCAGGTCTGGCCGCATCTTCTGAGCCTCGACGGTCTGTCCGACGAGGAGGGCGTGTGGACGATTGCCCAGGACGTGCTGCGCATTCCGCGGCCACGCTCGGCCCTGGTCGTGGGCGAGGGCGTCGGTGCCGTGCGGCTGGCACGCTGGGGCGAGCAGATCGGTTTCGAGGAACATGTGACGGGCTGGTCGCCAAACAGCCATCTGGCCTGGCGCTTCGTCTTTCCCGACGATTCCATCGCGCGTCATACCGATGCGCATATCGGTCCGGACAGCGAATTTCTCGGTATCGAGACCGGCAGCTACACCCTGATCCCGCTCGCCGATGGCCGCACCCGGCTGACCCTGACGACGCGCTACCGCGCCAGCAGTCCGGCCAATCACTACAGCGCCGTCTGGGGTGAGATTATTCTGGGCGGTATTCAGCGCAATATCCTCGCCGTGATCGCGGATCGCAGCGAGGCGGGTGCGGTTCAGCAATAGCGCGGCTTCACCTGGTGCCAGACAGGGGGCAGGTGCCGGTCGCCCGGCAGCCCGCCCCCTCACAGAGTGGTTATTTCTTGCCCGGCGGCACAACCGTGCCCTTGGTGGAAGGCGCGGCGGCGATGGTTTTCTTCTTCTCCGCTTTGGGCTTCTTGACTTCCTTGTTGGATTTTTGCTGACCCTTGGCCATGTCATGCTCCTTTGAGCGAGGTCCGGCGGACCGCGTGGCGTGATATTACGCCGCTCCGTGATGGCGCGATAGCATTTTCGCAATCCGGGGCCGGGCCGAGTAAGGGGCAGGCGCCGAGCACAGCTCCTGAAAACTTGAGCCATGTCACGCACCGAAGCTTAATGGTTTCAGGGCTATAACCGGGCTACCAACAAGGCCGGACAGCTGGCCGCAGAACCGGAGCGTTTCATTTTGAAAACCCTGATCACGCTGGCCTTCGCCGCCACCGCCCTGTCCGCAACCATCATCGCCGCCCCGGCGCTGGCCCAGGATAGCGCCCGCACCCCTGCCGGACAGAGTTTCAGCCTGCGCTCGACAGACCGCGTGCCCAACCTGCCCGCGGCGGGATATTCCGGCACGATCCGCTTTGAAGGCGGCGGCTATGAGGGTGGCAGCTGGACCGTGAGCGGTTTCCCCGACGCGATGGGCGAGGACCCGTTCAGCGGTGAGTGGTCGATGGAGGCCAATGGCGAGATCATTGTCAGCAATGACATGATCTGGAACGATCCTTATGCAGCCGGCGATGACCGCCCGTCCTGCCGCGAATGGCCGGATTATCCGATCGGCACGCCGATCGAGGATGTCGGCGGCGAATGGGGGTCGAGCGGCGTATGCTGGGTGGCGTTCGATGGCGAAACGCCGGACTGGGAAATCATCCGCATCGAATAACGCTGCGGGCCGGACAATGGCCGATTGAGCCGTTCGGAGTGACGGCTGCCGCCCGGGCTCACCCTCAGACGCAGGCCTGGCAGATCGCGGCGATATGCCCGTCATCCGTGCCGCAACAGCCGCCCAGCAGGGTCAGGCCGGGATGTTTCGCGCGCAGATCGCGGTAAAGCCCGGCAAGTTCCTCGGCATCTCCGGGATCAAGTTCGCTGGCATTGTCCAGCTCTGCATGGCTCTTGCGCGAGGCATTGGCGCGCAGCCCGGTGATGCGCCGCGTCCAGGCTTCGCCGGCATCGAGCGCGGCGCTGAAATGGTCCGGATGGGCGCAATTGATCATGAAACCCGTGGCCGCTGACCCGGTCGCCGCATCGACCGCCATGATCGCCTCGCCGAGCGCCACGCCACCGGGCAGGCGCCCGTCGGTTTCGGTGGTGAAGCTGATGCCGATGGGCAGATCCGCCGCCCGCGCCGCGCGGACAATGCCGATCGCCTCGCTGGAATGGGTGACGGTCATGGCCGTTGCGCCATCGGCGCCGGCGGCCACGAAGCTGGCGATCTGGGGCCTGTGATAGGCCTCGGCCTCATCGGCGCTCATCACTGTGTCCGGATGATAGGCGTCAAAGCGCGGTCCGATACTGCCCTGGACCGGCATCAGGCTGGTGGTGGTCTGATGTGCGTCACGCAGGGCCTGCATGAAAGCGATCGCCTCGCGATTGACACGGTCGAGCGCGGCGGCGTCATAGCCCAGCTTCGCGCCCCAGTCGGCATTGGCGCGCCAGGTCGGGGCGCCGAGAATGAAGTCGAGCCGGTGTCTGAGCGCGATCGCAATATGGCGCTGCCAATAATCAGTCAGCTGAGCGCGTCCCGCAGTCGTCTCGAGCAGCGGGAAGGCGGCAAAGTGCGGCAGGTCGAGGCCGCAATCGAACACCAGCCAGGTCTCCAGCCCGCTATCGGTGAGGCGGATGGCGTTATCGTGACGGGCAGCGGCGTGCTGGGTCATAATCGTGGTTTCCCGGGCGTGGCCCTGCCTAGAGTTCGCGGGCCGAAAAGGTATCGCAGGACGAGACATCCGGATTGTTGAAGCCGCGCATGAACCAGCGCTGGCGCTGGGCGGCGGAGCCGTGGGTGAAGCTGTCCGGCACGACGCTGCGGCCGGCGCGGCGCTGGATGGTGTCGTCGCCGACGGCGGCGGCGGCCGCCATGCCCTCGTCAATATCCCCGGGCTCAAGCAGGTTGAAGCGCTGATCGGCGCGCGCCGCCCACAGGCCGGCAAAGCAATCGGCCATCAGCTCGACGCGTACCTGCATCAGATTGGCCGCTGCGCCGCCACCACGGCGGCCCTCGGCGTCGGCGCGGTCGAGAATGCCGAGCAGGTTCTCGACATGATGGCCGACCTCATGGGCCAGCACGTAGGCCTGGGCGAAATCACCATTGCCGGCGCCCATTTGCGCCAGCTCGTCATAGAAGCGGACATCGATATAGACGCGCTCGTCGGCGGGGCAGTAGAAGGGGCCCATGGCCGATTGCGCAAAGCCGCAGGCCGAGGACACGGCGTCGGAGAACAGCACCAGTTTCGGCTCGCGATATTGCTGGCCGGCCTCGGCAAAGACCTCGTTCCAGACCTCTTCGGTGTCGGCCAGCATGACGGCCGCGAAGCGCGCCGCCTCTTCTGTGCCGGCCGGGATTTCGCCTTCGATTGTGGCTGGCTGGGACGTGCCGCCGGTGAGATTATTGAGGGCGCTGTCGATGCCGCCGCTGAACAGGCCGATACCGCCAACGATGATGACGGCGAGCACAGCGCCCTTCCAGCCGAATATGCGGAAGAGCAATGGCAAGAGCGCCAGCAGGCCGCCGCCACCACCGCCGGCGCCGCCGCTATAACGCGTGCCGCGCTGATCGATCACATTGCGGCTTTCACGCCGTCCGCGCCACTGAACCATGGGGCTGTCTCCTGAAATTGATGCGGGCCTGCTCGCCGCAGGTTAGGCGAGAAGCGGGGGCAGGCACAGGCCCGGCCTCATCGCGCCACGGGCGGTCCGGCCGGGCGGCGCGGCCCTGGCAAACCCACTGGCAGGCAAGGCGCTGAATCGGTGAACTTATCCACGCCGGCCTTTTCGCGGCTAGGATGAATAATCCTGAATGGCGAGCTCTGTACGCAAAGCCCGAAGTAGTTGTATAAAGAGCTCAAATGCACTGGTGGAGGGGACATGTCGGATCGGGTCATCGCGCGAGCGCGCACCAATAGGCGGGTTAATCTCAGAACCGGAGCACCCCGATTATCATCGCCGATCCGGGAAACCCTGGACGCGGGGACCGAGATTTTTGTCACCGCGACCGTCAAGGGCGATGATGTTGGCGGCAATGATCACTGGTATGCCTGCCGCGGCTCGCTCTATGTCTGGACCGGGGCCTGCGAGGATTATCGCGACGAGCCATCGCCACCCGCCGACGAGGCGGATGAGGATGATCGCCCGTCGCGGATTGAACTCGGCGAGGTGATGCAACCCGAATTCGAGACCCTGCCCGGCGTCTTCCACAAGGTGCGCGGCTATCGGCCGAACGGGCTGGAAGGCCTGATCGTGCACTATGATGCTGCCCGCACCCAGCCCTCCAGCGACCGCTCGACCACCGAGGTGATGCGCTATGCGGCCGAACATGGCTATCATTATGGCGGGATCAGCCGGACCGGCCGCATCTTCCTGCCGCAGGGCTTTACCTGGGAAGGCTGGGGCTATCATGCCGGCGCCAGTCAATGCCCGGCGACAGGCCGCAAGGGCGTGTCGCAATATTATGTCGGCTTTGAACTGAATAATCCCGGTCAGCTGTTTCCGGCGGTCCAGACCGGTGTTTTCTGCCCCTGGTTCAATACCAAGCGTGATGAGAGGGGCCGGGTCGTGCTTGACGAGGACGGGCGTTGCACGCGTCTGGATGAGGATGGCGAATGGTATCGCGATTACGAAGTGCGCCTGTGCGAGGGTGGCAATATCGCCCCCGGCTGGTATCTGCCCTATAGCGCCGAGCAATTCGCGGCCCTGACCCGGATCTGCATTTGGCTGTCACGCCGGTTTCCCGAAAGCTTCAGCCTCGAGCGCGTCTTCGGCCATGACGAGGTCGCGCCGGGCCGTAAAACGGATCCGGGCGGCGCGATGGGGACGCCGACTGAATTGATGACGATGGCCCAGTTTCGCCAGCATCTGGCGGACATGGCGCAATAGAGGCTCCGTTAATCGGTCTGTGGCATGTTTGAGCCCTGTTTGCCCGTTAGAGGTGAGGCATGAGCAAGTCTGTGACATCGAGTTTTCGACGTACATCCGATCATTTCGAGCCCGACCTGGTCCAGGATCCGGGCGAGCAACGCAAGCTGCGCGGTCATCTGGAACAGATCGATTATACGGTCTCGGCCGCCAATCAGGCGGTGATCCAGAAGGACATCCATCACGTCACGCTGGAGGATTTCCGCAATCTCGCCCTGACCGCCGCCAAGGCGCGCACGGCCTGGGTGTCGACGGCGATCGAGCTGGCCAAGTTGCACAAGGCGCTGGATGCGGCACAGCTGGAGAGATTGTCGCATTTGCGCGGCGTCTATGATGAGTTGTCGGAAGCCTATGAAGCCATGCGGCGCATGGTCGAGCGCGGCTATCTGAGCTATCACAAGGGCCTGCCCGAGAAGGGCTGAGCGGGGCGTCCGCCCGGCTCGGGGCCGTTCGCGATTGAACCCTTTTTGTCGTGACGCGCACCTATACTCTGAACGGGGCCGCCTGACCGGCCTGGCAGATGAGGGGCGTGAGCCATGCAGCGCGACATGAGACGGGTTCTCGGGGAATACCTCGTCATCGCTGCGCAGACCGGCGACCGCGCCGCCAGCGGCCAGCTCGCCCGCCTGTGGCAGCCGGCACTTCTGCGTCACGCCCTGCGCCTGACCGGCGAGACCGAGCTGGCCCGCGACACGCTGCAGGACGCCTGGATTGATATCCTGCGCGGCCTGGGCGGCCTCACCGACGCCGCAGCCTTTCCGGCCTGGGCCTATCGCATTGTCACCCGCAAGAGCGCCGCGACCATCCGTGGCCTGCAACGCCGCCGCCAGACCGGGGCGGCGCTGGCAGCCGAGCCCGAAGGCGCGGATGATGGTGAGCGCACTGCCGAGGCATTGGCCGATCGCGGACCGCTGGCGCGGGCGCTGACGGATTTGCCCATTGAGCAACGCATGGCGATGGCGCTCTTCTATATCGACGATTTCACCGTGGCGGAGATTGCCGTCGCGTTGTCGGTTCCGGCGGGGACAATCAAGACCCGCCTGATGCATGGCCGCCGCAAGATGCGCGCGGCGCTGGAATTACCCATTTCAACTCCATCGAACCAGGGAGGTTCAAATGACGGGATCTGACAAGGAACTCGACGCCATGATTGCCGAGGCCCTCGACGCCGAGGACAGGCAATTGCTCGAGCAGTTCGGCGAGGAACCGGGCTATTTCGCCCAGGCAATCGGCCTGTTTGGCGGCCGGCTCGGCTGGGTGATCTGGACGGTCTATATCGTCAATATTGCCGCCGCCGGACTGGCGATCTGGGCGGGCTGGCACCTGTTCATTGCCAGCACGCCATTGGAAGCCATTCGCTGGGGTGTCGCAGCGCTGGCCGCGATGCAGATCGGCCTGTTCATGAAGGGCTTCATGGGCGAGCAATTGCTCAATAACCGGGTAATCCGCGAAGTGAAGCGGCTGGAATTACAGCTGGTTCGCAGCCAGGGACGACAAGGCGTCTAGCTTGACGGGCCGGCTTGGCAATCGGGTGCGTTTGGGTCAGACAGAGACCCGACGCACCCATTGGCCGGAGATTTTCGATGCGCCTGAAACCCTTTACCCGATTTTTCGGCCTCGCCGCTGCGACGCTTACCCTGGCGGCCTGTCAGCCGGAAGCCGCGCCGGAGCCGGGGGCATCGACACCGATCGTCATCGGCCAGGAAATCGTGCTGGATTCGGTGATCTATGACGGCAGCCGCACCATCACGGTCTCCCTGCCCTGGAGCTATGGCGATGGCAATCGCAGCTATCCGGTGCTCTATCTCGTCGATGGCGGCGCGCAGCAGGACTTCATCCCCATGGCCGGCATGGCGGCGCTGGCCAGCCTGTCGATGCAATACCGCGAATTCATCCTCGTCGGGGTGCAGACCGAGAACCGCTCTGTCGAACTGACCGCCGTTTCAGAGCTGGAAGACGATCTGCGCTGGATCCCGGAAAACGGCGGTGCCGATGATTTTCGCCGGCATCTGCTCGATGAGGTCAAACCCTGGATCGAGAACCGTTACCGCACCTCCGGCGAGAACGCGATCATCGGCGAGAGCCTGGCCGGGCTGTTTATCACCGAGACCTTCCTGCGCGCGCCGGACAGTTTTGACCATTATATCGCCGTCAGCCCCTCGCTCTGGTGGCGCGGCGAGGGTCTCAGCCATGAGGCCGCCGACCTGCTCGCCGCGGGCGAGTTTGGCGGCCATTCGCTCTATCTGACGATCGCCGATGAAGGCGAGGACATGCAGACCGGCATGGACCGTCTGGTCGCCGCGCTTGAAACCGGCGCGCCGGAGGATCTCACCTGGTGGTATCAGCCGATGCATGACGAGCACCACCACACCATCTATAATCCGGCGACGCTGCAGGCGCTGCGGCTCGTGTTTGCGCCGGACGAGGGCGAATAATTCGCGCTTTTCATTCCTGAATACCCGTCATGCGCGGCAATATGCCCATCAATGGCGGTCACAGGGTTGTGATACACTCGCAATTGCCAATCCGGCTCCCTAAATAGGGTTCGGACAGGGAAATGGCGCCTTGCAGAAGGGCGCCGTTTTCCCAGCAGGGATAGGGAAAATCATGGCCAATGCATTGTCGATCTCACTGTCTCCCGAACAGGGGCTGTCGCGCTATCTCTCCGAGATTCGCCGCTTTCCCATGCTCGAGAAGGATGAGGAATTCATGCTCGGCAAGCGCTGGCGCGAGCATGAAGATGCCGGCGCCGCGGAAAAGCTCGTCACCTCGCATCTGCGCCTGGTGGCCAAGATCGCCATGGGTTATCGCGGCTATGGCCTGCCGATCGCCGAGGTGATTTCCGAAGGCAATGTCGGCCTGATGCAGGCGGTCAAGAAATTCGACCCTGAAAAGGGCTTTCGCCTCGCCACCTATGCGATGTGGTGGATCCGCGCCTCGATCCAGGAATATGTCCTGCGCTCCTGGTCGCTGGTGAAAATGGGTACGACTGCGGCCCAGAAAAAGCTCTTCTTCAACCTGCGCCGGATGAAAAGCCAGATGCAGGCGCTCGATGAGGGCGATCTCAAGCCGGAACAGGCCGAGGCGATCGCGACCAAGCTTGGTGTCACGACCGATGAAGTGATGTCGATGAATGGCCGCATGTCCGGCGGCGACGCCTCGCTGAATGCGCCGCTGCGCGGCACCGAGGGCGATGGCCAATGGCAGGACTGGCTGGCCGATGACAATGCGGAAAGCCAGGAAGACGAGCTCGCCGAGAGCGATGAGTTCGACACCCGCATGCAATTGCTGCAATCGGCGATGGGCGAGCTCAATGAGCGCGAACAGCATATCCTGCAAAAGCGCCGCCTGTCGGAAGAGCCGGAAACCCTGGAAGAACTGGCCGCACATTTCGGCGTCAGCCGTGAGCGTATTCGCCAGATCGAGGTCCGCGCCTTCGAGAAGCTGCAAAAGGCGATGAAGGAAATGGCGACCGAACAGGGCCTGATGGCCGACGCCTGATCACAGTCTTGCGAAGCAGCGTCCGGATCAGTTCCGGGCGCTGTCTTCGGGATGGCTCAGGCCGAGCGCGATACAGGCCTGGCCGCCGAAATAGCACACCCAGACCACCGGTCCGGCCCAGTCGAGCATGCCGGCAAACATGCGCCAGGCCAGCACAGCGTCGGATATCAGGAAGAGCAGCGCGCCGATGACGGCGAGATTCGGTGCCCGGCCGATCAGCGCCAGCGCCACCATCACCAGGATAATCCCGTTATAAATGCTGGCCGCGATGCGCAATTCGCCGAAATGCGGCTGCAGCGCCACCAGCATCACCGCGCCGAACACGATGATGACCCCGGTCGCGAGATAGCCCGGCAGGCCGCGATTTCCCTTGCGGCGCAGCTGATCGGCGAACAGGCCGATATAGATCAGATGCCCGATGGCGAAGGCGAGAATGCCGAGCGCCTGCTGGGTTGGCTCCAGGGCGAGGAAAGCATCACCGGCCGATCCGGCCAGCAGGCCGAGGCCGAGCCAGAGCCGCCCCTGCTTCAGGGCGTAAACGCCCAGAAGTACAACGCCGCCGGCCTTGATGATGACATTGAGCGGGTAGGGGGCACCGATTCCGAAATCGTCGAGCAGATAGATCGCGCCCAGGATCAGCGCCGCGAGCAGGATCAGTCTCGAGACGCGGTCGGATGCGATCGTGATCGGTGTGGCTGTCATGCGCTTTCCCCCTGATTGCGCGGCAGGCTAGACTGAGAGCCGGAACGGGCAAAGGGGAAGTTTCATGACGGGAATGCCGGTCTTGCTCGCCTTGATGCTGACCATGGTCGCCCTTGACGACGCGCCGGGCGCGGACGATGCCGTCAACCTGGCCGAGATCGAGCGCCTCTTGCTGACCCAGCCCGGTGCTGTCGAGCAGGCCTGGACGCAATTGAGCCGCGGCGGCCTGCCGCGCATTGAACCGATCGCCGGAGATGCCGGGCGGTCGCGGGTGACGTTTTTCTACAAGGCCGGCAGCGACGTTACCGGCGTCCGGCTCAACAGCGTCATCAATGCGGTTCAGGTCGACTGGCCGGTCGAGGATTTCGTGCGCGATTACACCTTGCCGATGCAAAGGCTGGGCGGCAGCCCGATCTGGCGTCTCAGCCTTGATATCCCGCGCGATGTCCAGGCCAGTTACAGTTTTCTCGTCACGCGGCCGGGCGGCACGGACCGGGTGACCGATCCGCATAATCCGCGGCATCTGCGCGGCCGCGCGGCGGAAGCCGTGCTGAGCCTCGACCGGGTCGGGGATGTGTCAGTCCTGGCACCCGTGCCGCCGAGCTGGTTGCCGGCTGCCGAAATGCGGCAGGTCGCGAGCGATGCGCTGTCCCGGCCGGTGAGCCTGGACATTCATCCGGCTGCGGGCGGCACAGCCGCGTCACCCGTGCTGATCCTCTATGATGCCTTCAATTGGGGTGGCCGCGCCCCGGCCTGGGAGATTGTCCATAACCTTGCCGAGTCCGGCGATATACCGCCCATGCATGTGGTGCTGATCGACCAGCTCGATCCGGGCAGTGACGAAAGCCTGTATGCCGATCAGAGTGCTTTCATCGTCGACGAGCTCCTGCCTTTCCTGCGGGCGGAATACGGCTGGCAGCTATCGCGCCGGGATGTTGTTCTCGGTGGCGCCTCGCGGCGCGGCCTGTCGGCGGCCATTACCGGGCTGTCCCGGCCGGCAGCGATCGGTGCCGTGCTCTCGCTGTCGGGTTCATTCTACTGGGCCCCGCCCGGCGAGGCACCGGAATGGCTGGCGCGGCAATTGGCCGAAGCGCCGGGCGAAGCCCCGCGCTTCCTGCTCGCGGCCGGTTCGCTGGAGCATGTCGTGACCTCGACCAATCAGGGGCATGTCATGCTCGAGACCAACCGCAACATGGCCGGTGCGCTGAACGCGGCCGGCTATCAGACCGGCCTGCACATCTATCCGGGTGGTCATGATATTGCCGCCTGGCGGCTGGCCCTGGCCGATAGTCTGCAGACGCTGTTTGCGCCCGCAGACCAGTGAGGCCGGCCGGGCCGGGGGACTATTTCAACGGCTTGCCGGAGGGCATCGGGCTGGCGCCGCCATGGCCGATCCGGCCGGCGACGAAATCATCATAATATGGCAGCCAGGCTTCCGAGCGCACCGCGATGTATTTCATCGGTTCGCCCGGCGTCGGCCGGAAATTTGAATCCGTGCCGACGACGAAATACTGATTGCCTTCGCGGATCATGAAAGGTGAGCCGCTATCGCCGCGGGTCGTGTCGCAATTGTGCGCCATGGTATTGTCGTTGAAGATCTCGACCATGTGGCAGCCAATATTGCCCGACAGATGGGCGCCGGTATCCCAGCTATAGCCAGCCTGGTAGAGATCGGCGCGCATGGCGGTGCGATTGCCCGCATTCTGCACCAGGCCGCGAACGCCGACATGGCCGATTTCGGCCCCGAGCGGGCGATCAATGCGCAGCAGCGCCCAGTCGGTTCCGTCGAGATCATTGCCGGCGCCAAAGGCTTCTTCGTCCCAGTCAGGATCGATCAGATAGGCCGTGACGCGCGCTTCCAGCGGCCCGCCGGGTCGATCATAGGCGGTCCGGAAAACAGCACTGGCATCGGTGCGGCCATCTTCATTGATGCAGTGGGAAGCCGTGATCAGCACATTATCGGCGATCAGCGTGGCGGTGCAGGCGCCGCCGCTATCGAGATCGATCTGGCCGATCGCATTCCAGGGCGAGGCGGCGGTGTCCATGAAGACGCGGTCATCATGGCCGAAATAGTGATCATTGATCGTCAGCGGGCGGTCACGGCCGAAACAGTCGGCGCGATCCGTGCGTGCGTCGCAGCGGCCATCGCCCAGGCCCGGCTCATTGCAAACCCCGTCAAAGGCGGTGTCGCAGCTATCATTGCGGAAGCGCAGGTCGATGATGGCGCCACAATCGGTCAGATCGGTGGCCTGGGTGCAGGCGCCGGTTCCAAATCCGGGTTCGTCGCACTCGCCGTCATTGGCCCACTGGCAGCTATCATCCTCGACATTGTCGGCAATGCGCCAGCAATCGGAATAATCCGTTCCCTGGTCGCAGGCACCGGTCCCGATGCCCGGATCATCGCATTCGCCATCATTGGCCCATTGGCAGGTATCGACCCCGCGATAGCTGGATGTGGAGATGTCGCCGCCGCGTGTCGGCTTCTGGATTCTGAGCAGCCAGCGGCTGATCTCCCGGCTCGACAGGGCCTCGCCGCCAGCACCGTCGAGGCGGGGTTCATCCGCCTGGCTCGTGGCTACAACCAGAATGGCGGCCAATGCCGCGATCAAACCTGTACGCATGAATTGCAACTCCCGCCCCCATCGCCTGGCCCCTTATCGCGCGCGCCGGTGCGCGGACCAAGCCTGAAAACAGGCATTTTATCGTTCATGGAGATGACTATTGCCTGAACGAGGCATTCAAACCGCGCTCAGCTGCCCTGTGGTCGAATGCCGGCTTGAGAATAATCCAATCCAGGAGACTGTCATGACCCTTACCGCCAAAATCGCTGCAGCCGCCCTCCTGGCCTCGATCGGCATGGCCGGTTTCGCCGGTGTGGCCAGTGCCGGCACCTGGCACGCCAATGCCGCTGCCTGCCCGGATCTGCGCGAAGATCGTATCGATGCCCGCTATACCAGCGGCCGGGCAGATCGCCGCGAAGACTTTCGCGACCAACAGGTGATCAATTGTCCGGCCCATGCCTGGAGCTATTATCCGGACCGCTATGAGCGCACCGACATGCGCCGCATGACCTCGCCGGGGACAGTCTATCTTGACCGGTCCGGGCGCTATTACGCGGTCGATCGCCGGGGCGCGTCCTATAATATCAACGTGATTATCGATTATCCGCGTCAAACCCCGGTCCTGGGTGTGCGCCTCGGTGCCAGGGCTGGCGTGCACGATGATCGTTATCGCGACAGCCGGCGCGATTATCGCAGCAATAGCCGCGACCGACGCGATGTCCGGCATAATCGCCGCGGCCATCACTAGCGCGGTGATCGCCCGCCGGGGACACTGACCCCGTCCGTCCTCAGGCCCAGATACGGCCTTCCAGATAGCGCGGCGCGTGGCCAAACAGGGTCACGCGCCCGCCGTCTGTATCGCCGCCATTCGTTTCCACTTCAAGCGCGCCGGGACGCGGGCCGATCTGGCGCGCGCTCATGCGTGTCTTGCCGAGGCGCCTGGCCCAGTAGGGTGCCAGGGTGCAATGCGCCGATCCGGTCACCGGGTCTTCATCGACGCCGGATGCCGGGGCAAAGAAGCGCGAGACAAAATCGCCCGTCTCGCCCGGGGCCGTCAGGATGATATTGGTGTCGAGCTGGCGCAGCTTGCCATGGTCGGGACGGGCGTTGCGCACCGCGCTTTCATTGTCCATCACCCACATCTGATAGCCGGCGCCATGGATCCGGTTGACGCTCAGCACGTCGCGGGGGTCGGCCTCGATCCCGAGCGCCGACTGGATGGCGTCATCGCGGCTGGCGGGCTTATAGCCGATCAGCGGCAAATCCATCGCCAGCGCCGCGCCATCGCGCTTGACCTCAAGACGGCCTGAGCGCGTGTCGAAACGGGCCGTGCCCGGCGTGCCGAGATCATATTCGAGCACCACCGCGCCGGCTGCCAGGGTCGCATGACCGCACAGATCAACCTCGACCGTCGGTGTAAACCAGCGCAGATGCCAGGACGCCGCGTCCGCGGGCACCAGGAAGGCTGTCTCCGAAAGATTATTGGAGGCGGCAATGCCCCTCAGGACCTGATCATCCGGGAAGGCTTCCATCAGGCAGACGCCGGCCGGATTGCCGCTGAAGGCCAGGTCCGGATCGGCGAAGGCATGGATTTCGAAATAAGGAATGGAGGCCATTGAAAACTTCCCGGAAGCGGCGGGGCTGATCTACCAGCGCTCGCTCTGATGCGGTTCGAAGTCGAGGTGAAGATCAGGGTTCTGCCGGTCCAGCAGGGTGACCACATCCGCCGTCACCGGTGCATCGCCGGCGATGGCCATCAGGGCATCTGTGATCAGGGTGCGGGCGATGCTGCGCTGCTGCGCGACCTGGCGGGGCAATTCGCGGCGCCAGTCCTCGACCTCGTCATACAGGGCGCTGAAACCGGCCGGCCGTTCCGACGCCGGCATGGCCCGCCAGCTCCCGATCTCGACATAGGCCGCGGCGAGACGGGTGCCCTCTTCCTCCTCGAACAGATCGATCTCGATCATCATCGCCTGATAGATCAGTGAGGATTCAACCACCCCGCCGGTCTGCGGCACATCACCGGCCCAGCGCGCGAAATAGGTGCGCGCCTGTTCGACCGGTGTCGAGGCCGCTGTGCCCCAGGCTTCGCGCTGATCGCGATTGAGCACGGTCTCATCGGCCGGATCGATGATCAGCACCATCGGGGTCGCATACAGCGCCGCGACGCCGAAGCGGCGGATCACATCCTGGTTCTGGTCGCGCCAGCCGACATCGATGAAACGCGTCACATAATGATCGGCCAGCATGGCCGCCAGTTCCGGGTCCTGGAAATGCCCGGCCAGGCCGTGGCTGTCATGGCACCAGTTGGCGCCGAACACGAGCAATAGCTTCTTCTCCTCCGCCAGCGCTTCCGCAAGGGCTGCGTCGACGATCTCCATGGCGGCATAATTCTGGTCGAAGGGGGAGGGTGCGCCTTCCTCCGCCAGCGATACCGGCGCAATCAGGAACAGGGCAAACAAGCTGGCAAGCAAACGCATCATGACCTCGAAACGACAATGAGGCGGAGAAAAGCACGCCGCGCCGTTCAGCACCAGTCAAGTGGGTGTGAACGGCGCGGCGCCTCGATCTATCCCGCAGCCAGCATCGCCAGCCGGGCATAGGTGCCGTCATCCTTGCCGGCCAGTTCGTCATGGCTGCCCTGTTCGACGATGCGGCCCTGGTCGAACACCAGGATGCGGTCGGCATCGCGAATGGTCGAGAGCCGGTGGGCGATGATGATGGTCGTGCGTCCACGCATCACCGCTTCCATCGCCAGTTTCACATCGCGCTCGGTCTCATTGTCGAGACTCGAGGTTGCCTCATCCAGGATCAGGATCGGCGCATCGGCGAGAATCGCGCGTGCGATCGCCACGCGCTGGCGCTCACCGCCCGAAAGCTTGACCCCGCGCTCTCCCACAAGTGTGCGGTAGCCTTGCGGCAGGCTAGTAATAAACGAATGGGCATGCGCCGCCCGGGCAGCAGCAATAATGTCGGACTCGCTGGCATCGGGTGATCCATAGGCGATATTTTCCGCGATCGTGCGGTGAAACAGCGCCGGATCCTGCGGCACCAGGGCGACATTCTGGCGCAAGCTTGCCTGCGCCACATCGCGCACATCCTGGCCGTCAATCTCGACCGCGCCTTCATTGACGTCATACAGACGCTGCACCAGCTTGACGAAAGTCGACTTGCCCGAGCCGGTCGCACCGACCAGGGCGACTTTCTCGCCCGGCTGGATGTCGAGGGAAAAGTCTCGATATAACGGGCGGTTCTGGCCTTCATATGTAAAGCCGACCCGGTCAAAGCGGATCGCGCCGGAGCCCGGCTCGAAGTCCCGGGCATCGACGGCATCCTCGACCGTGCTCTCCTGCAGATCGAACACGGCGAGATCCTGCAGCTCATCCATCGAACGCTGAATCGCCTGCACCTGTTCACCAAAGCGGCGCATATAGCCCGACACCAGCATATAGGCCGCCAGCGCCGCGACGACATCGCCGGCCGAGGCCGCGCCGCGCGACCATTGCCAGACCAGCAGCCCGACCAGGCCAGCCTGCATTGACAGGTCGGTGACGATATTGACCAGCCAGGAATTGACGAAGCGCAACCAGGTCTTCTTGGTCTCATTGCGCCAGCGCCAGGTAAGTTCATGAAAACGTTCATCCTCGCGCGTTTCGGCGCCGAAGCTCTTGACCGTCGCAATACCCCCGACCGCATCGGCCAGGGCACCGCCAATCTGGGAATCCAGGGCATTGGAGCGCATATTCTGCGGCCGGATATAATAGCGGCTGAGCATCAGGGAGGAGGCGATGAAGGCGGCCATCACCACCAGCACGACGCCGCCAACCAGCGGCCAGCGCACCGCCATCACGCCGGCGACGCCGAGCATGACACCGAGCGAGGGCGCTATGCCGAGGAAGATATTGACCGTGATCGTGTCATAGGCCCACATCCCGCGCGTGATCTTGCGGACCACCGAGCCGGCAAAGGTGTTGGCGTGCCAGTCGAGCGAGAAGCGCTGCACCTTGGCAAAGGCGTCCGTCGTCAGATCGGCCATATTGGCCGACGAGAAGGGCACTTCGCAGCGCGAGGCCAGCTGGCGCACGAAATAATAGGTCACTGCCGTGCCCAGATAGAGCGCGAAGGCGGGCCAGGGCCTGCCTGTTTCCGGTCCTGCCGCCAGAGCGTCGATCAGACGTCCGGCGGCAACCGGGATGAAGACCTCGGCAATGGTCGCCAGCAGCATGAAGCCGACCATGCCGGCCAGCAGGACGGGGCGGCGCAGCCATTGGCGGCGCAGAAAGCCCAGCACCTGCAGATTGCTCAGTGTGCGGACAATAGGTGTTTCGGGATCGGAAATCGACATCGCAGCAGCGGACCGGGCGGTCCGTCCTCATGAAAGCAGTTCATCAAACCTGTGAATGGAGAACGTCAGCGCTGTCGTGCGAAACCGGGCCTGGATGCAGGCGCGGCGGGTCACACGCGAAGGCGGCACGTTCAGCCACCGTCGAAGGTCAGATAGATCTGCTCATGGGTCTGCTCCAATATGTCGATTGGTCCGTGGCCGCGTGATTACACCGGGCTGGTGTCACCGGGCAAGGCCAGGCGGGCAAATTTGTTACCTATCCGCCACGAGTGTGGCGATGGGGGCACAGGCCGCTAGGCTTCAAGGCCTGAAATACAGGCCTGTTCCAGCCCGGGCCGGACCGTGTCGGACAGGTCGGTGATCTTGCGCGCATCGAGATCCATCGGGGCGGCAATGCCTTCCATGGTCCACCAGGGCTTGCCGGTCGCCGGGTCGAGCACCCAGTGAACGATATTGCGCACTTTCGGGCCGAAGGATTTCAGGCCCGAGCGAACCAGATAGCCGTCTCCGGCACGCGGCCAGCGATGCGGCAGAATGCGGCATTCCAGCAAGGCAGAGCCGATCCGGCCGTCAGCCTCGCCCCGGTGGAAGGCCCATTCCTCGGGAAAGGCGTCCTTGAAATTCACCACCGAGTCGGAAATCCGGCCGAGCAGGACTTCGGTCCGCATGCGGCCAAATACATCGACTTCGTCCGGGGTGAAGCGGCCCTGACCGACATGGGCCAGGCCGAGCGCGTCGGCGCGCGGCAAGGATGCCGAGTCCCTCGACTTGGTCTCGGCCAGGCCGCGCGGCCGGGCAAAGTCCGGGATCTCGACCATGCGGCCTTGCAGCCGGGCGGCAAAATGGCTGGGCCAGGCGAAGGCGCGGCCTTCGCGCGGCGAGACATGGTCGAGATCAATCCGGAAACTGGCGGCGGGTTTGCCGGTGCCGCCATGGCGCATGATCAGCACGGCCGAACAGCCGGATTCGCTGATCGCGGTCCAGCCCGCCTCGATCATGAGTGGGGCTCCGGGCTGGGCTTCAGCGAGAAAGCGGACGTGCAGGGCAGTTGGCAGGAGAGTGGCATTGGCGTCGGCGCGGTGAATGGCATTGAGCCCGCTCTGCGCCGCGAGTCCGGCCAGGGCCTCACTGGCCTTGGTCAGGTAGAATTTCACATTCATATGCCCGAGTTCGTCGCACTCCCAGGCGTTCACATTGCCGCGCCAGGTCTCGATCATCGCCTGATAGTCCCTCAGTGATCGCAATTGCTGCAATGGCCGAAATGCTCGATCACCGAGCGTTCAATCCGGAAGCCTTCCGGCGTGTGGGTGCTGACGGGGGCGCCATGACGCTCTTCGACCGCGCCGCAATGCGTGCAGATGAAGAGTTCGGCGCAGCCACCGGGATGACTATGGATGGTGGAGCAGCCGACAAAGGCGTTGAGCGCCTCCACCTTGTGCACCAGACCCAGGCCGATCAGGAAATCGAGCGCCCGGTAAACCGTTGGCGGCTTGGCGGTGCCGGAGCCCGGCTTGAGGGCCTCGAGCAGGTCATAGGCCTTCACCGGCCCGGGGGCGGTCAGGACCAGTTCAAGCACCCGCCGGCGCACCGGTGTCAGCCGTTCGCCCCGCTTTGCACAAAGCGCTTCTGCGGCCTCAAGGGCTGTGATGGTGGAATCAGCGTTCATGATTTCAATATCTAAACCAGTTCGGCGCAAAGCACACCCGAACTTGCCGCAGCCCGATTCAAGGCTGCATGAACCAGGGGCAAGCCCGTTTCTGTCCAGGCCCGTGCGACAGGCTGACGCGCGGCGAAACGCACACTGCCCCCGATGCTGCCGGACATCCATAAAGGCCCTACATAATTTATGGATGAAGGGATTTCCTGATGAAACGTCTCGTGTTTTCTGCTGCAGTTTTCGCCACGCTCGCGGCCGTGGCATCGCCTGCCATGGCCGAGAGCGGCGACTGGCTGGTCCGGCTGCGGGCGATCGATGTCATGCCCAATGAAGGCGCCACGATCAGCCCGATCGGCGGCGATGTCGATATCTCCGACCAGATCGTGCCGGAATTGGACATCACCTATTTCGTCCAGGACAATTGGGCCGTCGAACTCATCCTCGGTGTCACACCCCACGATGTGCAGGCGGTCGGCACGACAGCCGGTGATATCGATCTCGGTGAGGTCACGCTGCTGCCGCCAACGCTGACACTGCAATACCATTTCAACCCGGACGGACAGATGCGCCCCTATCTCGGCGCCGGCGTCAATTACACGCATTTCTTCAATGAAGATCTGCCGGGCGGATCGGCGCTGACCCGTATCAGCTATGATGAAAGCTTCGGCCTCGCCGCCCAGGCCGGGATCGATTTCGCCCTGCAGGACGAATGGTTCCTCAATCTTGATCTCAAATATATCGACATCAATACCGACGTCCTGATTGACGGTGCGATTGCCGCCTCGGTCGATATCGATCCGCTTGTTCTCGGCGTTGGTTTCGGCCGCCGTTTCTGAGCCGATCACCGTCCAGAACGAGCTGCCGGATCCCGGTTACGGGGTCCGGCACTTGTCTTGCAGACCCGACATGCTTCTGTCCCTGCGTGGCTGCGTTG
>NZ_CAXBKN010000035.1:0-25007 GCF_963976135.1 uncultured Maricaulis sp.
TGGCGATTTATGGGCACCTATGATCCGTCACAGAAATTCTCGACCTGGATTTACCAGATCGCGCTGAACAAGGTTCGCGACCACGGGCGTAAACGCGCTGTGCGAAGCTTCTTCTTTAAGGCCGCCGCGCTGGAGAGGCCGGACAGGCCCGAGATCGCTGACGCCTCGCAAAACATTTCGGATGATTGTGAGCATCGCGATGAACTCCACCGCGTCACCAAGATGGTGGACGCCTTGCCGGACACGTTGAAGCAGGCCTTCATGCTGCAGGTATTTCAAGATCTCCCGCAAAGCGAAGTTGCGGACATTCTGGGAATATCCGTAAAAGCGGTCGAGACGCGGGTCCGCCGAGCCCGAAACATGCTTAAAGCGCAGGTTGAAGCCAATAAGGCGGATCAGATATCCGCCAATCTTCACACAGCTGATGCAGAGCCCCGCCGCGTCAGACGGCCCAATTTTTATGCGCCGGCGATCGCTGCAGAATGATCGCCATGCTCGCACCAGACACAGTCGCAGTTTTCATGATTGCAACTGGGGTCAATCAACGGTGCGCGAAAGCGATGATGCGCGAGTGGGAACAGAACTCGCTTTGGAAGTGACGGGCGGTAGGCCTGCGCCAACGTGTCGCCGGCCTCGTTGCGCGCCAGTCGCTCGATGAGCCAATCAAGCCCGCTCTGCCCGGCGGCGTTGAACAGAAACCGATTGACGACCCCCGTGCGCAAGCCGGGTTGGAGCGCCCGCCGCCATGCATCGGTGTAGCTCGTCGAGTTGATCAGGCTCTCGGCCGCCAGCCGACCTGATCGCACGGCATATCGTAGACCAAACCCGGCCAACGCGTCCTGAAACCCGGCATGTTCGCCGACCACCGGGCATTCGCCCTGCATGGCTGTGCGCGGCAAGCGGATGTTGCCGAAGCCGCCAAACGGCCGCGGATTTTGCATACGCAATCCGGCATGGCGTTCGAAAAAGGCGAGCGTGGCGGCAACATGGCTGGCCTGATCGCGAAAGCCGGAGAACATGCAACTGGCCACCGTTCCGCGCCCGTTGTGGGTGAGGAGGTAGGCGTATCCCTTTGGAGCCAGCTCAGATCCAATCGCGAGCCAGGCCCCATCTTCCATGTCCGTGTCGAAAACTCTGCCGGCCGCAATGATGTCGGCGCGGCGTGGTCCGGCCGCGAGGATCATATCGCCGGCTGTCTCGGTCACGCGGTCATTGAACCGAACCTCCACGCCTGCCTTGACCGCTTGATCGAGTAGCGCCCGATCCAGTGAGCCGATCGCGTTGCCCCGTCGCAACAGATAAAACAAAGGCCGCTTGCCGCGCACACGATGGGGTTTGGCCTGACCGTCGAAAACGACACCTTCGCTCACGCCATGATGGTCGAAACGGGCTGCGATACCGATCGCGGCCAATTCATCGAGCACATCAACAGGATCGGTCCAGTTTTCAAGGCCCTGTAAGTCATCATGGAAGCGGTGGCCAACATCGCCATGCCATTCGCGTACGACTACTTTCTTGCCCGCCAGCGCGAGGCCAATGGCGCAGGTCAAGCCTGCCGGCCCCGCTCCGACGATCGTGATCTCCGCCCGGTCTCTCACATCACCTCCCTCGGGGTTTAGCCAATATCGGCAAATCTCACCAATTGGGCCGTTCGGTCCATGCGGCTGCAGCGAACGGTTAGGGTCTACGGTCTCCGGGAGGCGTCTGTCGGGACGCCGGACGTTAGCGCCAGCGCGGCCAAAACCGCGGTGTAACGGCTGTGTAGGCGCGGTATTCATCGCCAAACTCTGTTTCGGCGTCACGTTCCTCCTTCAGCGCGAGACGCACATACATCCACACCAGAATCGGGAACATGACGAGCGTGAGAATAGTCGGCCACTGCAGCAAAAAACCGAACATGATCAATACGAAGCCAGCATATTGAGGGTGGCGCAGGCGGGCGTAAATGCCCGTTTTCGCGAGCTTACCGCCTCGCAGCGCAGCATGCAGTATTGGCCAGCTCCATGCCAGAACGCTGAAACCGAAGACAATAAAAGCAAGGCTGACCATGTGGAATGGTCCAAAGTGCGGATTGTCTTTCCAGCCAAAGATCATTTCCCAGAAATGCCCTGAATCATGCGCGAGCCAATTGACATCTGGGAATTGGCTCGCAAGCCAGGGCGACAGGAAATAGATCGAGAGCGGAAATCCGTACATCTCGGTAAAAAGGGCAATCACGAAAGCGCTGAATGCGCCAAACGAGGTCCAATCTCGAGCCTTTGAGGGCTTGGCGAAACTAAACGCAAATATGATGAATAGGGCCGAGTTCAGGACAACCAGAACCCAGAGACCATATTCGGAGGAGGCCGCGGGTTCGCTCATGGCTGTGCGCCCGGCTCGTCACGCTCGTCGGATTGCGAAGCGTCTTGTCCATGTTGACCGTGGTGCCCGCCATGGCCTCCATGACCGCCTCCGTGTGAACCATGCATGAAGACGTGCATGCCTCCGAACAGAAGCAGGGACCCGCCCAGGAGGAACAGGTCTGCCGGGATGTGGGCGCGGTGTTCGAAGATGAGCAGGAGGCCGAGAGCGCCCGCGAACGCGAGGACGGGCCACCAGAAGCGCCCGCCCCGGGGCCGGTGCTCCTCATGGTCGAAATGATTGTGCATGGCAATATGCCTCCTTTGTGGATGGCTTCAGGGAATGGAGATTGGTAGCGTCGCGGCGCGAGTGGCGGGTCGCGGAGCTCTTGAGGATCCGTCCAGCCGCCAGGAGGCTGATCGGCACGCGATCATACCAGCGCATGCGCATCTCCTGACTGATCACCGGCAAGGTCAGAGCGACGATCGCGAGCGCGAACAGGTGCAGCTCCGGGAGGGCCAGGAGCCCTTGTTGAGCCAGGTTCATGCCGTTACCCCCTTGCGGTCGAGTTTCAGTAGCTGAGCGTTGACGGCGCAAATGACGGTACTGGCCGACATGAACACTGCGCCCAAGGCCGGTGTCAGGATAATGCCCCAAGGGAAGAACAGGCCCGCAGCAGCCGGTATGGCGAACGTGTTGTATCCGGTCGCCCAGACGAGGTTTTGCATCATCTTGTTGTATGTGGCGCGAGCCAGTTCGATGATGGCCACGACATCTGCCGGGCTTGAGCGGACCAGGATGATATCGGCCGTCTCGATAGCAACATCGGTGCCCGCGCCAATGGCGATCCCGACATTGGCCTGGGCCAGCGCCGGCGCATCGTTCACCCCGTCGCCGGTCATCGCCACGATCAGCCCGCGCGATTGAATCTCGCGGACCTTGGCGGCCTTCTCTTCCGGCAGGACTTCGGCGATCACTTCGTCGAGTCCGATTTGCTTTCCGACCCAGTCGGCAACCTGTTGATTGTCGCCTGTCAGCATGATGCACTGAATGCCCATGGCCTGCAGCGCCGCAATGGCCTGCGCGGACTCCTCACGGATGATGTCGGCAAGCGCGATCGCGCCGGCGAGCTTGTCGTCGATCAGCACGAACACGACGGTCTTGCCTTCGGCGCTCAGGGTCTCGAAGCGGGGATCGTCCATCTCAACCCCTTGATTGCGCAGATAGCCGGGGCTAACGACCTTGACGTTGCGGTCCTTGACTGTGCCTTCAGCGCCCTTGCCGGGGATCGCCTTGAACTTGTCGACCGGCCACGCATTCGGCGCGTCATTGACGATGCCCTGGGCGATCGGATGCTCGGAGTGGGCTTCGATCGAGGCGGCGTAGACGACAATGTCCTCTTCGCTGAACGCGGTATCGAACACGAGCGTGTCGGTGATTCCAAACGCGCCCTTGGTCAAGGTTCCCGTCTTGTCGAAAATAATCGCATTGATCTTGCGTGCGTCCTCAAACGCGGTCCGATCCCGGATGAGTAGGCCATTCGTGGCCGCGATCGCGGTCGAACGCGCCACAACCAGGGGCACGGCCAGTCCAAGCGCGTGCGGGCAGGCGATGACCAGGACCGTCACAGCGCGCGCCATGGCAAAACCGAACCCCTGACCAGTGAACAGCGTCCAGAACAGGACGGTCACCAGTCCGCCACCAAGCGCAATTACGGTCAACCATCGCGCCGCCGTATTGGCAAGATCCTGGGTCCTGGATTTGCTGGCCTGGGCTTCTTGGACCAGCTTGATGATGCTCGACAGGAAGGTCTCGTCACCGGTCTTGTCGACACGGATGGTGAGCGAGCCCTCGCCATTGATGGATCCGCCAATGACGATTGAGTCCACGGTTTTGGATATCGGCTTGGATTCTCCGGTCAACATGGACTCGTTGAGCGAGGATTCGCCCTTGATGACGATGCCATCAGCGGGCACTTTTTCACCAGGTTTGATGAGCAGGTGTTCGCCGCCCACCAGGGTGGAGACCGACACCTCGCTCACCGAGCCATCGGCGGCCAGCAAGTGCGCCTCATCCGGCATCAGGCTGGCCAGCTTTTCAAGCGCCCGGCCCGCGCCCAGCACGGATTTCATTTCAATCCAGTGGCCCAGCAGCATGACGGCGATCAGGGTCGCCAGTTCCCAGAAGAAAGTCTCCTCGCTGCCGATCACAACCATTCCGATCGAGTAGGCGTAGGCCGCAGTGATCGCGACCGAAATCAGCGTCATCATCCCGACGTCCCGGGTTGTGATTTCGCGCCAGAAGCCCTTCAGAAACGGCCAGCCACCATAGAAAAAGACCAGGCTGGAGAGTGCCGCGAGCACATAGCTATCGCCGGCGAACCGCAAGGTGTCGGACAGCCCCAGCCAGCGCTGGATCATGGGCGCCAGAGCCAAAATCGGCACGGTGGCAATCAGTACGACCCAGAAGCGCTGACGATAATCGGCGATCATGCCCTCATGATTGTGGCCGCCATGCGGGTCGGAGCTCGCTTGCGGTTTATCGCCCTTCGCCGGGGCGGCGGCGTGGTGATGGGTGTGCTTGGAATGGTCCATGATCGGGGTCTCTATCGGTTAGGGCGCGTTTGGCGGGACGCGGCGTTGTTTGTGCTGCCCGGGCCGGCCGGCCCTGGGAAATTGGGGATCGGCGCAGCGCGGCACGCTCATTTTGAAGCGCTGTCGGGGCCGGTCTGTGCAAAGGAGATCGGCCCATTGGGGCTGAGCCTGGGCCTTGGCGGCACTAGTCGGGGTCACCGCCTGATTGCCCTCCGGGAAATCAACCATCATCTTCGCCGCGCTCCTCAATGGAAAACCATGGCATTGACATGAAAACCGGCATCAACATGCAAAATCTCGCCTGTCACACCGCTCGCCAGATCGCTAGCGAGAAACAGTGCTGCTTTGCCAACTTCGCTGGCGTCCACGGTGCGTCTGAGTGGAGACTTGTTGGCGGCTTCCGTGAGTAATTCCTCGAAATGGATGAGGCCCGAAGCGGCCCGGGTCGCAACCGGTCCGGCGGAGATCGCGTTGACGCGGATATTGGCCGGGCCGAGTTCATGAGCCAGGTAGCGCACTGCGCTTTCCAGCGCTGCCTTGACCGGGCCCATGAGATTGTAGTGATCGACAACCTTTTCGGCGCCGTAAAAGCTGAGCGTCGTCAACGATCCGCCCTTGTGCATTAGCGGCTCTGCGAGTCGCGCCATCCGCAGCAGCGAGTGACAGGAAACGGTCATGGCCGAGGCGAAACCTTGCGCGGAACAATCGGTCAACCGGCCCTGGAGATCGGATAGTGGCGCGCTGGCGATGGCGTGAAAGGCAAGGTCAAGCTTGCCCCATTTCGCTTTTACAGCCTCGAAGACGGCCTCCAATCCTCCTGCCTGGGTGACATCACATTCCAGAAGGAGTTCAGCGCCTACCCTTTCGGCCAGGGGCTCGACATGGGTTCGCGCCTTGTCATTCAAATACGTGATCGCCAGGCGCGCGCCAGCACGGTGAAAACGCTCGGCCGCAGCCCAGGCAAGGCTGTGTTCGTTCGCGATGCCAACTATCAGCGCGGTTTTCCCGCCGAGATCGCATTCCGGTGTGTTCACGACCAACTCCCTGATGATTGATACGCCGGCCAAGGCATCACCCCTCGCGGATGGGCCGACTGCGTCTGACTGCCCTGGCCGCGGTCGACCGGAGTGATTATCGCGATCAGGCCGATATTCGCTCCAGCGCCAGGGCAATGCCCTGACCGCCGCCGATGCACAGGGTGACCATGCCACGCGACAGTCTTTCACGCTGCATGGCGTGGATTAGTCGCACGATCAGAACCGCGCCTGTCGCGCCGATGGGATGGCCGTGCGCGATGGCGCCGCCCTCGACATTGACGATGTCCTCGCTGAAGCCGAGTTCGTTGACGAGGGCGACGGCGATTGCGGCAAAGGCTTCGTTGATCTCGACGCGTTCCACCGAACCCAGCGGCCAGGCCGCACGCGCCAGCGCTTGTCTGACAGCCGGCACGGGACCAAGACCGAACAAGCCGGGCTCGACGGCACCGACGCCCATGCCTGCGATCCGCACGGCTGGCTGCAGGCCGTTGGCGTCGGCCCAGGCATGATCGGCAATGATCATGGCCGCTGCGCCGGCGTTCAAACCGGGCGCATTTCCCGCGGTGATGGTCCCGTCCTTGCGGAAGGCGGGTTTGAGACGGTCGAGACTTTCCAGGCTGGTGTCCGGTCGATTGTGTTCGTCCTTGTCGAACAGGCTGGATCCTGCGCGTGTTTTCAATTCGACCGGCGTGATCTCGGCATCGAACAGGCCTGCGGCCTGGGCTTCGGAGAACCGGGTTTGTGAGCGAAGCGCCCACGAATCCTGAGCCGCGCGGCTAATGCGGCTCTGTTTGACGAGATCTTCTGTATGCCAGCCGGAATGCTCACCGGAAAATGCATCGTTGAGACCATCGCGAAGCAGGCTATCGATGAGCGATCCGTTGCCCAGCCGATAGCCGTAGCGCGCCTTGCCGAGCAGGAACGGGGCCTGATCCATATTCTCCATGCCACCGGCGACCACACAATTGGCATTTTCCAGCATGATCTCCTGGGCGGCGGTAATGACCGCCTGGGCACCGGAGCCGCAGACCCGGTTCACCGTCATCGCCGGCACGCCTACCGGCAGGCCCGCGCCGATCGCTGCCTGGCGTGCCGGATTCATCCCCGCACCCGCTTGCAGAACCTGGCCCATCACCACCGTGTCGATCGCCTCGCCCGCCAGCCCCGCACGTTCCAGCGAAGCCCTGATCGCGATGGCGCCCAGATCGGGTGCGGGGATATCTTTCAAACTGCCGCCGAATGTGCCGATGGCGGTGCGTACGGGCGCACAGATAACAGGATCAAATCTCGACATGGCTGTCTCCGGTGGATGGGTTGGGGGGAGCGGGTTCACCGGCGTCCGGCGGGCAGCAGAGGGCCTCCGGCTGCGGTGAGCTGCGTGATGGCTGCGATGGCCTGACTGAGGTCGCGCCTTTGCCGGGCTGCTTGCGGGCCTTCGCGGTGATACTCAGCCGCGCGAGGGCAAGACCTGCCAGCCGCGCATCGACCGGATCGGCCCGCGATGGCAGGACGACCGGCGCGATTAACCCCAATACCAGGCCAGCGATCGTCGCATCGGCCAGGTATTCGAGATTTTTGGCCAGGATATTGCCGGAGACGAGATCGGGGACGAGCAGAATATCGGCATCTCCGGACACGGACGACACAATGCCTTTCATGCCGGCGGCCTTCAGTGAAATCGCATTGTCAAATGCGAGCGGCCCATCAACGATCCCGCCGTGTATCTGGCCGCGCCGGGCCATGATCGAGAGCGCGGCCGCGTCGAGACTGGACGCAATCAGCGGATTGACGGTCTCGACCGCCGACAGGACAGCGACCTTGGGCCGGCGGATCCCGATCGATATCATGAAATCGATGGCGTTCTGCAGGATCGCGGCCTTGGCGCCGAGGTCCGGCGCGATGTTGACCGCGGCGTCGGTGATCGCGAGAAGTTTTGGATAGGCCGGAATATCGGCCAGGAATACATGGCTGACCCGCACGCCTGGCTGGCGTAATCCCGCTTTGGTGTCGAGCAGGGCTTTCAGCAAGACATTCGTGTGAATCAGTCCCTTCATGGCGATCTGGGCGCTGCCATTCTTGAGCAAACCGGCGGCGCAGCGGGCCGCCTCCTCCTCGCTTCGTGCCGGCAGGATTTGATCTCGGTTCAGCGTCAGACCTGCGGCTTTCGTCTCGGCCTCGATCTCGGCCGGATCGCCGATCAGGATCGCGTTGCACCAGCCGCGCTTGCAGGCCGCGTCGACGGCGAGCAGGACCTCCTTCTGGGCGGCGCAGACCACAGCCAGCGTCAAAGGCGGGCCCGGATCGGCAGCAGATTCCAGGGTAGAAAAATCACGATGAGATGTCATGAGGGCCGCCCCGGTATTTGAGTGGCGGCATTTTCAAGTATCGTGCGCCCCGCGCGCGCGATCATCAAGGCTTCGTCCGTGTGAACGGTTTCGACAATCACGGTGCTCGCCGGCTTTGATATGCGGCTGGCGCCCCGGTTATTGGCGTCACTGTCAAAATCGATCCCGAGCAGATCGCTCAGCGGCTCGCATATGGCGGCTCGGATCGAGGGGGCGTGTTCACCAACACCGCCGGTGAAGATGATACGGTCCACACCGCCCATGGCGGCGATCAGGGCGCCGGCCTGTTTGCGGGCCTGATAGGTGAACTGATCAAGCGCCTCGATGGCGCGCAGACTATCCCTCGCTTCAAGCAGGGTTTCGACATCACCGCTCAAGCCTGACAGGCCGAGCAGGCCAGCCTCGTGGTAGAGTTCGTGCTGCAGCCGCGTTGGATCCCAATTTTTTTCCAGGATCAAATAGAGCAGCAGACCGGGATCGATATCGCCACTGCGAGTTGCCATGGGCAGACCGGCCAGTGCTGAAAACCCCATGCTCGTGTCGACGGTTTTACCATTCCGGATTGCCGCCATGCTCGCACCGGCACCGAGGTGAGCGATCAACAGCCGCTGCCTGGCGGCGGCCTGGCCCGCGCGGGCCGCGAGATCATCGACGACGAACGCATATGACAGGCCGTGAAAGCCGTAGCGCCGGATGAATTCACCCTCCATCTCGGGTGCCACCCCGGTGCGTTGGGCGACGGCCGGCATGTCGGCATGAAAACTCGTATCGAAACATGCATACTGCAACGCTGTGGGCAGCCGATGGCGCGCCGCGGTAATGCCATCAAGATTGGCGGGCATATGTAGCGGTGCCAGCGGGATCAGTTTGCGCAGATCCGCCTCGACCGCGGCGGTCAGGCTTTGCGGTCGTATAAAATGCGGACCGCCATGTACGACGCGATGCCCGACCGCGGATATACTGGCGAAATCGACATGCTTTGCCATCGCCTCGAAGAAGGCTTCCAGCGCCACGAGGTGATTGGCGTAGACAGTGCGGTCCTCCCAGAGCGCTTCGCCATGGGCGGTGCGCGCCGCCATATGCCCCTGCGCGGCTCCGATCCCGGTCACCGCGCCGGCCATGATGTTGACCGCCTCTTCACGGATCCGATACAGCGCCACCTTGAGGCTGGATGAGCCGCCATTGATGGTTAAAACGCTGTGCGGGCCGAGGTCAGAGCTATCGCGTGCATTCATTTCTTGTCCGCCCCTCCTTGGGACGAGCGCGCCAGGCTGGGCCAGTCATAGAGCCAGCTGAACGCCTGCTCCGTTGCGGCGTCGCGCGATACGCGCAGGCGGGAGAGGCCGCTCTCGACCCTGTCAACGCCCGTCTTTTCGGCTCTGCGCAGCGGGTTCTCCTCGCCGACCGCTTCGCGACCGTCACGCACCATCGGTGCCAGCGCGGCGGTCATGGCCATGGCGGGGTTGAACATCTCCGAGAACATATAGCGGCTCATCCGCATCGGATGGGACCATTTCAGCACCTCGGCCGTAAGGGGGGTGGACCAGGCGCGCACCGACGGACTGACGAAGGTCGAATAGACCGCCTCCATCTGTGTTGAAACCTGTTCCACCCTTTCGAATGCTTCGGGCTGGGTCTCGAAGACAAGATCCTCGACCTGGCGCGGCTCGAACCGGACAGTGTATTGGTCGTGCGCGCAGTCGGGATCGCCGGTGGGATTGTCGATCTTCATCTCATAGAGGCCCGGTTCCAGGGCCTCGATCTTGCCGAGGCTCTCCAGGATTGCGCGGTGTTCAAGCCGGGCGACGCTCGCGGAGACGAAGATCCCGAGATGACCGGCATGCTGGTTGATCAGGTAGACGATGCGCTGGTCGGCGTCGATGAGCTCCTCGGTCGTCTTGTAGACCGCCGGTATCCATCCCAGCGCCTGGTGTGGTGGCGTGATATTGTCGCCATAGGACGCGAAAATGACCAGCGGATTGCGGATATGTTTGAGGTCGATTTCGCAATCGGGCCCGAGTTTCACCAGGCCTTGTTCAAGCCGGTTTCCGATAAACAGGTTTTCGACAATCGCGATGATTTCCTCGCGGCTGAGCCGGTGAAAACCGCCCCACCAGCGCTCGAACTCCAGAAAGCGGTCGGAATCCGTATCGACGTTCTCGAACAGGTCGGCATATTTGCGAAAAATCGCGCCCTCCGGTTTGAGGTTTTCGAAGTTCTGGACCAGCCACGCGCCGTCGAACAAGCCATTTCCAAGGTCGGAGAGCAGGTGGTTGACCCAGACCCCGCCAACAAAGCCTGCCGCCAGCCGCATGGGATTGGCACCGGGCTCGCCCGCCCAATAGGAAAGCGGTGATCCGTTCATCACGACGGGCCCCGTCAAGCCCTCGCAATCGGCCGCCAGAAGCGCGGCCGCCCAGCCGCCCTGACAATTGCCATAGAGGACCGGCGCCCGGCCATCGTGCCGGTCCGAAACGATCTCGACGAAATGACGCAGACCCGCCAGCACGTCGGCGAGTGTCTGGCCGGGCACCGGGTCTGGTGTGAACACAACGAAATAGACCGGATAGCCCTCATGCAGCGCGATCCCGACCTCTGATTCGGTTTTGAACCCGCCGATCCCCGGTCCGTGACCCGCCCGCGGATCGATAATGATCACCGGCGGCTTGTCAGGGTCGAGACAATCATCGAGGCAGATCTCGCCGACCTCGAGAATTTTGAGCAGCTGATAATTGCTCGCCGGCTGGAATGTCGCTGCGTCCGCCAAAAGCTCGTACTTGAATTTCAGGACCGGCGGCATGCCCTCGGCCTCATGGGCGAGCATCGCATTGGCGCGTTGGCGCAGCGTGTCGAAGAAGAGGACCTGCCGCTGCAACACATCGATGCCATAGGCCGTCATTTCTTGCGGTGTTGGCCAGATCGGTGCGGACGAGGGCGACGGAGAGGGGGACGTCTCAGGCCGTTTGGTTTGCGAACGGCGTGCCGCCGGCCGCTGCTTTGCCCTACCGGCCTTCTTGGGTTTGCTACGTTTCTGGAGCTCGGCAGTGAGATCGTCTGGCATGATGGCATTGTCCTGATTGAGGGGTTTATCGGGGAGAGGGCGCGTCTATCGGAGATCGGTTCGGGCACTGGTCGTGGTATTGTAACGCTCCGGTTCAAATCGGATCGGGCGCCGCATGTTTCTTCGGGCAGGCTCATTGGGGTCCGGCCCCGGCAGTCTCGCAGAGCGGGCCAGCAAGGTCGCTTCGAAAGGATCGAGCGATTGCGAGGCGAAGGTTGCCTGGCGAACTCCACTGGGCGCTCCTGAATAAGGACGCACAAAGCGTCATCACGTTACATCGAGCCTGTCGAACGACCGGATTCAGGGCTCGACCGGGCTCGCTCGGTCTGGTCCCGCTCTGCCCGCAGGGCGCTTGACGGGGCCATGTTTCCTTAAGCCTTCTGCGCCGGGACAGGCGCAGCGAAAATAGCCATGCTCCACGCAGGTCAGGCAGGTTTGCTCCAGCCGATCGCGCATGGCGCGGCGAGCCCGATGTAATTTCACGCGTAACCCATTGTCGGTCAGGCCGAGATCGTCCGCGATCGCTGACCGATCCTCACCGAGCAAATCAACCCGCCAGATCAAGTCTGCATAATCCCGGTTGAGCGTCGGGAGCATTTTGTAGAGGCAGGCACAGATGGCTGCGTCCAATTCGTCGTCATCGAACTCGAGCGCCGCTTCGGTGGCATAGGTTCCGAGCGCCTTGCGTGTGCGGGCCCGCGCTCGGAAGAAATCTGCGATTGTTGATCGCAGGATCTGCGAGAGCCAACCCCTCAACCGGTCTTCGTCTTTCAGATCGTCGAACCGTGTCAGCGCTTTGACGTAGAACTCCTGGATCACATCCTTCGCATCGGCCTCGTTGCGCAGTTTGCGCACCAGAAACCGGAATATGTCCTGGTGCGACTCGATCAAGGTGGTCTCGAGGACACGTCTGCGGCGCTCCGAACGGGATTGGTCCAAGGTCATATTCTCTCTGATGGCTAGGCTGATGTTTGGTCTTGATCATTATTACGCCGCTGATCGGCTCCCCCCTCAAAACCCCTCATCAATCTGGCGGGTTCAGCCCGTCATTTCGCGGTGACCCCTGTAATGTTTGAGGGGGTCAGCCGTCATATCCGTATCAGGTTATGCGAACAGAGCGCGACGGTGCGCCCTAAGCAGGGGAGGGCCAGAGGATGAGCATCTGGAGTGAAATCGCCAAGAGCCGGCTGCGCCGGTCGATCCGTCACGGGCAATTTGAGGTCACATTCCCAAACGGAGAAACAACGAGGTTTGGAACGCTGGGTCAGAATCAGATCCGTATCGCGGTTACCACTGATGCCTGGCTACGCCGGATCCTGCTCGATCCGGAGCTGGAGCTCGGCGAAGCCTATATGCAAGGCGGCTTGATCCTTGAGGCGGGCGATCTTTACGAGCTGCTCGATCTGCTTTGGCGCAATCTGCTGGCTGATGGCACCTCTGGTGGGGCGTTGCCGGCGTTCCTCAGGAAGACGTTTCGGGCCCTCGCGCAGTTCAATCCGCAGGCTCGGTCGGCGCGTAACGTCGCGCACCACTATGATATCGGCAACGAGCTCTATCGTCTCTTCCTCGATGAAGACATGCAGTATTCCTGTGCCTATTTTCATGATGCCCAGGATTCGCTTGCCGACGCTCAACGTTTCAAGAAGGACCATATCGCCAGAAAACTCTGCCTGAGACCGGGCGATAATGTCCTTGATATCGGCTGTGGCTGGGGCGGACTTGCGTTGCATCTGGCAGGCTGCGAAGCGGTCAACGTCCATGGGGTGACCCTGTCTCGCGAGCAGCTTTGCCTGGCCCGCGAGCGTGCCGAGGATCTGGGTCTCGGCGACCGGGTGGATTTTGAATTTCAGGACTATCGAAATCTGACGCGCGAATACGACCGGATCGTCTCGGTGGGTATGTTTGAACATGTCGGTGTGCCGCATTATCGGAAATTCTTTGATCAGATCGCCGCGCGCCTCAGCGAAAATGGCACAGCGCTCATTCACACGATCGGGCGCACCTCAGGGCCGGCAATCACCAACCCCTGGATCGCGCGGCACATCTTTCCGGGCGCCTATATTCCAGCGCTTTCCGAAATCCTGCCTGCCGTCGAGAAGGCGGGGCTGATGGTGCTGGATGTCGAAATCCTGCGCCTTCATTATGCAGAAACGCTCAAGGCCTGGCGCAACCGTTTCCTGGCACGAGCCGATGAGGCCGAGGCGCTCTATGACGCCCAATTCGTGCGCATGTGGGACTTTTATCTCGTCTGCAGCGCGCTCTCATTTCGTCATGGGGTACACAATGTATTCCAGCTTCAACTCGCCAAACGACAGGACGCCGTCCCATTGACGCGCGACTATCTATACTCGCCCGAACCCGAGCGTCGCGCCAACCGACGCGTGTCGTCGATTATTGATTATGAGGCTCACGCAAATGCCCAAGGGTGACCACGACAATGAGGTCCTGTCCAAGAAGGCCTACAAACGCGACTTGCGCGCACTTCAGGTCGAATTGGTCAAGATTCAACGCCGCGCAATCACGCATGGGCATCGCATTCTGGTCATCCTCGAGGGGCGCGACGCTGCCGGCAAGGATGGTGTCATTAAACGTATCGCTGAACATCTCAGCCCGCGCGAGACACGCGTTGTCGCTCTTGGAAAACCATCTGACCGTGAGATGCGCAGCTGGTACTTCCAACGTTACGCGCCGCACCTTCCAGCGGACGGTGAATTCGCGCTGTTCAATCGCTCTTGGTACAATCGGGCAGGCGTCGAGAAAGTCATGGGCTTTGCCAGTGATGATGAGGTCGAGGTGTTTTTTGACAATGTCGGGGCGTTTGAAGGAATGCTGGTCCGCGATGGCATTCAAATTCTGAAATACTATCTGGATATCAGCCGGTCTGAGCAGGAACGCCGACTGGCCGATCGCGACCAGGATCCGCTGAAACAATGGAAGAAAAGCCCGATTGACGCGGTCGCGTTGGAAAAATGGGATGCCTATTCGGCCGCCCGCAATGAAATGCTGCGCCGGACGGATTGCAAGCACACGCCATGGTATGTCGTACGTACCGACGACAAACGCCAAGCGCGGCTGAACACGATCCGTCACATCATCAAGTCGATAGACTGTCCGGAAACCAACAAGGCATTGGCCGTTCCTGATGAGCGTATTGTGTTGCCAATCAGCAAGGACACCATCGCCGCTTTGAGCGTTTGATCCGAGGTGTTCCAACAAGGGGGAAAGGCGTCCTTGTTGCCTCGGCTGCGCAAGCGCCGGTCTACCAGCCGGAACACACCAAGAGCAGGCGGTTCAAATAATGGGAGCGGACCACCCACTGGAGGGCCCCCACAATCCGAGCGGTCGTGATGGGCCCGGCTCTGTTCGAATTAGACTTCAAGTACCGCTTGCGATCAATTTTTCGAGCTTTTTGCGAAAGAATGGTTCTGCCCATAGGTCCACGGACCTGGCTTCAACGGGACGCAGGAACCTGCGGACATCGTCTGCGGCCGCTCGCCAGTCGACGGCGTGGATCGCGACTTCCAGTTCGCGTTCGAGCCAGGCCGCATCGACCTGAAGGTCCACATTGTCAGCCCAGGGACCGAATTGCCCGAGCGCCGCCTGCAAGTGGGGAAGGTTTGGGAACACGCCTTTTGCGACGTACCAGGAGAAATCATACCAATCGCGGCCCTTGAGAAAGCCGCGACAAAGCAGGGCGTGGATTTTCAACGCGAAATTCGATGCGAGGTCCTGATGGCGCACTTCATGGTCGAGGGGGAAGTCCAGGAAGCTCAGCTCCTCGCCAGAATGCTGCGGCGGGGCGACATCGATTTCCAGCTTGATCTTGATTTTTCTGTTCGGATGGCGGTCCGCAAACGCGAGATCGAGTTGGCTCGCGACGGAATTGTCCTTGATTAAAGCCTGACGGATACGCTTGTCCATCTTGCCCCTGGGCAACGCCTCGGACTGCAGACCAAATTCCGCGAAAGTCTGCAGGAGGACGTCCAGATATCGCGCCCACTCAAATCCCGGATCTGGTGCTCGCAGCATAAAGTCGAGGTCTTCAGAAAAGCGGGGCAATCCATGAAGGATGCGCAGGCTCGTGCCGCCCTGAAAAAGCGCGATATCGAAGAAATCCGCACGCCAGAGCGCGTAGAGCGCGATCTCCTGCAGAATTTCCTTGGTCGCGTTTTCTTCCTCAAGGGCATTTCTGGGGGCATATTGTTCAAGCTTTTCCTGGATGAGATCGATCATGTGGTGCCTACTGCGCGTTGCCGCGCGCCGGTTCTGGCCGCCGATTTCAGGTCGAAGACGGCGCCCTCGAAGCTTTCAAGATATTGGGTTGCAGCCTTGTGCTTGTAGACGCCCGCAAGCGCCGCAAAGTCTTTGCGGCGCAACGCCATTAGATGAACCTCATCAATTCGCAGGCCTTGCTCGATCCATTCAAGGCCGGACCAGCATTGCTTTCTGAGCGCGACGAGATCCATCAGAGCGCGCAGGGGCTGGGCGACAAGTGCAGTGCGCTGGCCGAGCTCGACCCGGGCGACGCCTGAGAGACGCCGGTACTGCGTTAGGGCAAGGGGATGGAAGGTGAAACGACCGAGCTGGTCATGATCTCGCTCCAACGTCTTACGGCCGGGCGTTACGCTTGCCGTCGCAAAGACCGTTTCGGGGATCCAGCCATGAAAGGAGAGCGCGGTTTCAAATGAAATATAACTGCCGGCCATCAAGGCCTGGGCGATGGCGAAGGGATGGACGTTGCCGCTGGAATGGGACGGGCTTAGCAGATAGAGGCCGCGCTTTACCCGAACTAGAGATCCGTCCTTCAGCGCACGATTTACAAGCCCGTAGCGGCGTGGGTCGCCGCCGCCAATCAGCTCGGCGAGTTGCCGCTCGGTGAAAACGCGATCTGCATATCCAGCTGCGGCAATCAGATTGGTAAGGGTGTCCATAAAATTACCAATACTTGCAAAAAATGGAAGTTTCAAGAAATTTGTGTATCAATTGTCTCGTGCGTGGACCGGGAAGGTTACGCCCGAACTCATGATGGCGACCCCGCCGGCTGAAATCGCGTCGTCAAGTGATTGAACCTCGCGGCCGGTCGCCTGCGGGAGCAAGTTAATATGGTCCATGGATCATCTTGCGTGTTCGTAGAGGCTTCTCGGGTCCATCCAGCTGTTCACCAACTCAAGGCGCCCCGGTGGGGGAGGAAAGGAGGGGATCGGACGTGTCACCCACGCCCAGGAGAGGTCCTCATGAAAATCGAAGCCCTGCGAGAGAGTGTAACCGCCCGCATCGTCAAAGCCCTGGAGACTGGCGTAAAGCCGTGGTCGGCCGGCTGGGATGGTCAAGGCTATGTCGGCCGACCTCTGCGATATAACGGCGGCGCCTATCGCGGCATCAATGTCTTGATGCTCTGGATGGCCGCCACCCAATTTGAATTTCAAAGTCCCTACTGGATGACGTTCCGCCAGGCAGGTGCCCTTGAGGCCCGGATTTGCAAGGGCGCCAAGGGCACGCCGGTGATTGTCTACAAACCGCTCGGCCCAAGCGATGACGAACACGAGGTGGAGAGCTCACCGGCACGCCGCGGCTTCTCGCGCACATATCATGTCTTCAATGCCGAACAGATCGAGGGCCTGCCTGATCATTTCTATCCCGCGCGCGCCGCCGACGGCGCTCCGCGTCAACACGATGCGCTGTCAGCCTATGACGCGTTGATGTCATTCCACCAACCGCACTATGAAGAGGGGCCGCAACCTTGCTACATACCAGCGCGCGACGTGGTTCGCTGGCCCGCCATCGGGGCCTTTCATTCCCCGCAGGATCATTTGGCGACGGCATGCCATGAGCTGGCCCATTGGTCCGGCGCTGGCCAGCGTCTCGCGCGCGACGGCATCATTCACGCAATCGACAAACAGCGTTACGCCTATGAAGAACTCGTCGCCGAACTCGCTGCGGCTTTCATGGGTGCCAGCTTCGGGATCCTCGGCAAGCAAATCGATGACCACGCGAGTTATATCGCCGCCTGGATTCGCCTCCTGAAAGACCCCGGCATCATCTTTCGCGCGGCCGCAGACGCTGAAAGGGCCTGTGACTTTCTCATTACACCGACCGTTTGCGACGCGCTTGCGCCAAACCTGTGTGAAGTCGCTACTTGATTCGCTGTGGCCGATCTGGCGCCCTCGGCGGCGGCCAGTTCGTGCTCCTACAGTGCCGCGGCACCTTCTTGATCATGTCAGCTGATAATAGCAGTTTTGATCGTTCTGGAGAGGCTGGCTGCTCGACATCCTGCGCGTTGGGTCTACACCGACAGCATCCATTTTGATGTCTTTTCGGCATTGAACCAGCGCTCCGGTGTTGATCTGATTAGGAGCCACATGGCACAAGCTATCCTCGAGCGTCACGGGCCCGGCCTGATCGGACGAACTTTGAGCGAATTGTCGCCGGGCGAGATGCTGAGGCCACTCAGGTCACGGAAATTGGACGGTGTAGCTCGGGCATTTTATGGTTGTTCATTCGGCACGCTCCTTTCCTCTGGATGTCGCGCAACAACCAGACTCAAGGCTTCAGCCCGAATGAACAACCTCATGAGAGTTCACATCAAGCTCCCCACAGCTCGATGCTGGTCCGATTGCGTCCACACGTAGAAAATCAAAAACTACTCGACCAGGTCAAATCGAGACGAAATGAACGTCCTGGCTCGCTCACACCCGCAAAAACGCGAGCATAATCTTCATCGAACACGTTCGCGATACCAGCATTGATGCTGAGGCCCTGCTCGACCACTGGACGCCATCTCGCATATAGACCGACCACGGCATAGCCGTCACGCTGGTTGGCCGGATCGGTCGTTTTGTTGAACGCATCGGCGATCTCAACTCGGGTACCCAAAGTCAGACGTTGGGGTTCAAATAGCCACCGGCCATCGAGCAAGAGACGAGCCGGCGTAAGGGTGCCCAGGGGGTTGCCCGTGGCAACATCTTCGCCATCGATTTCCGACAGGGCCGCCGTCAGGGAAAACGGGCCATTCTCATAAGTCAGATCGACCTCATAGCCCGAGAGTTTGGCCTGACCGACATTTCTGCTCTGCGTCGTGCCGGCGGTACAGGGCAAGAAAGGCGGAGAAAAGCAGCTGGCGTCGAAGGCAAAATCGACGGCGATGTCGATAAGGTTCTCCGCGTCGGTCTCGAACCACGAAGCCTTGATGCGCAGCGAGTCGCTGTTTGCGAGCAGGCTCTGCAGGTCGAGACCAAAGCCGATCTCCCAGGTTTCAGTTTCTTCCGGGCGCAAATCGGGATTGGCAATGAACTCATTGCTGATGAATACCGGAGCGCCCAAAATGATGTGCGGGAAGGAAAAATGGGTTCCGTCGAGATAGAGCTCGTTGATCGAAGGCGCCCGGAAGGCTTCACCCCAGCTTGTGAATACGGTGAGATTGCGCGTCGCGGCATAGCTTAGTCCGAACCGGCGCGATATCTTGCTGTCGGCAGAGGTCGGAGCGAGGGCGGAGCGGCTTTCAAAATCATCGAGGCGCACACTGGGCAACAGGGTGACGTGACCGGGCAATCCGAGCGGGGCCGGGCCCTCCAGTTCGAGCTGAACATAGCTGGCCGCAAAGCGGGTGGATGCATCCGGAGCGCCGCCGCGAATTGTGTCCACAGACGTGCTGTCGTGCCCGTCTTGCTGGTCTTGGTAATATTCACCGCCGAGTGTCAGTCCCGCATCATAGGCGCCGAGAGCGAAGGCAAAACGCTGGTCGGCCCGGATCCCGATAGTTTCCAGGTCGCGGCGCAGGGTGCGCCGGGCGGTGATCTCTTCCTCATCAACGTTTGATTGATTGCGATAGATTGTCAGGTCGAGGTCGAGCCATTCCGCGTTGGCAGGCGAAGCATTGAACGAAAAAGTCAGATTATTGTTGGTGATATCCTTCGTTTCCAGCGCGTTGGATGCGCTGGGCTCTGCCAAGCCCTGGCCATTATTCGGCTCGATGGCCCTGCCGTCAAATATCTGCCAGCCAAGTTCGGCGCGTACGCCTTCGGATAACGAAATTCCCAGCTTGAACAGGCCGGACACGGCTTCGTCGCTGGCTGGAAGCTCATCACCCGATCCCAAGGCGATGTCACCGGACTGCCGGCGCGAAACCGAAACGAGCAGGTCGAGATTGTCGGCCAACCCGTAAACGCTTCCGGAGGAACGCTGCTCGCCATCAACGGTGCGCAGGCCCAGACCGAGACGAAATCCGTGAGTTTCGTGTTCGGAAAGCAGATCGAGAGCGTTTGCGGTTCTCAGAGCAATCACACCGCCGGATGCGCCCGATCCGTAGAGTGAGGATGCCGGGCCACGGACGGATTCCACGCTCACGATCAGGGAGGGATCGACGAAGATGGCGCCGTCATGGGCAGAGGAAAAGTTTTGCCGCGCTCCGTCCAGAAGCAGAGTGGTGTTCTCTCGACCCTGGCCGCGCAGCGAGATGGTCTGACCGGTCCGCCGAGGACCGCCGGAGATCTCTAGCCCAGGCAAGGCGCTCAGCAGATCGTCGAGATCAGATGGGCGTAGGAGATCGAGCGTGTCCTGGCTAATCACGGATGTCATCCCGGGATAATCAAAGCTATCGATCTGTGTGCGCGTTGCCTCGACGACGATGATGTCGACCTCGTCCGCCGGAACGACCTCGTGTGCTTGAGCAAGGCCCGAACTGGTGAGTGTCAGGATGGAAATGCTGCTGAGTAATAAACGTCTCATGAACGCCCCCTCATTGAGAATGATTTGCAATTGGCGCTATATCGCACCCCATAAAACAGTTTGCAAGTAAGAATCATTCGCATTATTGATACGTCAGAAAGATTGCCTTTGGGGGAGTGCAGCCTGTCTGGTCGCTCCCCTGATACGAGGGAGAATCCACATGCTGAGAGCTTATATATCTCTGTTTACTGCATTGTTTTTACTGGGGGGATGTGCCTCTTCGTCAAACCGTCAAGAGGTTGGCAATGCCGCCAGCTACGGCGTTTTGATCATGGCACATGGCGGGGAGGCAGACTGGAACAGCGCGATTGAAGCCATGGCTGATGAGATACGCGATGACTACATCGTTGAGATTGCCTTTGGCATGGCAGATGCCGGCAGCATCCAGGACGCAGTGCATCGGTTGGAGGCTCAAGGCGTTCGCCAGATTGGTGTGGTCAGACTGTTCATCAGTGGTGACAGCTGGTTTGAGCGAACCGAGCAAATCCTTGGGATCAGCCTGGGGGCACCCATGCGGATGATGGATGAGGCTGCCGCCGCCCATCATGGTGGTCATGCCATGGCTTTCTGGCAGATTGACACAATTTCTTCTTTCGCATTGAGTGAGGAAGGATTGTCGGAAGCGCCGGAGATGGGACGTGTGCTTGTTGAGCGCGCGAGACAACTCAGCACAGACCCGCAACAGGAAAGTATCCTGATCCTCGCCCATGGTCCTGCAGACGATGCCGAAAATCAGCGGTGGCTGAGCAATATCGATGCACGGGCCGATTCCGTACGGCGAGCGCTGCCCTTCCGGCACGTCGAGGTGCAGACTTTGCGTGAGGACTGGGCGGAAAAACGCGTCGCATCGGAACAGCGCATTCGCGCGTTCGTTGAACAGGCCGCAGAGCACGGCAGCCCGGCCTTGGTCATTCCCTATAGAGTTTACGGTTTTGGACCCTATGCCGAGGTGTTGGACGGTCTTCCTTATGTTGCCAACCAAGAAGGCCTGCTGCCGAGCCATGAGGTGGCGCGATGGGTTCGTCGCCAGGTTGAACTCTTGCAGAGGTCTGAATCTCGCAATCCGGCACAGGTCCAGAATGTCAATCCAGGTTATGGGGGCGGGACATGAGACCTGGGGGTGCCCCCTGATCTGCTGTATGGACCGGATAGATAGGTGACATTCGTTCGGAGACATGGCTGACAGTTTCGGTGTGACGCCAGAGGAGGTGGGCATGCCGTTTACGGAGCTGTCAGTGATGGCACAACGCGAGGAGTTTGTGTGTTTGGCCGGGCGGCTTGGAGCCAACATGTCGGCGTTGTGCCGGCGTTACGGGATCAGCCGCAGGACGGGCAAGGCAAGACGCCCGCCAGACCGCACTCATCAGGAAGGCCCGGCAGCCATGGCGGCAAGCCCTCTATTGTCGTTGACAACACACTGGATCGGCAGTTCGACGTCGCTACACCCGATACTGTCTGGGTGACGGACATCACCTATATCAGAACACTGGAAGGCTTCGCCTATCTGGCGGTCGTCATCGATCTCTACTCCCGCCGCGTCGTCGGCTGGTCGCTTCAGAGCCGTCAGACGACGGAAATGGTCCTGCAGGCCTTGCTGATAGCCGTCTGGCGCAGGAGGCCGGATAACAAGGTGTTGATCCACTCAGACCAGGGCTCCCAGTTCACCAGCATGGCCTGGACCTCCTTCCTGAAGGCCCACAAGCTGAAGCACTCGATGAGCCGGCGCGGCAACTGCCATGATAACGCCGTGGCCGAGAGCTTCTTCTCGTCGCTCAAGCGCGAGAGAATACGGCGTCGAACCTACAAAACCCGCCTGCAAGCCCGCCAGGACGTGTTCGACTACATCGAAATGTCCTACAACCCAAAGCGCAAGCATGTGAGGAAGGGGATGCTGTCGCCCGTCGCGTTCGAACGGCAGCAGATATCGAAAACCGAGGGCGTATAGAAAACTAGCGGCTATTCAGTCGATCATTGGAAACAATTCCTATTTGTCCCGAAATTCTGAATTCGAGAACGGCGCCAAGGCATGAATATCACCCGCGGTAAACTCGCCAAATTGACAGGCTGTCACTTAGAGACGGTGCGATACTATGAGAGCATTGGGCTGATGCCGGAACCGGTCCGCGCGGAAAACGGCTTTCGAATCTACTCCGATAAGGATGTTCGCCGGCTCAAATTCCTGATGAGGGCACGCGAGCTTGGCTTTGCGATGGCCGAAGTTCAAGGCCTGCTCAGCATGGTCGACAACAATTCGTATAGCTGTGGCCAGGTGCACGACATGACATTGAGCCACCTTGAATCGGTTCGGACGAAAATCGCGGATCTCAACCGGCTCGAAGGTGTACTGTCGGACATGGCGGCTCAGTGTGGTGGTGGCGTGGTGCCGAATTGCCCGGTGATTGATGCACTCGACGGTGTCATGCCCGAGGGCAAAAAGGCTTGAATATTGGAGTGCAATGCGACGGGACGGATGAGCGGCATGCATTTTCCCGGCGGAATATCCCGCAGGTCACGCGGCTAAGGGTGCCCACCGAGCGCTCTCACAGCCTCGTGTGTTTTCGTGATCATTTTCCGCTTGTGTCTGTAGTCACTACAGGGATTAGCCTCACTGGAAATCAAGCAGTGAGCAAGAAAACCAATGACACATATCGAGCCGGTTCAGGCCCAAGTTCCAGCACCAAACAAAAGCGATAAATGGCTCGCCGCCGGCGGGATCGCCGGCGCAATCCTCGCATCCACCTGCTGCATAGTGCCATTGCTGTTGGTGCTAGCCGGGGTTGGCGGCGCGTGGATCGGGTCGCTAACCGCGCTCGAACCCTTCAAGCCCTATTTTATCGCGGTGACGCTGGGCTTTATCGGTTTTGGGTTTTGGCACGTCTATTTCAAGGCCAAACCACCCTGTGAAGACGGCTCCTACTGCGCCAAACCTCAATCCACCCTCATCACTCAAGTGGCTCTCTGGGCCGGGCTGGTGATTGTTCTGCTCGCGGCCACCATCGATTGGTGGGCCTCAATTTTTTACTAAGGAGACCAAAATGACCAAGACAACCACACTACTAATGGCCGCTGCCGCAATCGGTGTTATCGGCTTTGGCGGATTGGCGCTGTATTCAGCCCCACCGGCTGACGCAGCTGCTAGCTCGAAGATCGAAGCCAGCGAAACCGTCACATTCGAGATCGAAAACATGACGTGCGCCATGTGCCCGATCACCGTCCGTACGGCCATGAGCCGGGTTGATGGCGTCCATTCAGTTGATGTCGATTTCGATAGCAAGACGGCGGTTGTGAATTTCGACCCGGCGGTCGCGTCGATGGATGAGATCGCCCAGGCATCAACTCAGGCTGGCTATCCCGCGCATCCGTCAGGCGCACCGCACGATGAATCCAACGGCCAACACTAACCGCCCCGACCACCAATTGAAAATAGGAGAATGCCCGAATGAGTGATTGTTGCTCATACGAGAACGGCCGCCAGTATGACATCGCAGTTGTTGGGGCTGGATCGGCCGGATTTTCGGCGGCAATCACCGCGGCTGAAGCGGGCGCTCGCGTCGCGCTGATCGGGCACGGCACCATCGGCGGGACCTGTGTGAACGTTGGTTGCGTTCCGTCCAAAGCACTGATCCGGGCGATGGAAGCGGCTCACAGTTCTCATGCAGCGCAACGGTTCGCGGGCATCACCGTCACATCCGGCGTCACTGACTGGTCGGCTGTCCAGGCCCAGAAAACGGCGCTGGTCAACGCCTTGCGCGACAAGAAATACGAGGCGCTTCTCCCCGAATACGAAAACATCGACTATATCTACGCCGACGGCCCGGCCAAGCTGACTCAGGGCGGCGTCCATGTCGACGGCAGGATTATACGGGCGGGGAAAACCATCATCACCACCGGCTCGAGTAGCAGCATCCCACCCATTCCGGGTATCGAAGGCGTTGAGACCCTCAACTCAACCACTGCGCTCGAACTTGAGATCCTGCCAGAAACGATGATGGTCATTGGCGGCGGTGTGATCGGCTGCGAGTTGGGTCAAATGTTCTCGCGAGCCGGCGTGAAGGTGACGATTTGCTGTCGCACCCGATTGCTTCCCGAAGCCGGCCCGGAAATCAGCGAAGCGCTCAAGGCGTCATTCGAGGCGGAGGGAATAAAGGTTTGTTCAGGCGTTGGCTATCAGCGCATCGAACAGACCTCCAAGGGCGTGCAACTCCACTGCGAGACGGGTGGCGGCACGCAGATTGTCACAGCAGAAAAAGTCCTCATCGCCGCTGGACGGCGTCCGAACATCGACCATCTCGGCTTGGCGGAGGTTGATGTTGAAGTGGATGGGCGCGGCGGCGTCATTGTCGATGGTCACATGCGCACCAGCAACACATCGATCTATGCCGCCGGGGACGTCACAGGCCGCGATCAGTTCGTCTACATGGCAGCCTATGGGGCGAAACTTGCGGCCAAGCACGCAGCCGATCAGCCTGTCGAGCCTTATGACAACCGCACAATGCCTTGGGTGGTGTTTTGCGACCCTCAAATTGCTGGCGTCGGAATGACGGCGTCGGAGGCGATTGACGCCGGTTATGAGGTCAAAGAGTCGATTGCGCCGTTGAACCAGGTGCCCCGTGCTCTTGCGGCTGCAGATACCCGTGGCCTGATCAAGCTGGTGGCAGACGAGAAAACGGACAAGCTGCTCGGCGCGCAGATCATGGCGCCGGAAGGAGCGGATTCGATCCAGACGATGGTCATGGCCCTGAAATTCGGCATGACCACGAAAGAGCTGGGCGCGATGATTTTCCCCTATCTGACAACGGTCGAAGGCTTGAAGCTGGCAGCGCAGGGCTTCGAGAAGGATGTCACCAAGCTTTCTTGTTGCGCTGGATAAGTACGTTAGAGTCCGTAATGCCGTCAGAATGCGAGG
>NZ_CAXBKN010000036.1:0-24724 GCF_963976135.1 uncultured Maricaulis sp.
CTGAAATATATCGATGGCTGCACCGACAGCCTGCTGATCCCGCCGGTGCGGATGGGCGATGCCTGTCTCAACCTGCTCTATTTCCCGCCCGGCATCGATCAGACCCCCCATACACACCCGTCCGACCGTATCGGCGTGGTGTTCTCGGGCCGCGGCGAATGCGTGACGCCGGAAGGCATAATCCCGCTCGAGCCGGGCGTGATGTTCCGCATTCCGTTCGAGGGCAATCACAAATTTCGCACCTTCGACAGCGAAATGCGCGTGATCGCCTATCATCCCGACAGCGATTTCGGACCCCAGGACGAGGATCACCCGATGATCAACCGCACCATGGTTGACGGTGTCTCGGCCAACAAGATCGACAAGATCCGGACCGCCTGATTTTGGCTATTTGTATTGTGGACGCAGCCAGACGCCGTTTGCGGCATCGGTTGGCAGTCCCGTGTCCGGATCATAGACGCCGCGGCGCAGATTATTACGGCGATTGATCTCGCTCGCCGCCGGGCGTTTTTCGCCATCGCCGAGTGCGGTCGACAGGGCCGCCAGATCCCGGGCCAGGCTGGCGAATTCATCCATCTCCATCGCGAACGGATGGTCCGGTCCTGGTGTGGTGCGGTCGAAGGTGACGTGTTTCTCGATCACCGTCGCACCCAGCGCCGCCGCCGCGATCGGGGCGACATGCCCCGGCGAATGATCCGACAGACCGACCGGCAGGCCGAAGGCGGACTTCAGCGTTGAAATGGCATTGAGGTTGAGATCCTCCCAGCTGGGAGGATAGCTCGCCGTGCATTGCAGCACGGTCAGATCGCTGCAGCCGGCGGCTTGCACCGTCTTGATGGCGGTCGCGACCTCTTCGAGGTAACTCGCCCCGGTCGACATGATGACGGCCTTGCCGGTGGCGGCGATCTTCTCGAGCAGGGGCGTGAAGGTCAGGTCGCCCGAGGCAATCTTGTAGCGCTTGACGCCCAGTGCCTCGAGCTTGTCGACAGCCTCCAGATCGAACGGGGTCGACATGAATTCGATGCCATTGTCGTCGCAGCAGGCCTTGAGCTCTGGCAGCCAGTGATCGGGCAGGCCCTGATTGGTGAAGGCAGCGTAGCGCGGATTGTCGATCCATGTCCCGCTTGCGGCATCCCTCGCCTTGCGGGCGATCAGGCCTTCGCGGGTCAGTGACTGGAATTTGGCGCTATGGGCACCAGCCTTGGCGCTGGCTTCGATATAGCGTTTGGCCTCGTCCAGGCTGCCGCCATGATTGGAGCCGATCTCGGCGATCAGTGTGATGGCAGGGCTCATGAGGCTATTCCTTGTTGCACCGACTGGGCCGGCGTGATTTCAGCCAGCAGGGCGCAGATATGGCCGGTATCGACTGGCCAGCCGCGGGCCGCGAGCCTGGAATGGATCATGCGCACATAGCCCAGCTCCGCGGCGGTATCGACCGAGAGATCGTATTCGGGGTGATGCAGCGCCTCCGGGAAGGCGAGGGTGAGGCAGCGATAGGCGTCCGGGTTTTCGCGCACTCTTATGGTCACATGTTCGCGGTCGCGGTCGGTTGTTGCGTCATCGCGATCGATCTGGCGCAGCACGCGCGCTTCGACGACTTCGGCGCGCAGCCCCCGGGGAAGATGGCCGGCCTCGGGCCGGGTGTATTCGGCGCCGTGAGCCTGGTGTTCGGCAACGCAGCGCGCGATCACCGCCGGGTCGCGAAACGGGCTGTCCGAGGTAATGCGCACCAGCGTGTCGGCAAGGGTCATGTCGGCGGCGAGGACGAAACGGCTCAGCACATCGCGTTCGGAGCCGCGGCAGACGCGGATGCCTTCCGCTTTGGCGAGGGCAGCGATGACATCGTCGCGCCGGGCCTGTGTCGTGGCAATCACAAGCTCATCGACACCTTCGATACGGCGCAGGCGGCGGCATTGATAGGCCAGCAGGGACACGTCGTCATGCAGCGGCTCGAGAATTTTCCCCGGCAGCCGGCTGGAGCCCATCCGGGCCTGGATGACGGCGATCGTACGCTTCATGTGATGCCCTCGACATCGGGTGGAATTGCCACGTCCTGCCAGGAGCGGACCATGCGCATCGGAGCATAGGGCGGAATGGTTGACGGGATATGGCCAGCCAGATGCTCGGCCCCTGCCAGCATGCGCACCAGCAAGGCCGGGACATTCAACCCCGCCAGCGTCATCAGATAGCCAAAGCCCCACATGCGCGGATTGATCTCAAGCAGATAGGGCGGGGCGTCCGGAGAGGGACGTTTGAGCTCGACGGCGGCCAGGCCGTGCCAGGGGCCGGTGGCGCGCAGGATCGCCAGGCCCGCCTCGGTCAGGCCGGGGTCGACCACCGTTTCGCCGGCAATGGCGGCGCCGCCGCTGGGGGGATTGGTTTGCAGCTTGCGATGCAGGGTGGAGATCACTAGCTCGCCGCGATTCCAGAGCGTGCCGATGGTGTAGATCGTTTCGGGGCCGCCGGGGATGCGCTCTTGCACCAGGCATGGGCCGTGCTCGGCCATGGTGGGCGGCCAGTCGCGCTTGAGCGTCGCCATATCGGCCGGGTAGCTCACCCCGCGCGCACCGCGTGAACAGCGCGGTTTGAGCACACAGGGGAAATCGCCATCCCAGCTCTCCAGATCTGCGAGCGTCTCCGGCTGCAAAGTGCGCGGCAGCGGCAGGCCGGCTTCTGCGATGCGGCTCAGCAGCAGGCCCTTATCAATCCCGAAGCGTAGCACATCCGGATCAGGAACCGGCACGCGCAGACCCCGACCCGCCCACTCCCGCGCGATCGGGGCGAGGGCGGCGGCTTCTGCCTCCGAGCCGGGAATGATGGTGTCGAGGCCGTGTGTTTCGCAGATCTCGGATACGGCGGCGCGATAGGTAGCGGCATGGCTGGCTGCAGGCAGGAGCCGGGCTTCGACGCCGGGCTCGAACAGGCCGGCGGCGAGGGGGTTGAGGTCCGCAGCGACGATCTTCAGCGCGTTGTCGGCCTGTCTGAGCGAGCGGACCGTGCCGAGGCCTGGCGGGGCACCAACGCCTGTGACCAGCACGCCGGTGGAAAGCTCATGCAACATCATGCCGGCCTCCAGGCGTCGAGGGAGCGACCGAGCAGGCGTTCCAATGCGTCGATTTCGGGCGCGAAGCGTGCCTCCAGCATGGCGCGGGTATTGGCGTCCATGGGTGGAACCTGCACGGGGGCTGCACCCGGGGGCGGATAGACGCCATCGGCGGTAGAAGCCGAGGATATGCCGCTGACCGGCGCGACCAGTTCGGCGTGCAGGGCCTCGAAACTCTCGTCCGAGCGATGGTCATGGGCGCCTGCGAGCACAGGGAGTTTGGCGGCCGGAATGCCGCCGGTATTATAGCGCTCCTGCAGCGAGACCGGCGCATCGGGATCAAGGTCGAGAAATTCGAATATGCGCCGCATTGTGCCGGGGGCATCATGGTCGAGTTCGTCCTGGAGCAGGACAAGGCAATGCTCGAAGCACTTCATCCAGGGCTGGAGCTTGCCGGCATATCGGCCGGTATCGGTATAGAGCCATTGAAAGCCCCAATTGGCCGCCTTGCGCCCGGCTTCGATTTCGAGGGTTTTGGCGAAGGAGAGAAATTCCGCATCGCGCCGGACATTCTGAAGATAGTGCGACCAGGCGCGGTCGACCGGGTTGCGCAATATGGCAATGATCCGGGTTGCCGGTCCGCACAGTGACAGCGCCTGCGGTGCCGCGATGTCGGCATAGGCGAGGTAATCGGGCGAGACATCGCCGGCGCGGACCTCGTTACGTCGCGCGGCAAACAGGGCCTGATAGTCTGCAGCCGAACATGGTGCGTCGAAATGATAGAAGGCGGGCCAATGGACCGCGCCCTTCCAGATGTCGGAGAAGAAGCGCCCCTCTTTACGCGTCGGCGAGAGGAAGATGTCCGGGTGCTGGCGCAGATAGTGATAGAGCGAGGTGGTGCCGGACTTCGGCGCACCGATTACGAGAAAGTCCGGCCAGCCGGTTACGGCCGGTGCCCCTGGGCCGGGGTGTTGATGTATTGGTGCGTTACCCACCCTGGTCTCCCTCGGTGCGGCCGATTGGCAGCTTTTGTGTTGGCTTGGACAGAAAATACTGCGCCTGATTCAGGTCGCCGGACCAGCCGCCAGGCTTGAAATGGTTGAATTCGATCGTGTCTGTGTGGCTGAAACAAGATGTGAAATGCGGCTCGCGACCCGGCAGGCACCGCGGCCATCCACTGCCGCTTCGCCCGCCCGGGCAAAGGCTTGACGCCGGGACGGTGTTTGCATCAGCTCGCGCAGGGCCTGCCGTAAACCCTCAGCAAAACCCTCGGCGGCGGGATCCAGACTGATGCCGAGCCCAAGCGCCTGGAATTGCCTGGCCCGCTCGCGCTGGTTGGCTGCGATCGGCAGGGCGATCGCAGCCAGGCCGGTCGCTGCCGCCTCATGCAGTGTGGTCCCGGCGCCGAGTATGGCGATGTCGGCCGCGCAGAGTTCGTCCAGCAGGCCGGTTGCGGGCAGGGTGGTCGTGCCTGGCACCGCCCGTTTGATGTCGATGATGACGCCTTCGAGTTCGGGCAGGTTATCGAGGGCATCCAGCACAGCGCCAAGGACCGGCGTATCGCTACCGCCGAGTGAGATCAGAAGGCGTTGCACCGGTGATCGGATGGTGCGTGGCGAACGGCCGGCATAGCCTGGGGCGAGAAGAATGTGTTCAGGGCCCTCGCATATCTGCGCCAGCGCGCCTGCCAGGGGCGCTCCGAATCCCTGGTGGATGAAGAGATCGGCCTCGGCACCATTGTGATGATTGCCAATCAGCGCCAGCCAGAAGCCGGCGCGGCGCAGCTGTGCGCAGAGCGGGGCGTCGGTGATCTGCCAGTCCCCGATCAGGCCGTCGACACGCGTATCAGTAAGCGTTTGCAACAGGCTGCCGGCCGCCTCCCCCCCGGGGGCGAGGGGCCGGACATCGATCCGATGGGCCAGGCTGGCGGGCACGGTCTGCGGCGTCCGGCTGAACCAGGTGAGGATATGCCCGGCGTCCAGCAGGGCGTGCGCCAGCGCCGCGCACCGCATCATATGACCCAGGCCGATCCGGCTATCGCCATCGGCCCGGATCGCCAGCCGGGCGGGCATGCCGTTCATGTCCGGTCTTTGACCAATTGCTCGAGGTCCGAAGCGACCTGCGGCATGATGTTGTTGAAGTCACGGAAGCCGGTGCCGAAAAACGAGCGGGTCTGGGGATACCATTGCATATGATCGGTGCCGAGCAGAGGCCAGGCCGTTGACCGTGCGTGAATAAACCAGACCTTGCCACCGGATGCGGCAGCCAGATTGCTGGTCGCATTCATTGGCCCGATCACCAGGTCACAGCTCGAGGCGAAGGCGGCTATATCGTCGAGGTCCATTTTGAGGTCGATGCCCTTGGGCTGATGGATGTCGACGCCGAACATATCCTTGGCTTGCTGAAGTTCCTTGGCGATCTCACCATATTGCAGGTTGATGAAGTGGACGCCGTCGACCGCGAATATCGGTTTCCAGTCCTCGAATTCAGAGAAGAAACGCGCCCGCCGCACCGTCATTTTCAGTGATTTCCAGAGAATGCCGACTTTGAGCCCGTCGCCGATCTGGTCGAGATAGTCGCGCCAGACCTCGACGCGCTCGGGATCGGGCGTGAGAAAGGCAGCGCGTTTGGGAAAACTCTCCAGCGATGGACGCAGGGCGATGAGTGGATCGCCCATTGGCGTCCAGTAGTCGGCGCCATCATCGAGATGATTGGCGGTGCGCACATCGCGCCCCTCAAGCTTCACGGAAGTATGATTGCCGACCCTGGCCTGGGGCAATGAGCGCTGAACGAGTGGCACGAGCCGGTATTCACAGGCGATTCTCAACTCACCTTCCGGGCCGATCGCGTTGAGCAATTCCTGGGCTGTGTTGAGAAAGAGGACCTCATCGCCCAGGCCCTGTTCGCCGACAAGGACGACGATCTTGCCCTTGATATCGGCGAGATCATGGCTCTCCCAGCGCGGGCAGCTCATCGCGAAAATCGTCGCTTGCGAATTGTTTGGGTCAAGGCGGCCCTGTTGAGCCTTCCAGCCCTCCTCGACACGCCCGCAGGCCAGAAGGAGCAGGGAGCGGCCATGCTCCATGGTTGCACGATCCATCGCGTCCTGGGGGTTTCTCAGGGCGAGTTCAAAATGCTCAACCGCCTCGACCGGCTTGCCGAGCAGCTCGTACATATTGGCCATATTGTTGTGGGCACGGGCGAAGTTGGGATTCAATCGCAAGGCTTCGGTGAAGAAGGTTATGGCGCCGGCCGGGTCACCGGATTCAGCGAGGACTGTGCCGAGCGAGTTCCACAATTCGACATTTTCCGGGTGCAGGAAAATGGCAGACCGCAGGATTTCAATTGCGTCGGCGATCCGTGCCTGGTCTCGAAGGACGCTTGCCAGATTGGTGATTCCGCTCAGATTGCCGGGGTCGAGCTGAACGCAGAGCCGGTAGAATTTCTCCGCCGCTTCCAGCATGTCCAGCTTCCAGGCGACAATCCCCATATTGAGGTAGATTTCGGCGTCTTTCGGGTCGAGTTTCCAGGCGCGTTCATAGTATTCCAGCGCTTTGGACAGACGCCCGACGCGAAACAGAATCAGGCCGACGGCGTGATTGGTCAGCGCGACGTCCGGGGCAATGTCGAGGGCCCGGAGGACGTATTTCGAGGCCTCCTGGTGTTCGCCCTCATCGGATAATTTAATACCCCGTGTCACCAGGCTGGCAGCCTTGCGATACTTGTCGCGCTGCGCTTTCGGGACGACGCCCAGGCGAAGTTCGGTGCTGAGCCGGCCGCGTGCCCCGCGCGCGCCCACCGCGTCATTCTTCGCGGACTCGGCCTCGGCGTTAAACTCGTCAATCAGGGCTGCGTCGGTCATACAAGGCCTATAGGGTCTGGTGTAGCTTGGAATCCGGCAGCAGCAGGACGGGATTCGATTTAAAACTTGCTAACGCGCCGCCGACCGGACTTGCTGTTGACGCCGCACTGCCGAAACCTTTTCTTCACTCAGGTTTGCCAACGTGCGGTTTGAAATTGTGCGAATCCAAGCTGAGATGACTGGAGAATTCACATGGCCCTGAAAATCTCGCTCAAACCCGGCGAGAAGTTCGTGCTGAACGGAGCCGTTGTGGAGAATGGTGACCGCCGTGCCACGCTCTTGTTGCAGAACCGGGCTTCCGTGCTTCGCGAGAAGGACATCATGCAGGCTGACCAGGTCACCACCCCGGCCCGCCATATCTATTTCCCGATCATGATGATGTATCTTTCTGACCAGGCCGACGATCTTCAGTATGAGCAATTCGTGCTCCGGATGAATGAATTCATGGGCGCCGTAACGGCCACCGAGATTCTGTCGAGCTGCGTCACCATTAGCCGTGATGTGATGGCGGGCGAGTATTACAAGGCGTTGATGCGCTGCAAGAAATTGATTGAATTTGAAGGGGAGCGCCTGAAATAATGTCCTTTCAAGCGTATCAGAAAGCCTCGACCCGGGTCGAAGATCCGCGGTCGACGGAATACCGGCTGTTTGCCCAGGTGACACGGGCCTTGATGAAGGCGTCAGAGACGGATCGGATCGAGATTTCGAGCCGGATCGACGCGCTCGACTGGAATCGCAGGCTTTGGTCCAATCTCGGCGCCGATTGCGCCAGCGTCGATAACAAGCTGCCTGACCAGCTTCGGGCCTCGATCATTTCGCTCTCGCTCTTTGTTTCAAAATACACCTCGCAGGTGATGCGCGGCAATGGCGAATTCGAAGTCCTCATCGACCTGAACCGCACCATCATGCAGGGCCTGGCACCGCCGCCAAATGCGGCCAATAGCGCCGCCTGACCGGGCGCTCCGGCTGACGTCTTCCATATTGTGATACGACTGGATATCTGGGGGCCGGGCGCACATTCGTGTGTCCGGCCTTTGGCGTTTCCGGGGTGTCTGACGAACGCATCGGGACCGGTGCCATGCCGCCGGCTCACCGCGTGATCGCACCCAGTGTCCGGTACAGGCAGGTTCTGCCGGGTCGGCACAATTGGACTGCAGTTTCGGGCGCGGTCCGGATGAAGTGTTCTCACAAACATAAAAACCAGCACAAAAACAATCGGTTGCCGGCATTGCCCTTGGCATGTGGATTGCGACTGTGTGGGCAGGACAAAAAGTCCAAGTCAAGAACGACTTCACCACTTCCAGAATGGAGGAACGATTATGCTTTCAGTGAACACCAACGCCGGAGCCATGGTGGCTCTGCAGAACCTGACGAAGACCAACACTCAAATGACTGAGGTTCAACAACGGATCAACACCGGCCTGGATGTGGCAGGCGCGAAGGATGACGGCGGCAAGTTCGCCATCGCCCAGCGTATGCGCGCCCAAGTCGGTGGGTATGAAGTTGTGAAAGACAGTCTGAACCGGACCCGTTCCGTCGTCGACGTCGCGCTTGCGGCGAGCGAAGGCATTTCGGATCTGCTCATTGAGATGAAGGCGAAGGCACTGGCGGCATCTGATGTTTCTCTGGACTCAGCGTCCCGGACGGCCCTGAATGAAGACTTCAAGGCCCTGCGTGACCAGATTTCAAAGATGGTCAGTACCGCCGAATTCAATGGCACAAACTTGATCAATAATACCGTGACGTCTGTCTCTGCCCTGGCAAATGACGACGGAAGCAGTACGATTTCGATCGTCGACGAGAATCTGACCTTGGGGGGCGCCGTCTTGACGCTCACCGGGACGGCTTCCTTCGCGTCGGCCGGTACTGCGGATACCATCGCGGGAACGATCTCAACCTCGCTGAATAATCTGAACCTTGCGTTGGCGCGCCTCGGCACGGCATCGAAGTCTTTGGAAATTCACGGGGAGTTTGTGGTCAAGCTTTCTGACGCCCTTGAAGTGGGCATCGGGAATCTTGTCGATGCGGATCTGGCGAAAGAGAGCGCGCGCCTGCAGTCGCTGCAAGTCAAGCAGCAGCTGGGGGTCCAGGCACTTTCGATTGCCAACCAGAACCCGCAAACCATCCTGTCCTTCTTCCAGTAGCTTCGTTGATCGGGGCCGCCTTCGGGCGGCCCCGGTTTTTTTGGTTCCGCAAGCGGGGGGCCGTAAGCATGCCCGCAATCTGGAATTAACTCTTTGTAAATCATAAATTTTTGCCGGTAGGCAATTTCTGCCGGACTATTTCATGCTTGGGGCTGCAGTTTTTGCCCAGCCAATGGTTACCGCGAACAGCGCGACTCCCCGAACAACACCAGCACCGCCATCTCTCCCCCGATTAACCTGTTTCGGCGGGGCGTTTCTGGCCCGTAGTTTGCGAGGATTTCCGTGGATCAGAAGGTCCATCGGGCAAAACGCCCGGCATAAACCAGAACGGAAAGGGCCAAGAAATGGCTACTATCAACACGAATACCGGCGCCATGGTTGCGCTGCAGCAGCTGAACATGACCAATCGTGACCTGGAGACGGTCCAGAGCCGGATCACCACCGGTCTTGCGGTCAGTTCCGCGAAAGATGATGGCGGCAAGTTCGCTATCGCCCAGAAGATGCGTGCCGACGTCAAGGCATATGAAGTTGTCGGTGGCTCGCTGGATCTCGCGGCTTCGACGGTTGACGTGGCCCTCGCCGCCGGTGAAGCCGTTTCCGACATCCTCATCGAGATGAAGTCCAAGGCGCTTGCTGCGTCCGACACCAGCCTCGACACGGCGTCGCGTTCCGCACTGAATGAAGACTTCAAGGCTCTTCGCGACCAGATCGGCAAGATCGTCTCGAACGCCTCGTTCAATGGAACCAACCTGATCAATAACACCGTCACGTCGATCTCGGCCCTGGCGAATGCTTCGGGTTCTTCCACGATCTCGATCTCTGACGAGAATCTCTCGCTCGGTGGCGGCGTCGTTACGCTGGCCGCGACGGCTTCGATGGATTCTGCCGGTACCGCCGCGACACTCGCAGGTACCATTTCGACGTCTCTGAACAACCTCAACAGTTCCCTGGCTCGCCTGGGTACGGCCTCGAAATCCGTGGGCATTCACAAGGATTTCGTTGGCAAGCTGGCTGACGCCCTGACGCAGGGTATCGGCAATATGGTCGATGCCGATCTGGCAAAAGAGAGTGCGCGTTTGCAGTCCCTGCAGGTCAAGCAACAGCTTGGCGTTCAGGCTCTGTCGATCGCGAACAGCGCTCCGAGCACGATCCTGGGCTACTTCCGTTAATCCACGGAACCGGATGGCGGATCAATTGGTCCGCCATCCACCTTCCCTGGATAATTGACGGAAGGAAATCTGGAGGCGCTGACGCCTCGACGTCAGCGATGAGAAAATGGCTGATACCAATTATACTCGGCCGCCGCTGGTGGCTAATCCACACCTGGATGCGCGCGACGCGCTCGGCGACCGTTCCCGGCCTGATCCGACCCGCATAGCGCCCATCGAAAAGCAATCGGCCGTACGAGCGGCTGCAGAGCGTCCGTCCGAAGAAGTTCTCGCGGAGCTGGAGCGTCTGTCCCGCGATCTGCTGGGTAATTCCCGGCTCAGCATTCAGCGTGAAGCTGAATCCGGTGACTTCGTCTATCTGATGATTGACACTGATACCGGCGAGACCGTGCGCCGCTGGCCGCCGGAAACGCGCCAAGACCTTGTCGAATATCTGCGCACATTCAAAGCTGGCCTGGTCAACAAGACCGCCTGACTTGCTGGGCAAAACTGACCGGCCTGGCCGTCACGACTCGGCAATTTGCGACTTTATCGCCATCTGACAATATTTGTGAACTTATCTAAGGCGCTGAAATGGCGCCTTTATTTCCATATCCGCGGACCGGCATGGCATTTGCGCTCGTAATTCCAAGGCGTCACGAAATTGTGGCGCGGTGAATTGCGGGAGAATATCGCATGACCTTGAGTGTCCACACCAACACCGCCGCGATGATTGCGCTGCAGAATCTCAACAAGACCAATGACCAGATGGATGGCGTTCAGAATCGGATCAATACCGGGCTGAAAATCTCCGGTGCCAAGGACAATGCCGCCATCTATGCGGTTGCCCAGGGCATGCGCGCGGATATCAGTGCTCTCGGTGCCGTCCAGACCGGTCTCAACCGCGCCACGACGATTGGCGATGTTGCACTGGCCGCCGGCGAAACCATTTCCGATCTTCTGATCCAGATGCGCGAGAAAGCGATGGCGGCGATGGATCCGTCAATCGATACCTATTCGCGTCAGGCCTATGATTCCGATTTCAAGGCCCTGCTCGACCAGGTCCGCGTGATTATCGAGAATGCCGAATTCGACGGCGCCAATCTGCTCGATGGTTCGGTCACCAATGGAGTGGAGTTCCTCGCCGATGCCGATGCGGCGCGGACAGTGACCCTGAAGTCCCAGGATATGAGTATTGGTGGCGCGATCGTGACGATTCCGGCGACTGCCAGCCTGAGCACGGTGACGCTCGCGACTTCGGTGATGGCGAACATCCAGGCCAGTCTCGACAACGTCAATCAATCCCTCGCGGATCTCGGTTCGGACACCAAGAAGCTCGAAGCCCATTCCGGCTTTGTCGCCAAGCTGGTGGATGCCCTCACCAAGGGGGTGGGGAATCTGGTCGATGCCGATCTGGCGGTTGAAAGCGCGCAATTACAGGCCTTGCAGGTCAAGCAACAACTGGGTGTCCAGGCGCTCTCGATTGCCAACTCGCAGCCCCAGATCATTCTCAACCTTTTCCAGTAGACCCGTAAGCCTGCCTCACCACGGCCTGTCTTGCTGCGGAACGGCACCCCAAGCGGGTGCCGTTTTCGTTTGAGCGACTCGCGTCATGATGCGGCGCGTCCGGAGGACTCACCATGCCCAGACCATTCCTGCCCTATGGCCGGCAGTCGATTGACGACAGTGATATCGAAGCGGTCGCCAAAGTGCTGCGCTCCGACTGGCTCACGACGGGTCCGGCCGTCGACGCGTTCGAGGCGGATTTCGCCGCCTCCACCGGTGCGCCACATGCCATCGCCTGTTCCAATGGCACGACAGCGCTCCACCTGGCGCTTGCCGGCCTGGATGTCGGGTCCGGTGATGTCTGCATCGTGCCGGCCATCACCTTCATGGCGACGGCGAATGCGGCGATCTATTGCGGTGCCGATGTTGTGTTTGCCGATGTTGATGCCGCCACAGGGCTGATGACCCCGGACACGCTGCGGCAGGCGATTGTGCGTGCCTCCGGGGCGCGGTTGCGCGCCGTTCTGCCGGTGCATCTGGCCGGGCAGTGCGAGGATATGGCGGCGATGCGGGAAATTGCTGATGCTGCCGGTGCCAGACTGGTGGAGGATGCCTGTCATGCGCTGGGCACGCGCTGGCAGGAGCAGCCGGTTGGGGCGTGTGAGCATTCCGATGCGGCGTGTTTCTCTTTCCATCCGGTCAAGACAATTGCGGCCGGCGAGGGGGGTATGGTGACGACCGGTGACGCGGCCCTCGCGGCCCGGCTGCGGCGTTTGCGCAGTCATGGGATCGAGCGCGATCCGGCGCGGATGGAACAGGGCCAGGACGATCCCTGGTGGCATGAGATGCAGGAGCTGGGCTGGAATTACCGCCTGTGCGACGTCCAGGCGGCGCTGGCGCGGTCGCAATTGCATCGCCTGGATGCCTTCGCTGCCAAACGCAAAGCGCTTGCAGCGGCTTATGATGCGCTGCTGGCGGGGCATCCGCTGGTGAAGGCGCTGGTTCGAACACCTGATTGTGACCCCTGTCTGCATCTCTACCCGGTGCGGATCGACTTTGCTGCGGCCGGAACGGATCGCGCCACCATTATGCGGGCCCTGCAGGCACACGGGATAGGCTCACAGGTTCACTATATCCCGGTGCCGTCACAGCCCTGGTATCGCAGGCGTTATGGCGATCAGACCCCGCCGGGTGCGGCTGGATATTATGCCCAGACGCTGAGCCTGCCGCTGTTTACGGACATGGCGGCGGACGATCCGGCGCGGGTGGTGGCGGCGCTGGACGCGGTGCTGGGCGGCTAGCGGTTCTTCTTGCGGAACAAGACCCAGGTGAGGTCATCAATCCCGGTGGAGCGCTGCCACAGGAATCCGTCAGTCACGATCTCCAGATCGTCGAAGCGGTCAAGGAAGTAGCCTCCGAAATCACGCTTGAACAACAGGTCGTTACGTCCACGATACGGAATGGATTCGGGCTTGGTCGAGAAATATTCGGCGACCAGAATCCAGCGATTCGAAACCCGGTGCATCTCGTCGGCGACGGTGCCGAGATCGTCGGGATGGACGTGAATCAACACGCCGGAGGAGAACACCATGTCGATTTCGCCGGCGCCAAAGGGCAGTTTCTGCCCTGTCGCATTATGTAGCCGTTCGGCTGCCACAACCCTGTCGTCAAGCAAGCGCTGCCTTGCCTTAGCATTGGGCTCCACCGCGTACAGTATCGCGGCCGAGAGCCGGTCGATGGCGCGCAGGTTCAGACCGATATTGCAGCCGACCTCCAGAACGCTCTCCGGTTCGGCACCATGGGTGCCCTTCAGCATCTCCGCCCACATCCGGGTCCGCATGCGCAGGGCGTCGGTCAGGGTCTCATTGCGATCGATATACTCATCGCCGAATTCGCCGCGCCAGGCGTCGAGCTGGGTTGTGTCGGTCATGCTGTCTCTCCAGATGTGCGCCAGTCGATCATTTCCATCGCCAGCGGATCGCCGCGTTTCAGGGCGCGTGTGGCGCGCCGGTCGATTATCTCATCCATGTGTTTCGGGGCCAGGCCGAGGCCGGGCCGGATCGAGCGGATATTGTCAGGGGTAAAGGCCTCGCCGGCGGCGATATCGCGCACGACATAGAGCGAGCGGCGGAAATTCAGCGAGCCGCGTTCACAGCCGGCCAGCTCGTAGCGCACCGATCCCAGGGCGGCGAAGGCGTTGTGGCAGTCCTCGACCAGGCGTTTGAGTTCATCCGGCTCCAGCGAGAAAGAGCCGTCAGGGCCGCCATCGGCCCGCGAGAGGGTGAAATGCTTTTCGATGACGCGCGCACCCAGGGCGACGGCGGCGACCGCGCAGGCCGTGCCGGGCGTGTGGTCGCTCAGACCGGCCACCACCTGAAAGGCTTCAGCCAGGTGTGGCACGGTGCGCAGGTCGGCTTGATCGATCGGTGCCGGGTAGGCGGAAAGGCAATGCAGCACCGCCAACCCGCCGACACCATTCTCGCGCGCGGTGCGCACGGCCTCGTGGATCTCGGCCAGATTGGCCAGGCCGGTCGACATGATCATCGGTTTGCCGGTGCGCGCGACGCGGGCGATCAGGGGCAGGTCAGTGATTTCGAACGAGGCGATCTTGTAGGCGGGTGCATCGAGCGATTCCAGCAGTTCGACCGCCGTGTGATCGAACGGGGTGGAGAAAAGCGGCACACCCAGTTCACGGGCGCGGGCGAAGAGTTCGCCATGCCATTCGAACGGCGTGTGAGCCTCGCTATACAATTCATGCAGGGATCGTCCGTCCCACAGACCACCTTCGATCACAAAGCCGGGGCCGTCATGATCAATCGTGATGGTATCGGCGGTATAGGTCTGGATCTTGATTGCATCGGCTCCGCAGGCCGCGGCGGCTTCTATCGACTCGATGGCGCGATCAATGCGGCCGAGATGATTGGCCGAGATCTCGGCAATAACCAGCGGCGGGTGATCGGGCCCGACCGGGCGGCCGGCGAAATCGAATGAGGGATCGTTGGCTGTAGGCATGACGGTTCTCGGACAGCAGCGTTGCGCACGAAGCGAATCACCAGTGAAGACTGCGTCCGACACTCGGCCGCGAATCTTAATTTGCCGTTCGACCCCGCCCGGTGAGCGCGCCGGTGCGGCCCGGCTCAATATCCGCACTCTCCCATAGCTCCGGCGCAATGCGCGGCAGACCCATGACGGTGCTGGCAGGACTGTCCCAGCCCAGAGGCAGCAGGGCGAACAGCCTGGCCTTGTCGGCGGCGCGATGCATCGGCAGGCAGCTTGTCTGGGCGCGGGGTTGCAGGCGGCCATTGACAATATCATCCCAGTGGATGGCGAACAGCGTCTCGACTTCCTGGCGCAGTCGCAGATAGCTTGATCTCAGGGTTTCGGTGAGCGGGTCGAGCTTGACCTTCTGCTGCACCAGAACCGGGCCGGTATCCATGCCCTCATCAATGAGGTGCAGCGTGACCCCTTTCGGGGTGTCATTGACCCAGGACCAGAAATTGGGGTCGGCACCGCGATTGAAGGGCAGCAGGGAGATGTGCAGGTTCACGATTCGCCCGGCGCACATTTCCAGTGCCGGTGGGGTGATCAGGCGGCGATAGCCATAGCTGATGATCCAGTCCGGACCCAGGGTCTCGAATTCGGCCTCGGTGAGCAGATCCGAACGCATGGTGACGCGGTCCCCCCGTGCCGCAACCGGGGCGAGAAGGGCGTCAGGATAGGGGGAAAGAATCAGTACGTGCATGCCGCAGACTCTGGTGCGCGGAGCTTAACCGAGTCTTGTCGGGCGGCCATTCAGCCGTGCCGGGCGATCCGCTCCAGCAAGGCGCTGGCGATGCGTTCCACGCCGCGCCCGTCGCACAATCGGGCCGCGCTGGACGACAGCTCCGCCAATTGCTGTGCCGAGACCGAGCGCAGCAGGGCGGGCAGATCATCGGCCAGCGTCCCGGGTGTTTCGATCACCAGGGCAGCGCCCGCTTTCGCCATCGCCCGTGCCGCCGGCCGCTGGTTTTCGGCCAGGATGATGACAATGCTCGGAACGCCGAGCACACAGCGCTCCAGGGCACTGCCGCCACCGGCGCCAATCACCAGGTCTGCGGCCATGACGCGGTCCGCCATATCGTCGATATCGACCAGGATGTTGAGGTCCGGATCATTTTGCGCCGCTTGCCGCAAGCCGGGCAGGCTGGGCGCGCGCGGGCCGAGAATGACGTCGAGCGTGACCCCCGGAAGGCTGGCGCGAACCAGGGCGACGATTTGTGCGCTGATCCCGCCGACATCGGTCAGCCCCATCGATACCAGCACACGTGCGAGGCCGGGGTGGCGGAGGCGCCGGGCCAGAGAAGCTGTGCGCAGGCGGCCGAAATCGGGACGCAGGGGCGCCATGTCGGGGCCGAGCAGGAGCGTCGTGCCGGGCGGTACGCGATCGGCATAATCCGCCGGATGCCGGTCAAATCCCTGGTCGACCAGGAGATCGCAATCATGCGCCCGTTCAGGCAGATCCTCGAGCACCGCAATCACTGGCGCGATCCGGCGCAACCGGCTCTCCTCGGTCCGGGTCGAGGAATAGAGGTCGATGACGACCGCATCGGCCCGGCCATCCCAGGTCGCCGGCAGATCGAAATCGGCGGTCGAGCGCGCCGCCATCACCGGGAGTCCGGACCGCGACAGAGCCGGGACAAGCTCGGCACTGCCGGGCATGCAGGCAAATGCGATCCTGATCTCAGGAACTTTGAGGGCAGCGGCCAGTGACAGGCAGCGCATAATATGGCCGCCGCCCAGCTCGGGGCGGGCATCGGCCCGGAACAGCAAACGGCGGGGACGGGCCGGCTGGGGCATCAGGCCGCGTTCGCTTCGCCTATCAGTTCGCGCAGGGAAGGGGCATCGAGTTGCTCGGCATTGTTGTCCGAGGAATAGGACCAGTCATCGGGTACCCGGTGAGCGCCCTGGCTGAGATAGCGCGCCATCAGCTCGCCGGAATAGGCCGGCAGGATGGCGAAGCGGTCGGCGAGTTCAATCGTCGAGCGGGCATCGTCGGAGGGCACCATGATTTCGTGGAGCTTTTCGCCGGGGCGGATACCAATCAGCTTGTGCGGCAGGCCGGGCGCGATGGTGTGGGCCAGATCAACCATGCTCATCGAAGGGATTTTCGGCACGAAGATTTCGCCGCCGCGCGCCATCGCCAGGGTCGAGAGTACGAAATTGACGCCCTGCTCGATGGTGATCCAGAAACGCGTCATGCGCGGATCGGTGATGGGAAGGTGATCGATGCCGTCTTCCATCAGCTTGCGGAAGAAGGGAATGACCGACCCGCGCGAGCCGACGACATTGCCATAGCGCACGACCGAGAAAATCGGGCCGTCAGCGCCGCCCATATGCTGGCCGGCTGTAAAGATCTTGTCGGCGGCCAGTTTCGAGGCGCCATACAGATTGATCGGGTTGGCGGCCTTGTCGGTCGACAGGGCGCAGACATATTTCACACCGCATTTGATTGTGGCCCGCACGACGTTTTCGGCACCCATGACATTGGTCTTGATGCATTCGAACGGATTGTATTCGGCGATCGGCACATGTTTCAGCGCGGCGGCATGGATGACGATGTCGACGCCGCGCATGGCCTGTTCCAGGCGCGATTCATCACGCACATCGCCAATGAAATAGCGCAGGAAGGGATAATCGCCTGGCGAGAATTGCTGCGCCATTTCATATTGCTTGAGCTCGTCACGCGAGAAGACGATCAGCTTGCGCGGCTTGAATTCGCGGCAAATTGTTTCAACGAAACGCTTGCCGAATGAGCCGGTGCCGCCGGTAATCAGTATCGATTTGCCATCCAGATCGATGCGCGGCTCTTTGAAGCTGCGGCTCGTGATCAGCTGCTCCAGGGCATCTTCTTCGATCGGGGTCTTGGCCATATTGGGTCTCGCGATTCGCCTATTCGGTACGACGCTGGCGTGCAGCGGTTAACGAGGCGTTAGGAGGCCGGCGTCGAGACTGCCAGAACCCTGTTTCATCAGACCACTTTTCAAGGCCGGTCATGTCCCTCGCGATTATCGTTCAAGCCCGTTTTGGCTCGACCCGCCTGCCGGGAAAAATCCTCAATCCACTCGGATCGAAGAGCGCACTGGTGCGGGTGCTCGACCGCTGCGCCCGTATAGCCGGGGCGAACCATGTCATCGCGGCCGTTCCGGATACGGACGCCGATGATGTTGTCGCGGAGGCGGCGCGCGCGGCGGGTTATGCGGTCAGCCGCGGTTCGGAACACGATGTTCTGTCACGCTATGCCAAAGCCGCGCGCGACTGTGGCGCTGAATATATTATGCGTGTGACCAGCGACTGCCCCTTCATCGATCCGCAGATCTGCGGGCGGGTGATCGAGCTGTTGCATGAAACCCATGCCGACTATGCCAGCAATTCGATGCCGGCGCTCTTCCCGCACGGGCTCGACTGCGAGGTCTTTCCGTCCGTTTTGCTCTACCGCGCCGACCGTCTGGCCCGAGAGCCGGGGGATCGCGAACATGTGACGCCCTGGCTGCGTCAGAACCCGCATCTCCACCATGCCTCGCTGTCAGGGCCGGGCCAGGGGCTGGAGCGGCTGCGCTGGACGCTGGATTATGCCGAAGACCTGCAATTCTTCCAGGCGGTCTATGACGAGCTTGGCGAGGCCGCGGCCACCGCTTCGGCGGCAGAATTGGCGGCGCTGTGCCTGCGGCGTCCTGACCTGGTGGCGATCAATGCCGGCCGGATCGATGAGTGCCGGCTCGAGAATTCGCAGCAGGCGGAGATTATCAGCGCACCATTTGCCCTGCGTGAAGCCGCGTAGAGCGGGCTTTCGAGCCTGATTGGCAAGACTTTCTTCGCACTCTGGGTCTAGCTTGGGAGGTTGGATCATAGGGATTTTGCGCCGTGGCCGTTAACGGGTTGGATTTTTCAGTACTGAATGGCTGGTACCAGGCCAAGCTGAGCGCGTCGCAGGCGTCCAATATCGCGCCCCAGACCCGGACCGCGGACCAGGCGGCCGCCGCCGGTGTGACGCCGCCCTGGGATGTTTCCAGCTCGACCGCGTCGATCGAGGAATTGCGCCGCGGCGTCCTTGCCAGCGGTGAGTTCTTCGACTCCAAGAAAAGCGCCTTCTCCGATCTCAACGCCCCGGATGACTACAAGGCGCTGTTCGATCTCTATGTCGGACTGAAGACCCTGTCCGCCCTGGCCGAAAAGGCGATGGACAAGACGGTCTCGGAAACCGACCGCAAATTCATCAATACGCGCTTCGCCGAAGGTCTGGCCCAGCTCGACAGCTTCTATGATTCCATGAAACTCGACGGGCTCACCCTGCTCAAGGGCGAGCAGCTGTCCAGCGCCGACAGTTCGGTCGCGATCAGCCGTGGCGAGTCCGTCTATGTCACGGGCACGGTGCATACCGGTGCCTATGATGCCGAAGTGGCGAGCCTGACCGGCGATGTGCAATTCACCGTCTCGGTGAAGAAGAATGGCGTGACGCAGGACATCGCCATCAATCTGGCCGATATGGGCGCCACGACGCGCTCGCTCGACAATGTTTCCGCCCATATCAATACGGCGCTGGAGGGCGCTGGCGTGCTGACGCGCTTTTCGCGCGTCAAACTGGGCACGCCGGATGAAGACAATATCATCCCCGGCAATGATTACGGCTTCAAGGTTTCGGGTATCTCCACCGAGGTGGTCAGCTTCAGCGCCGCATCCGCCAGCCCGGCCATTTATCTCGCCGGCACGTCCGGGATGAACGACAATGCCGCAGGCCAGGTGGTCAAGCTGACCGATCTGGGTGCCGCGGCGCCGACGACCGCTTTCTCCACCCGGCTCGAAGCCGCGTCTGATACCAGTCAGGTTGCCGTGGTCGGCGGCGAGGATGGCGAGACGCGGACCAAGGAAGAGGTCAACCCGCTCGAGATCACGTCCAGCGCGACGGCTACCGATGGCAGTGTCTTCGTCGTCGGCACGACGTCGGCCGCCCTCGGCGGCGCCGATATCAAGGGCGAGCACGACATGGTGCTGGCCAAGTATGATTCTACCGGCAAGATGGTCTGGAGCCGGGTGCTTGGCGCGGCCGCCGAGGCCAGCGCGACCAGCGTCGCGGTCGATGATGACGGCAATGTCGTCGTCGCCGGTGTCGTCGAGGGCGGGCTTGGCACGACCACAGATGTCGGCGGCAAGGACAGTTTTGTCGCCAAATACGATGCCAATGGCGTCGAGCAATGGCTGTCGCGCTTTGGCGGCAGCGGCGACGACCAGCCCAATGCCGTGACGATTGCCAGCGATGGCACGATCTATGTCGCCGGCAAGGCATCGAGCGCCTTCGGTGGTGCCAATCATCTGGGCGGTGCCAGCGACGGCTATCTGCGGGCGATCAATTCCAGCGGCACGACGCTCGCCACGACACGGATTGGCGGCGTTGGTGATGACACGGTTTCGGCCATCACCATGGCATCGGACGGCAATCTGATTGTCGCCAGCCAGGAAGACGGCACCGGCGTGATCCGCAAGTATGACGCCGCCGACCTGACCGCCGGCCCGCTCTGGACCCAGTCGCTCGGCGATATGGGCGCGGGCCGGATTGGCGATATCGCGGTGGATGGCAGCAATATCTATATCGCCGGTTCCGCCGGCGGCAGTTTCGCGCCGAGCGCGCCCCTCATTGCCCATTCCGGCGGCGAGCGCGATGCCGTTCTTGTCAAGCTGACCGATGGCGCCTCGGCGACGGTCGACTACACAACCTTCCTCGGCTCCGACAAGGATGAGACGGCCAATGCCATCACACTGGACGGCAGCAAGCTCTATCTTGCCGGCAAGACGACCGGCGCCTTGCCAGGCCAGTCACTGATCGGTGATCGCGACGCCTTTGCTGCCAGTTTCAACGCCGCCGACGGGGCCTTTGACTGGGCAGTCCAGCTCAGCGGCCGCAGCGGTATCAGTGAGGCGACCGGCGTTTCCGTCGTTGCCGGCGGGGATTCCGTGCTTGACGCGCTGGGCCTGCCGGCTGGAACGCTGACCTATTCCGACAGCCGTGTCGTCACCGACCGCACGGCCGCACGCGATGGCGACCATTTCTATCTTTCGGTAAATGGCGGCCGCCGCCAGAAAATCTCGATCGATGCCGATGACACGATGCGTTCGCTCACTTTCAAGATCAATGGCGCCCTGATTCTCGATGGCACGGCCGATGTCCGCCGCGCGACCAATGGCGATGCCCTGCGCATTTCGCCGAAGGAAGGCTCGACCATCGAGCTGTTCGCCGGCTCGGAAGGCAGCGATCTGCTCAAGGCCCTCGGCATGGCGCCGGGCGCCATCGTCAAGAGCGTCTCCGCCCTCGACAAGGATGGTTCGGCCGATGCGCCGCCTCTGTTTGCGATGGATCTGCCAACACTGATGAGCCTGTCCGACAAGGACGAATCGAAGACCGCCTTTGACGCGATCAGCCACGCCATGACGATCGTCCAGCGCGCTTATCGCGAGCTGACGACGCCGGCATCACTGAAGAATTTGCTCAATGAGGGCCCCGGCAAGCGCGGCGGCACAGTGCCCGCCTATCTGACCAAGCAATTGGCCAATTACTCCGCCGGGCTGGAACGCCTGGGCGGCTCGTCGAGCGGCGGATTATACTAGGTCTGGCTGGCAGCATTCCGGCTTTGGCGCCGCCAGCAGAATGCGGCCCGGGCGCCTAGGCCGTCTGGTTCAGCGCGATTGACAGGCCGCGCGTCTGTTGTGGCCGCTGGGCGGCGCCGGGACCATAGCCATGGCCGGTGCTGCGCTGGCGTTCGGCTTCGTCGGCAATGGCGCGCACAACGCCTTCGGTAATCACCTTCATCGCCGTGACGGCGCGGGCATTCTCGGCCAGGGCGGCATGGAAACTGACCGTCGCCTCGCGCAGGCTGTTCTTGAGCGCGACCGGGGCGCCGGCAAAACGGGCGGGCTCGTTGCGGGCCCGGGCGACTTCGCCGCGATAGATATTGGCCAGCTTGGTCTTCTCGTCCTGCAGCGTGACAGCGTCCTGGGGCCGGCGGCGTTGAAACATCTGGGTTTCGCCGCGGATCAGCTCGGTCAGGCGGCCGGTCAGGCGCAGGAGCGCCTCGGCGCGTTCGGTTCCGTTTCGTGCTGCGAGTTCGGTCATTGGCTTTCTCCGCCCTGGCTGTCAGCGGCCTCCTGATAGCGCAGGATTTCCGAGGTCAGACGATCGGACAGGCCGATTCCGCCTGCCTGCGCCATGACCTTGGCATATTCCTCGTTCAGCATGCCGCGAAACGCATTCTCGCCCGGGCCGCCGCCGAAGGGGTTATCCTCACCGACCTGGGCAAACATGGCTTCCATCATCTGCGCCAGGAAGACGGATTCGAAATCCTCGGCCGCGGCGCGGGCGGCATCGGCCGTTGTGCCACTGGTCTGGGCGGTGAGATTGCCTGAACGCGAGGCGCCGAGCGCCTGGTTGAGCTGAAGGTCGAGCAGGCTTTCCATTACAGAACCTCGATTTCCGCTTGCAGCGCACCGGCTGCCTTGATGGATTGCAGGATGGTGATCATGTCGCGCGGTGTGACGCCCAGGGCGTTGAGCCCGTCGACCAGCTCGCTCAACGAGACGCCGCCATCGAGGACGCCGAGCTGGGTATTGTCCTCGGAGACCGTAATATCGGTCCGCGGCAGGACGACGGTCTCACCCTCGGAGAAGGGGGCAGGCTGGCTGGCGATCGGGCTTTCGCGGACCGTGATGGTCAGATTGCCCTGGGCGATCGCGACTGTTGAGACGCGGACATTCTCACCCATCACGATGGTGCCGGTATTCTCGTCGATAATGATGCGGGCAGGCTGGTCCGGCTGGACGCGCAATTGTTCGATCTCGGACAGCAGATCAATCATGTCGCCATTATAGGAGGCGAGGCGGCTCAGCTCGACGGTGGCCGGATTGGTCGCCCGCGCCGCCGTGGCGCCCATGAAGGTATTGATGACACTGGCCATGCGGCGGGCGGTGGTGAAATCGGGATTGCGCAGGGAAAGACGCAGGGATGTGCGATTGGCAATCTCCTGCCATGGGTCCATCCCGGTGCCGTCAAACGGGTTTTCCACCAGGGCGCCATTGGCGATGCGGCCGCTGGTCGGAACGCCGCGCGTGACCGAGGCACCGTCGCCGCCGGCGGCGAAGCCGCCAATGGTCAGCGTTCCCTGGCTGACGGCCCAGGCGCGGCCATGGCTGTCGAACAGTGGCGTACCGATCAATGTCCCGCCCTGCAGGCTCCCGGCATCGCCGATCGCCGAGACGGTGACGTCAATCCGCGACCCCTGCGAGGAGAAGGCGGGGAGTGTGGCCGTGACCATTACGGCCGCGATATTGCGGGTATTCAGATTGGCGTCGCGCGTATTGACATTGAAATGCTCGAGCATCGCGTTGAGCGACTGATTGGTGAAGCTGGAATTGCGCAGTGAGTCGCCCGTGCCGTCGAGACCGACCACAAGGCCATAGCCGACCAGATGATTGTCGCGCACATCCTCGACATCGACCATGTCCTTGATTCGGGACGAGGCGAGGCCAGGGGCCGACAAGAGGCAGGCGGTGATGATGGCGATGAGCAGACGCATTTTGCGGTCTCCGGAAACTGTCCTCCCAGGCATTGCGAATCGTGTGCCAGAACCGGAAGCTGCTGGCATAAAAAATTATGTTTGAAATCAATTGGTTGATGGGGCGTGCCTTGCCGGGGCAGGCGGTAAAACTCGCCGGTGGCGGCAATCGCCGGGCAAGATCTGCCGGGCAGGCCTGCCGGATTAAGGCTCTGTTAACGGCGGCAGCGCATCCCTGAAGGCTATCGAACAGGAAGCGATTCTCGTCATGAAAGTCACAGGACCCCGCTCAGCGAGCTCAGTTTCTTCCGGCAAGCGCGCCTCCGGTTCGCGGGCGGGCGGCGACACGTTCACGCTTGAGCAGGCGGCGCAATCCTCCGCGGTGATGGCGAGCGCTCCGATGACGGGTATCAATTCGGTTGATGCCATTCTGGCACTGCAATCGGTTGGCGATTTCAATGAAGCGCGCAAACAAGCCACCGGCCGGGCGATGGAATTGCTCGATGTGCTCGACGAGCTCAAGCTCGCCCTGCTCGAGGGCGGGCTGCCGAAAGCGAAACTCGTCTCATTGATGAATCTGCTGCAGACCCGGCGCGATGACACCAATGATGCCGGGCTTGAAGCTGCCCTGGATGAAGTCGAGATCCGGGCAGCCGTCGAGCTTGCGAAATTCGGCTGATTCACCCGCCGGTTTGCCGGTCCTGCGTCGACCATTTCCCAACCTGGTCAGAAATTTGCTAGTTGCACCAAACCGGTGAGCAGCGTGACCGCGTTGACTCGGCGGACTCCGTGCATATGCTCCGCCCGCTTTCTGGGGGGAGAGCCTGTTGGCTGACAATTGTTGAGTAGAGGGCGATGATGGAATCCGAACCGATCGAACTCCCCGCGGGGTACAGGCCCAGCGATGACGAGCCGTTCATGAATGAGCGGCAAAAGGAGTATTTCCGTCTCAAGCTGATCGCCTGGAAGGAAGACATCCTTCGCGAAAGCAAGTCGACACTCTCCAATCTGCAGGCGGACCAGGGCGCGCTGCCCGATATTGCCGACCGCGCTTCGACCGAGACAGATCGCTCGCTCGAATTGCGCGCTCGCGACCGCCAGCGCAAGCTTATCTCGAAGATTGACAGCGCCCTGCGGCGAATCGAGGACGATGCCTACGGCTATTGCGAAGACACCGGTGAGCCGATCAGCCTGGCCCGGCTCGACGCGCGTCCGGTCGCCACGCTCAGCCTTGAGGCGCAGGAGCGTCACGAGCGCAAGGAACGCGTCCACCGCGACGACTAGGTCCGGCTGACGCTTCCACTTTCCCAAAAAAAAGGGCCGCCACGATTGCTCGTGACGGCCCAGATGAGCCCGATGGTGGCGGGGTTTCTGCCCGGCCCGCCTGCTGCGACATGATTTCGCGCAAGGCCGGCCGGCTGTTCGTGTCGCTGATGCCGCCTAGA
>NZ_CAXBKN010000037.1:0-24710 GCF_963976135.1 uncultured Maricaulis sp.
AACTCCCTTGCAGCTGCCAACTTCGCCTGGGTCCGTTTCGGTACGGGCGGCACGGAAAGCAATTTCCGCGCTCAGTTCGCCAGCGATGCAGAAGCTGCTGCCGTCAACGAAGTCCGCGTGACAACGGCTGCTGGTAATGGCGTGTCGGCTCAAACTGTCACCCTGCTGCCAGACACCGCTGACCTCGGCTTCCAGGTCTTGGGCTCGACGGTTGTTTTCAACTCGCGTGCTCTGGGTGCGGTCTCCGGTGAAACCGGCAATGCCAACATCACCGACGTTGAAGTTCAGCATGATGAGAACGCATTGTTGGCTGGTGCTGCGAATGCTGCACCGATCCACCGCCAAATGGTGAACCGTTCGCCTGGTTCGTTTGTTGCGACCCCAGGTCTGGAATCGGACAACTAGTCTGATACCAATCTGATCTGACGGATTTATTCGTCACTCGGGGAAAGGGGCGGCCTTCGGGTCGCCCCTTTTCTTTTGCGGCTTGCGCTGTCGGCGCAATCCCCTGCGCGCCGCTTTTGCGGTGGCCGCCTTGATCGCCTATGATTTTTCAGAGAAAACGAGTGCGCTGCGGCGTGCGCAGCGGGTGGGACAGGGCAATCATGGATCAGCGCTGCATTGGCGAAATCCTGCTTGAGGACGGTATTGTCTCGGCAGAGGACATTGCCGAAGCCCTTGCCTATCAACGCGAGACCGGCACGCTGATCGGCCAGGCCCTGCTGCGCCTCGGCGCCCTGGCCGAAGAACGCCTGCTCGCCGCGCTCTCGGCCCAGCTTGAGCTTGATGTCCTCGATGCCGCCGACCTGCCCGGCGATGATGTCACCCTGTCCCGCGCGCCCGCCGCCCTTGGCCTGCCACTGCGCTGGCTCGCCGCCAAGGAGGCCGCGATCTGGTTCGCACCCGACGCCGCGGCCCCGGCCGGCCATGCCCAGACCGCCAGCACCGCCGAGGACGGCGCCAGCGCGCTCGACCAGCCCGGTACGACATTGATCCTGGCGGCCCGCAATCCGCTCGACCCGGCCCTCGGCGAGCGCATCGAGGCGCGCTTTGGCGGTCCGCTACGCCGCGTTCTGGTCTCCAATCGCGCGCTCGATGGTGCCCTGGCCCGCCTGCACGACGTCTCCGCCCGCACCGCCGGCGAAGCCCTGACCGATGCCGAACGCCTGCGCGAAATGGCCGAGGAAGCGCCGGTGATCGATTTCGTCAACGCCCTGTTCGAGGATGCGATGCGGGTCGGCGCCAGTGATATCCATGTCGAGCCCTTCGAGCATGAATTCGTCGTCCGCCTGCGCATTGATGGCGTGCTCAGCCGTGTCCAGACCCAGCCGCGCAGCCGTTATGACGCCGCCGCCTCGCGCATCAAGCTGATCTCCGGCATGGATATCGCCGAGCGCCGCCTGCCACAGGATGGCCGCCAGTCGATCCGCTTTGCCGGTGAGGATGTCGATCTGCGCGTCTCCAGCCTGCCCGGTGCCTGGGGCGAATCCCTGGTTCTGCGCCTGCTGCGCAAACGCCAGGAATTGCCCACCCTGGAAGGCCTCGGCCTGCAGGGCCCGGCGCGCAAGGCCTTCGACCGCATGATCCGCGAACCCAATGGTGTCGTCCTGGTGACCGGTCCGACCGGCTCGGGCAAGTCGACAACGCTCTATCGCGCCCTCGAGCAGATCAATGATGGCGAGCGCAAGATCATCACCATCGAGGACCCGGTCGAATATGACATGGCCGGCGTCACCCAGGTCCAGGCCCGCAGTGATATCGGCTATTCCTTCGCCCGCGCCCTGCGCGCCATATTGCGCCAGGATCCCGACATCATCATGATCGGTGAAATCCGCGATGGCGAAACCGCCCGCATCGGCGTGCAGGCCGCCCTGACGGGCCATCTGGTCTTCTCGACCCTGCACACCAATTCCGCCCTCGCGGCGGTCGAGCGCCTGCATGATCTTGGCGTCGAACCCTTCCTGATATCGGCCTCCCTGCGCGGCCTCGTCGCCCAGCGGCTATTGCGCCGTCTGTGCAATCACTGCGCCCGTCCCGCCGGCAGCAGTGATCTGCGCGCCGCCGAGGCCTTGATGGACCAGGCCCGCAGCGGTGGTGCCCGCTATCCGGCCGAACTCCTCGCTGATCCGGCCGACTGGCGCGTGCCGGCCGGCTGTCCGAAATGCCGCGATACCGGCTATAATGGCCGCATCGCCGCCTTCGAGGCCGTCTGCGTCGATGGTGCCCTGCGTGAGGCCGTGGCCCGCGCCGCGCCGGCCCGCGAGCTGGAAGCGGCGGCCCGCGAGGGCGAATTCCTGACCCTGTTTGAAGACGCCATGCTCAAGGCGCGCAGCGGCCTGACCTCGGTCTCCGAAGTCCTGCGCGTCCTCGCTGCGGGCGCGGACGGCGTCGCACCCGATGAGAGCAGCGCGTGAGTATCAGCTTCCGCTATAAGGGCTTCCGCGCCGATGGCGGCGAGGTTGAGGGGCGGATCAGCGCCGCCAATGAGGCCGATGCCGTCAGCCAGCTGGCCGCCCGCCGGGTCACCCCTTTCGAACTGACAGCCGATGCGGTGGCACGCCGCTATGAGCGCCGCAAGGCCCGCCCGGAAGACCGCTCGCGCTTCCTGCGCCAGCTCTCCATGCTGGCGCGCGCCGGGGCGCCGCTCCTGTCCTGTTTCGACAGCCTGATCGAAGACGAGCCCTGCCGCGAGATTGCCGAACAGACACGGCTGGTGCGCGCCGACCTGCGCGGCGGCTCGCGCCTGTCCGCAGCCCTGACCCGGCGCATGCCTGATCTGCCCGATTATGCACCACGCCTGGTCGAGCTCGGTGAGGCGACCGGTTCGCTGCCCGAGCGCCTGACCGAGATTTCCACCCAGATGGAGGCCGATCTCGCCGCGGGCGCCGAGATCCGCAATGCACTGGCCTATCCGGCCTTCCTGGCGATCGCCGGCACCGCCGCCGTATTCTTCATCTTCATCGTCGTCGTACCCCGCTTCTCCGCCCTGCTCGCTGAATCACGCGGTGATATTCCGGCGATCTCGCGCATCGTCCTGACGGTCGGCGAATTTGCCGGTTCCAATGTGATCCCGCTTTTCTTCGGTCTGGTGGTCTTGCTGGTGATCATCAACCGCCTGCTCTCCGCGCCGGGCACCCGCACTCAATTGACGGCGCTGGCCTTTGGCATGCCGGTGCTGGGCGGATTTCTCTCGGCCGCCGATACCGCGCGCTGGGCGCGGGTCACCGGTACGGCGCTGACCGCCGGTGCCGGGCTGATCGATGCGCTCGCCCTGGCTGAACGCGGCGTGCGCTCGCCGCGCCGCAAGGCCGGCCTCGCCGAGGTCCGCCGCGCCGTGCGTGCCGGTGCGATGTTCGAGCAGGCGCTGCGCGCCCACACCGATATCGACACCATGACCATCAATCTTGTCCGCACGGGCCGCATTTCCGGCGATCTGCCGGGCATGCTGCTCTTCGTCGCCGAAACCGGCGACGCCCGGGCGCGCAATCTGTCCAAACGCCTGACAGCGCTGGCCGAACCACTCGCCGTCGCCTTTCTCGCGGGCATTATCGGCCTGGTCGTGGTCTCGCTCGTGCTCGCCATGTCCAGCCTTTATGACTTTCCGATCGAGTAGTCCGGCGCCATCTTGATTTGCCAGTCCGGTCGGCTACACACGGACCGGAATGCAAACAGGGCAGGCTGCAGCGGGTCTGGCTGGCGTGCCGAATGAAGGGGAAAGAGCATGACGGATCAGACAGGCCAGGCAGCACCAGTGGCCGTGCCCTTGGCGCCCGCGCCCGCGTCTACAGGGCCGGCGCGCGCGATTGCCGTGCTCGGCATGCACCGCAGTGGTACCAGCGCCCTGACCGGCTCACTGGCCGAAGCCGGCGTCTATCTGGGACAGGTCCTCGGTCATTCCATCCCACAAAATCGCAAGGGATTGCAGGAGCCGGCCTCGGTCTTGTTCATGCAGGAAAACCTGCTTCAGGCCAATGGCGGCAGCTGGGATAATCCGCCCCGCACCCTGGAATGGGGCCGGATGCACACCGCCGTGCGCGACCTCTTCCTGGAATCGCGTGAGAAATTCGAACCCTGGGCCTTCAAGGACCCGCGCACGCTGATGACGCTGGAGGGGTGGCTCGAGGTCAAGCCGGATCTGGACCTGGCCGGTATTTTCCGCGATCCGCTGGCCGTCGCCCACTCGCTGCAGCGGCGTAATGGTTTTTCGCTGATGAAGGGGCTGTATCTCTGGCACGCCTATAATGAACGCCTGCTGCACTGGGCCAGCACGCGCGCCTGTCCGCTGGTCGAATTTTCGACCCGGCCCGGCGAAATGGCGATGCGGATCGATGCTCTGATCCGGGCGCTCGGACTGACACCGTCGCAGGCGCCCGAATTCTTCGACGCGGCCTTGCCGCAGGGCACCGACGATACCCAGACACTGCCCGCCGAGATCGCCGCGCTGTATGCCCAGCTGCAGGAGCGCGCGCTTGGATGAGCCGTTTGAAGTCTGGTCGACACGCCTGTTTCCCAATCGTCATGGCGTGGACGCATACCGTCTGACGGGCGTGGCGGCGCGGTGTGACTGGGTTGTGTTGAGCGATTTTACCGATCCACGCACCGGCTTGCGGGTGAACCCCGACGCCCCCGTTTCGCCGCGGACAGTGTTCTTGTCATTGCGCAATTCAAAGTCCGCCTTCGCCTATTTCGCCAGCGAGGTCCTGCCGCGGATCACGGCGCCGTTCATCCTTCTTTCCGGTTCGGAGGATGTGACGACCCCGCATCAGACCGACCACCGCTGGGACCCCTATCCTCCGCCCGTCCAAGCCGCTATCGCCGAAATCCTCGCACATCCCATGCTGTTGGCCTGGTGGACGGAAAATCTTGACGATGCCACGCATCCGAAACTCGGCCCGATGCCGTTGGGTCTATTGCCGACCGGCGGCCAGTCCCCCATGGCGCAGCCGATCAATTTTCAGCCGCTCGACCAGCGGCCGCTTTCGGTGCTCTGCGCCCACCGGCATCGCGACGGACCGCAATGGGAGCCACGCCGTCAGGTCAGCGAGATCGCTTCCAGGGCTTGGGCGGATTGGACAACCATCCCCGATGATGAAGTCGATGAGCCGGCCTTCATGAGCCTGCTCTTGGGCCATGCCTTCGTCCTTTGCGTCGAGGGCGGCGGTCTCGACCCGTCTCCCAAAGCGTGGCTCGCCTTGTTGCATGGCGCGATCCCGATCATTCGAAGCTCACCCACCGCGGCCGCCTATGAGGGTCTTCCAGTCGTGATTGTCGAGGATTGGCACGCCGACATGATCACACCGGAGAAACTGGAAAACTGGCGCGCCGCGCTCGCCGGGAAATTCCAGCGCGGGGCGGACTGGCGCCGGGACTGGTTTGAACGGCTGACCTTTGAACACTGGTGGCACAAGCTAATCGCGCCTCTCGGTGACACCGCTGACGCGCTTCCTCTATCGCCCGGGCAAAGCGGCTCGGCCTCGGCTGGTTAGCGTCTCGATCAGCCGACGCCTGCTTCAGGGCGGGCTCGCCATGCTGGCCGCTTCTGCACGCTCGACCGTACGCAAGGCCCGCGAATCCGCCGACAGGCCTTTCCAGAGGCTGACACAGCAGACCAGCAGGACGATCGTGAAGGGCAGGCCGACGGCGATCGTGCCGGCTTGCAGGGCGGTGAGCGCCTGCGCCCCGCCGCCATACAGCAGGACAATGGCAATCAGCCCCTCGATACAGGCCCAGAAAATGCGCTGAGGGACGGGGGCGTGCAGTTTGCCGCCAGCGGTGATGCTGTCCACCACCAGCGAGCCCGAGTCGGAGGATGTGACAAAGAAGATCAGGACGAGAATAACCGCCATCATCGATGCGATCTGGTCGAGGGGCAGGTTCTCGAGCATCTGGAACAGGACCAGCGAGACCTCGTCGATCCCATTGGCCAGCTGGCCGACGCCGGTCTCCGCCTGCAGTAACGCGATTTCGCCAAAGGTCGAAAACCAGGCGATGGTGACGAGGAGCGGGACGAAGATCACGCAGAACAGGAATTGCCGCACAGTGCGGCCCTTCGAGATGCGGGCAATGAACATGCCGACAAAGGGCGACCAGGAGATCCACCAGGCCCAGTAGAAAACCGTCCAGCCATGGAACCATTCCGTATCGTCGCGCCCGATCCAGTTTGAAAGCGGGATGAAGTCACGGATATAATTGACGGTATTGTCCCAGAAACCGCCGAGGATGAGCAGGGTCGGGCCGACGGCAAAGACAAACAGCATGAAGAGTGCCGCCATCGCCATATTGATGTTGGACAAGACCTTCACGCCGCCATCGAGGCCGCGCACCACCGAGATGGTCGCGATCAGTGTAATGAAGGCGATGATGCCGACCTGCAGACCGATCCCGGCTTCGAACCCGAACAGATAGTCCAGGCCACTGGAAATCTGTTGCGCGCCGAGCCCGAGGGAAGTGGCCAGGCCGAACAGGGTCGCGATCACCGCGAGCAGGTCGATGATATGTCCGGGCCAGCCCCAGATCCGGTCGCCGAGCAGTGGGTAGAAGGCCGAGCGCACTGTGAGCGGCAAGCCCTTGGAGAAGGCGAAATAGGCCAGTGCCAGCCCCATCACCGCATAGATCGACCAGGCATTCAGGCCCCAATGAAACATGGTCGCGCTCAGTGCCAGATCGTGCGCGGCCGGAGTTTCAGGCTCGACCCCGAGCGGCGTGCCGAACCAGTCTGTGTAATAGGCCAGCGGCTCGGCCGCCCCCCAGAACATCAGGCCGATCCCGATCCCGGCCGAGAACAGCATGGCGAGCCAGGACGGGGTCGAGAATTCCGGTCGCGCCTCGCGGCCACCGATGCGCAAGCGGCCGAGCGGCGAGACCATGACGAAGAGGGCGAACAGGAAAACAATGTTCACGATCGACACAAACAGCCAGTCGAATGTCGCCAGTACCCAGGCTCGCGATGCGAGCAGGACGCTCGATGCCGATTGCGGAAATGCCAGCGTCAGCGCGATGAAGGTGATGACCAGCACGGCTGCGATGAAGAAGACCGGATTGTGAACGTCCAGGCCCAGCACTTCGACATTGTCTTCGCCGGCCTTGTGCGACGTTCTGTAAAATCTCCGGGGCATCCTGTCTCCTCAGACTTCGGCGAGTTCAGTTCCCAGAGCCGATTTCAACGGCTCCAGCCAGGGCTCGAAATGGCGCCATTGGGCGACGCCCTGCTTGTAAATCGGCTGGCGCACTTGCTCGGAAGAAGCCGTGCGCACGGCGCGTTTGGTATGGTGAAAATCAAGGCAGGCCTGCTCAAAGGGCAGGCCGCAGAAATCCAGTATCCGCCGGACCTGGGTCTCGACATCCTCGACGACATCTTCGTGATGCACTCGCAGGATCTGGCCAGGCAGGACCGCGTCCCAATGGTCCATCAAACGGACATAGGCCCTGTAATAGCGGCCGATCTCCTCGAGCCCGTAAGTGAATTCCTGGCCCTCGGCGAATAATTGCTTGAAGCCGGAGAAACAGCACGCCATCGCACCGCGCCGGGCATCGATAATTTTCGCATTCGGCAGGATCAGTTTGATCAGGCCGATATGCCGGAAATTATTCGGCATCTTGTCGGTGAAGAAGGGCGCGCCCTGACGGTGGATGCGCGTATTCTCGAGATAGTCCTCCCCGAGCGCGCGCAGCTTGCCGGCATCGAGATCATGCAGGACCCTTGGATAGAAAGTCCGGTCGCTGACCCGATTGCGGCCACGCAAACGGTGCGAAAGGGCGAGAATATTGGGCAGTTCGAGCGTGCCATCGACCTGGCTGTGCGAGGCGAGGATTTGTTCGATCAAGGTCGAGCCGGCCCGCGGCAAGCCGACAATGAAGACCGGGTCGGGTGCCGGGCAGCCCTTGCCGGCCTGTTTGTCGAATAATTCCGGTGTGCAGATGCTGGCCTGGGCCTCCAGCTCTTCTTCCATCTGATCCGACTTATAGCGGGTCTGGGCGCGCTTGAGGTCATTGCCGCGCTCATAATACTCGAATGCAGCAGCATAGTCCTTGCGGTCTTCGAGCGCCTTTCCAAGGGCAAAACACAGATAGATCCGATCCTGGAAGCCCAGATCAGGAGCATTTTCCTGCGAGCGCAATCTGGCCAGTTCATCATCGGAAAAACGGTAGGTCTTGAGATTGGCAAGCGCATACCAGGCATCGCCTTGGTTCGGCCGGACCCTCGCCGCCGACTGGTAGGACGCGATTGCCTCATCCTGTCGACCCAGCGTCTTCAGCGCGTGGCCGCGGGAGGTCAATGTCGCGGGGTCTTCCGGCAAGGCTTGAAGGATCGTTTCAAACAATACAAGCGCTTGGTCGAAATCACCCGTCTGCATCGATTCAATCGCCAGATGGGACTGGAATAGCGGATTGTCCGGTTCGCGTTCATGCAACGCCTTTGCCTGCGCCAGGGCGGCCTCGAACTTCTGTCGCTTGCGCAGCACATCAATGAAATCCAGCCTGAGCTGGATATTGTCCGGGTCGAGTTCGAGCGCGGTCTCGAGCAGGAAGTCAGCGTCTTCGAGCACGCCGAACCGTTTCCCGATTTCTGCCAGCAGGCGCATGCCTTCAATATTGTGCGGGTTTTTCTGCATGTAGGCGCGGCAGAGTTGCTCGGCCTTGAGCAGTTTGCCTTCGTAAAGAAGATGGGTGACGGATACGAGGTCCTTGGGCAAATTCTCCAGCCGCCGGGCCTGGGCCTCAACCTGGTCGGCCTCGACGGCGCGTCCGAGTGATCGCAAGGCGGCGGCCTGGGCTTTCCAGCTGGCCAGCAGGGCGGGGTTGAACTGGCAGGCGCGCTGATAGGCCAGCAGCGCGCGCTCGGCATTGCCGCTATCGCGGTGCAGATGGCCCTCTTCCTGATAGGCGCGGCCAAAATCCGGCGACATCTGCTTGAGGGCAGAGAGATCGGCAGCGGCGGCCGGAACGTCTTTCAGATAGCGATGGCAAACGGCGCGCATATAACGCGCCTCAACGGCGTCCGGGTCGGATTTGATGGCGTCGTCCAGCAGGGCGACGGCCTCGTGAAACTCGCCCGCATACATGCGGGCCTGTGCGGTTTGCAGCAGATCGGATGGAGTTTCGGTTTCGTCGGGCAAATTGATATCCGTAGATACAACTGGGCGCCCCGCAAGATCACGGGACGCCCAGTCTAGGTATTAGGTCTGCCTAGCCAAGGGCGGGGTCAGTACTGGACTCGAACCCGCATGCCCCATGTCCGCGGACGGGCGATCGTGACCCGCTCCCGGTCATAGACGAAGTTATTGCTCAATTGGGCGCGCTCGTCGGTCAGATTGTTGACGAAGGCCTCAATGCTCCAGCCATCGCTGGTCAGGCCGGTCGAGAAGCTGGCCATGGTGTAGGCATCAAGATCGATCTTGTTGATCTCGATGACATCACTGACGGAATCGCCGGAATAGATCAGCTGTGGCATGACGTGTGCCGTCAGACCATTGTCCAGCTCCCATTCGTAACGCGCCCGGATATTGCCCTGGAAACCCGGAGCAAAGGCCAGTTCCGAACCGACCAGAACATCATCGGTTGGGGTGAGGACTTCCGTGATCTCGGTGTCGAGCATGGAGAATGCGCCGGTGACTGTCAGACCCGGCATATCCATCGGTGCCCAGGTGACATCGCCTTCAAAGCCGCGGATTTCGGCATTGGCCGCATTGTCCGAGAAGAAGAGATTGACGATGGAGGGGTCGAAAATCGTGGTCTGCAGGTTTTCGATATCGACGAAGAAGACATTACCGTTGAAGCGCAACTGGTTGTCCGCCAGGTCGAGCTTCCAGCCCAATTCGTAATTGGTCACCTCGTCGCTCTCGAGAGCAAACGGCACGGTGTACCCGCCCGGGCCGGCAGCGCCGCCTGGACGATTGAGCAGGCCGGGGCGGAAGCCCTCGGAATAGGTGGCGTAGAACAGCATGCCATCGCGCGGAGTCCATTGACCGGTCGCCTTGAAGATGAAGCCATCCGTGCGCGCCGCATCGGGAGCGGCGAGGGCCGCGGCCGCTGATGCCGGAATGCCGGCCGTATTCGGATCGGTATAGGTGATGTGATCCGCCGTGTTGCATGAGCCGCGGAACGTCACCGCGCCATCGCCATTATACAGGTCGGAAATATCCGTCCCGTATGCATTGGCGTCCGGCTGGAAGCCATTGCAGAAGGAGGCGTTTGCGCTGCCCTCGAGATCGACCTCAATGTCGTAATAGCGGGTTCCCACGGTGATCGAGAACTGGTCGTTCAGATCGAAGCTGGCTTCACCGAACACGCCCGACTGAACATCCGTTCGCAGCACATCATTGCGGAAAATGACACCCGCCGGGAATGGGCCCGGATCGGATGTATAGCCGGTTGTGAAGGGATAATTGGGTGAGAAGCCGGTCTGGCCGAACAGTACGGCATTGACCGAACCGGGATAGGTGAAGTCATTGCGCTCGGCCAGTTCCAGCTCGCTGTAGAAGCCGCCGAATGTCGCGCGGAAGCGGCGGTCTTCCGGCGTGTTGAAGCGGAGCTCTTGCGTAAAGACCGTGGTGTCGGTTGTGGAGTCCACGAACAGGTTTGGTGCCTGGCATGTGCCCGATGGCGCGCCGCCGGGATAGGAAACCGAACCGTCACAGATGTAATACGGCAGATACTGACCGACGAAGAGATAGTCGGAATAGTCGACGCGCTGATTGGTTTCACGGTCGGTATAGGCACCGGTGTAAACCGCATCGAGCATGCCAAGGCGGCCTTCCAGCGTCCAGGACGTATTGTGGAAGGCATCTTCCATTTCATCCTGTTCATAGCGCTGGATTTCCAGATCGCCGAGCGTCGGGTCCGCGAAGAAGACGCCATCGCTGTCCAGATCCTGGCGCGTATGCGTTACGCGCAGGCTGAAATCGGAGCTGATGTCCCACAGGCCGCTGATGCGGAAGCCCTGATAGGTGGTGTCATTGAAATCTTCCTCGACCAGCGCGGCATTGTCCGCATCGATAAAGGTGACGCCCGTCAGATCGGCTCCGGCCTGGAAACCGGCACGGTTGGCGCTGACCGGAACACCGTTGGAGCGGACCGTACCGGCGGTGCGGAAACGCGCGCTCTCACGCGCCGAGCGCGTGCCGGCGACATTGTCGATATAGCCACCCTGGCTGTCGTAATAGACCACGCCGCGGAGGGCGAAATTCTCAGAGACCGGCAGGTTGATGACGGCTTCGACATTGCTGCTCATGTCACCGTTCTCGGTGAAGGAGGTCCCAAAGCTTGCGGACGCCTCAAACTCGCCAATGACCGGGGCGTTGGTGATCATGCGAACCGTGCCGGCCTGCGAGCTGGCACCGTAGAGCGTGCCTTGTGGTCCGGGCAGGACTTCGACGCGATTGATGTCGGCTGCGTAGACATCGAGATTGCGGCCGGGCTGGCCCAGTGGCTGCTCATCAAGATAGAAGGCCACATTCGGAGCGAGGCCGGCGACGCCGGCTGTTGTCAGGTTAGGTGTCGTCGAAGCGAGGCCGCGGATGTAGATCGTGTTCTGTCCAGGGCCGGAGCCGCCAGCGGTGACGCCCGGGAGCTGCTGCAGGTAGTCGGTGAAGACATTGACGCGCAATTCTTCGAGCGTGCTTTCGCCCATGGCGTTGACTGCGATCGGAATCGACTGGGTGCTGGCTTCCCGCTTTGTCGCGGTCACCGTGATGGTTTCCACCTGCGCCGCGGCAATGCCGGTCGCAACGGACGCCAGCAGGGCGGATGACAAAATGGTCGTCGTAAGCGCGCGCTTTTTGAGCATGGCTCTTAGTTACCTCGTGAATTTTCTGATTTCGGCTGTTTAGTCGATCTGTCACGAAATAGCCATATCTATATAGACGTCTAACAAATGACCGGAGCGGAGAGCCGTCGCGCCTTGGGTGTTTTCGTCACAATTTCGCAGCATATTTCCATTGGTTAGCGGCAACGTTGCATTTTGGCGACGGATTTCGGCGAAGATTCCGGGCCGGCTTGCACCATTTGCGGGGGTCAGAAAATTCGATCTCTAACGATAAAAATGACCTGTTGCGAGCGCGAAAAAGGCCGCTAGGTTTAAGGCCTGGCGGCGGGTGATGGAGACACCGGATGAGCAGGCAGGACGATGTGCTGATCGCTGTACGCCGGATCGTCCGGGCCGTTGATCTTCATTCGAAAAAGCTGATGAAAGCCAGCGGGCTGACCTCATCGCAGCGGATCGTGTTGCAGACGCTGGCCCAGAAAGGGCCGGTGACGCCCGGCGTCATCGCACGCGAGGTTTCGCTCAGCCAGCCGACCGTGACCGTAATCCTCGACCGGCTCGAGCAACGCGGCCTGATCTCCCGTCAGCGAAGCCAGACAGACCGCCGCAGCGTTCATATCGATATCAATGAAGCTGGCCGGCAAAGCCTGGCCGATGCCCCGCCCGCGCTGCAATCGGGGTTCCTGAAGTCCTTCGGCGAGCTCGCCGATTGGGAACAGCAGATGCTGATCGCATCGCTCCAGCGGGTCGCGGAATTGATGAGCGCGGAAGATGTGGATGCGGCGCCCATTCTCGATGTCGGTGATGTCCGCCGTACCGGGGCAGGTGAAACCGGCTCCGACCAAACCGCGTGATCTTCGCCTCAACCCGCCAATCGAAGGATGTCTGGCTCTGACGCGCCGGCGCTTTGTGCGTGACAATGCGTCTCATCGGCATTGTGGCGGTTTCCATTAGACTTGAGAAATATCAAGTCAACCTGGATCAGAGACACGACAATGGACCGAACCGCCGACCGGGGCGCGCAACGGCGCGCCGCCCCGCCTGTGCTGCAAAACGCCTTCCGCCCCTTCTTCCTTGCCGGTGCATGCTGGGCCGCTGCCCTGGTTCCACTGTGGGTCTGGGAATTTGCCGGCGGTGGCTCCGGTCCTGTGACATCGCTGGGGCTGACCGGCCACGCCCATGAGATGCTCTATGGCTATCTCGCCGCAATTGTCTGCGGTTTTGCTTTGACCGCGATTCCGAACTGGACCGGGCGGGCGCCTGTCGCCGGCAAGGGGCTGGCGGCGCTCTTCGGCCTGTGGGCTGCAGGGCGGATTGCGGCGTTGGCCTTTGACGGGATGATCGGCGGTCTGGTCGAGATCGCGTTTCTTTTCGTCCTCGCGGCGGTCGCCCTGCGGGAAGTCATGGCCGGAAAGAACTGGCGCAATCTGCCCGTTGTCGTGCTGCTCACCCTGTTCGCCCTGTCTCATCTGCTGTTTCACGCCCCGGAATACTATCTCGCCGCGATCCGCGCGACTTTTGCGGTCGCGGCCCTGCTGATCGCTCTGATTGGGGGGCGCATCGTTCCAAGCTTCACCCGCAACTGGTTCGCCTCGATGGCCAGCCGCCATACAGCGAGCATGCCGGGGCCGATGAAAACCTATGACAAGATCTCGATTGGTGTGTTGTTTGTCGCCCTGCTCACCTGGGTAATCGCGCCGGTCCATCTGGTCACGGGAGGGCTGCTTGTCCTGGCCGCATTGACGCAATTGGGCCGGCTGGCACGGTGGAAAGGGCAGGCGACCCTTGCCGAGCCGCTCGTCTGGTCGTTGCATGCCGGCTATGCCTGGCTCCCGATTGCGGTCGGCCTGATCGGAGCGGGGCTTGTCTGGCCCGCCGCAATTCCCGCCTCGGCCGGCCTGCATGCGATGGCGGCAGGCCTGATCGGAACGATGACGCTGGCCGTGATGACGCGCGCGAGCCTGGGCCATACCGGGCGGGCCCGAAAGGCTGACTCTGTCACCACGCTGATCTATGCCCTGGCCCATCTCGGGGCGATTATCCGTGTCTGTGCCGCGCTGCACGAAAATGACGTGCTCCTTCTGGCCGCGGGTGCGACTCTGTGGAGCGGTGCATTCCTGCTCTTCTGTATCGCCTACGCGCCGATGCTGTTCGGTGCGAAGCCGGCCGGGACGGTTAGCGGCTAATGCGGTCCAGCATGGCGAGCGCATCCGGCGTATTGATGTTGCTGAACGGGTCTGCGTGGCCGGCCCGAACTGGCGCGACGGCGAGGGTTTCGGCATCCAGCCGGGCGAGCAGCCGCTTGATGGAGTGGATATCGTCGCTGTTCAGGGCGCGGCAGGCCGCGACCGGGATCAGCGCCGGCAGTGGGTGATCCTGCCAGCTCCGCGCCTTGCCCGGATTGGCGTCAAGCAGGGGGGTGAGCAATTCCGGGCCCAGAAGCGGCATATCAACCGGGATGACCAGCATGTGGTCGCACCGGCCATGCAACAGGCTGGCCGCATCAAGTATGGCGCGTGCCGGACCGGCATGGGGCTGGTTGTCGGGCAGACCGTCTGGTTGATCCGTGCGGCCACCGACATAGACCCGGTCGACTCCGGCGCTGCGCAGCAGGGCCCGTGCGCGCGACAGCAGGGTTTCGCCCTGCCATTCCAGCAAGGCCTTGTCCCGGCCCATCCGGCTCGATTGGCCGCCGGCGAGGATCAAGCCGGCAAGCCGGCCGATATCAGCAGCTCGGGTCATCGATGAGCGGCGATGGTTTGGCGTAGCGGGCGAGCCGCTCTGCGTCATCAATTGTGATCTGGCGGCCCTCTACCGTGACGCCATGGGCCTGCAGGGCGCCGAAGGCTCGCGACAGGTTCTCCGGGGTCATGCCCAGCATGGAGGCGAGGTGGCGTTTGCCAATCTGCAAGTCCAGCACATTGGCGCCGCCCGCGCGCAATTGCATCCGCAGGATATAATTGGCGACGCGTTCGACCGATGTGCGCAGTTTGAGATTTTTCATCGACTTGACGACAGCGCGGTAGCAGCTCGCCAGTTCGGTGACGATGGCGCGCGCGAACTTGTCGTCTTCCGCGAAGGCCCGGCGGACGTCGTCCGATGGCACCAGGAGGATTTGGCTGGCCTCAATCGTGCGGCCGGACATCAGATAGGGGGCGTCCTTGATGGTCGCAGCCAGAATGAAGGTCGAGACCGGGCGCACCAGGGCCATGGTCGTCTCACGGCCATTGGCGGTTGAGAAAAGCTCAACGCAGCCCGCGACGACAATATAGAGAAAATCGGCCGACTCGCCCTCTGTGATCAGTTCGATCTGTGCGGGGAAGCGCTGCAGATAGGCGGCGCTGATCAGGCGGTCGAAGACCTCAGCATCCATGTCCTTGAACAGGGACAGTTCACGCACTGATTCGCAATCTTGTGTTCTCATGGAGGCTCCGGAGCGACGTCCCCAAATCCTATAATGTTTCTTTGACAAACATCAACTCACCTCCACGATTTCAGCAAGCCAGCCCCCAAAGAATATTTGGTTTGATGTGCATTTTTGCTATTTTATTTCAATTAGTTGCGGCGTTCTGACGCGCGGCGCGCTGCCCGGTTGTGGTGAGGCCCTGGCCCCCATATTGATGGTCCTGCAGAACAACCACCCGGGCTGGGTGAGATGGGGCAGAGACATGAATTCGCTTGAAGGTGTAACGCGCGGCCAGCAAAATCAGGCATTAGGCATGACGACGATCGCCTTTACCGCCTGCTTCGCGGTCTGGACGATATTCTCGATTATCGGCATCAGCATCAAACAGGAGCTCGGCCTGTCCGAGACCGAGTTTGGACTGCTGGTTGCCACGCCGGTGCTGACCGGTTCGATCAGCCGGGTCTTTCTCGGCATTCTGACCGAGCAATATGGTGGCCGGCTGATCTTCCCGATCCAGATGCTGACCACGGCCCTCGCGACCGTCTTGTTGTCGCAGGCCAACACCTACCCGCTCTTCCTGCTTGCAGCCCTCGGTGTCGGGCTGGCCGGCGGCTCCTTCATCATTGGTGTCGCCTATGTGTCTCGTTGGTATGAGGCCAAGAACCAGGGCACGGCGCTCGGCATTTTTGGTGCCGGCAATGTTGGCGCGGCGGTGACCAATTTCGGCGCGCCCTTCCTGGTGGTCGCCTTTGGCTGGCAACAAACAGCGCTGATCTATGCCGCCGTGCTGACGGCCCTGGCAATTCTGTTCTGGGTTTTCGCCAAGGATGACCCAGCCCTGGTGGAGCGGCGCAAGACCGGTGCAAAGCCCGCTTCGGCCCTGATGCAGCTGGAACCCCTGCGCGACCCGCGGGTCTGGCGTTTCGCCACCTATTATTTCTTCGTCTTCGGTGCTTTCGTCGCGCTCGCCTCCTGGCTGCCGCGCTATTATGTCGGTGCCTATGGGCTCGAGCTCCAGACCGCCGGCATGCTGGCCGCGGCCTATTCGCTGCCCGGTTCGGTCTTCCGGGCGCTGGGCGGCTGGATGTCAGACAAGTTCGGCGCCCGCGCGGTGATGTATCTCACCTTTATCGTCTCGCTCATCTGCCTCTTCATCCTGAGCTATCCGCCAACCCATTATGTCGTTGATGGCATTCAGGGTCCGATCGCGTTTAGCCTGGTGACGAGCGTGCCGGTTTTCGCGACTTTGACGATCGCGCTCGGCTTTGTGATGTCGCTCGGCAAGGCCGCCGTCTACAAACACATCCCCGTCTATTACCCGCACCATGTGGGCGGCGTGGGCGGGCTGGTCGGCATGATCGGCGGACTGGGCGGTTTCGTTCTCCCGATCTCCTTCGGCATCGTCAATGACTTGACCGGCATCTGGACCAGCTGTTTCATGCTGATGTTCGTGCTGGTCGCCGTCTCGCTGATCTGGATGCACGTCGCGATCCGCCGGCAGGAGCATCGCAAATTTCCGACCCTGGCCGACGAGACATCCCTCTCCGACCTGCCGGATACTCCCATTCCCGCCTCGGCCCAGCGCTGAGACGGGGCCGGACTTCGCCGCGCCCATTTCTCTCCCCGGGAAAACAGGCGGTGAAGTCCGGTACCAATCACAAGACCAATCAAGGAGCCCCTTATGGGCAAGGACCTGAAGAACTGGAATCCGGAAGACCCCGCGCAATGGGAAGCGACTGGCAAGGTCATCGCCGCCCGCAATCTGTGGATCTCGATACCGGCCCTGTTGTGCGGCTTCGCCGTCTGGCTCTACTGGGGCATCATCACGGTCCAGATGATCAATCTGGACTATGGTTTCACCCAGGCCGAGCTGTTCACCCTGACGGCGATCGCGGGCCTGTCCGGCGCGACCCTGAGAATTCCATCGACCTTCTTCATCCGTCTGGCAGGTGGTCGTAACACCATCTTTCTGACAACTGCACTCCTGCTGATCCCCTCGGCTGGTACTGCCGTTATCCTGCAGAACCCCGATGCTCCCCTCTGGCAGTTCCAGCTGATGGCGCTGCTGTCCGGATTTGGCGGCGGCAATTTCGCCAGCTCGATGTCGAATATCAGTTTCTTCTTCCCGAAAAAGGTCCAGGGCTATTCCCTGGGCATGAATGCCGGACTCGGCAATTTCGGTGTCACCACGATGCAGATCCTGATCCCGCTGGTGATGACGGTCGGCATGTTCGGCGGCACTTCGCTGGTGTTGCAGAACACCTCCGGAACCCTGATCGGCCGGATCCCGGCCGGGACCGAGACCTTCCTGCACAATGCCGGTTTCATCTGGGTGGCGATCCTCATTCCGGTCGTGATCGCGACCTGGGTGGGCATGAATAATATCCGCGATGAATACGTGTCGCCGAATATCGGTTCCCCGATCGCAGCCTTCGCCAAGATCATCGGCATGCTGGCAATCGGCCTGGTGATGGCGGCGGCGGGCCTGTGGCTGATGCTGCCGGAAAATGCCGGCGGTTCAGGCTGGAATGTGTCGAAATGGCTGGTCCTGCCGGGCGTGGTCGCGGCGACGGTGTTTGCGCTGAAACTCATCCCCGGGCCGATCCACGACAGCCTCGAGCGCCAGTACAAGATCTTCAACAACAAGCACACCTGGGCGATGACGGTGATCTATACGATGACCTTCGGCTCTTTCATCGGCTTCAGCGCCGCTTTTGGCCTGGCGATCAAGGTTATCTTCGGTTTCCAGCACATCATGGTCGACGGGGTGATGACCCACACCACAGTCAATGCCGACGGGCCCAGCGCTCTGATGTTTGCCTGGACGGGCCCCTTCATTGGCGCCCTGATCCGGCCGGTTGGCGGGATGATCGCTGACAAGCTCGGCGGCGCCCTGGTGACCCAGATCGTCTCTGTCGTGATGGTTGTCGCGGCCATCGGCGTCGCCCTGTGCATGAAGCTCGCCTATGGCTCGGAGACGCCGGAGGAGTTTTTCATCCCGTTTCTGATCCTCTTCCTGATCCTGTTTGCGGCCACGGGTATCGGCAATGGCTCGACCTTCCGCACCATCGCGGTCGTCTTTGATCGCGAACAGACCGGACCGGTTCTCGGCTGGGCCTCGGCGATTGCCGCCTATGGCGCCTTTATCATTCCGCAAGTGCTGGGCGAACAGATCCGCGCCACCACGCCGGAAATTGCCCTCTACGGCTTCGCCGTCTTCTACGGTGTCTGTATTGTTCTCAACTGGTGGTTCTATCTGCGCCCCGGCGCTTACGTGAAAAACCCATAGGAGGCCCTGATGAGCCATTTTCTCGACCGTCTTACTTTTTTCACGCGGCCATCGGAGAGTTTTTCCGACGGGCATGGCATCACCACGACCGAAGGTCGGGGCTGGGAGGATTCCTACAGAAAGCGCTGGCAACACGACAAGGTCGTGCGCTCCACTCATGGCGTGAACTGCACCGGCTCATGCAGCTGGAAGATCTACGTCAAGGGCGGCCTGGTGACCTGGGAGACGCAGCAGACAGACTATCCGAGAACACGCCCTGACCTGCCCAATCACGAGCCTCGCGGCTGCGCCCGTGGCGCCAGCTATTCCTGGTACATGTACTCGGCCAACCGGGTGAAGTATCCGCTGATCCGTTCGCGCCTGCTCAAGGCCTGGCGCGCGGCGCGCAAGACGCTGGCACCGATCGCGGCCTGGCGCTCCATCCAGCAGGATGATGCGGTGCGCCAGTCCTATGTGTCCAAGCGCGGTGCCGGCGGGCTGGTGCGCGGCGACTGGGATGAAGTCTCCGAAATCATCGCCGCCGCCAATGCCTATACCGCCAAGACCTATGGCCCCGACCGGGTGTTCGGCTTCTCGCCAATCCCGGCCATGTCGATGGTCTCCTATGCCGCCGGCTCGCGCTATCTGTCGCTGCTGGGCGGCGTCTGCATGTCCTTCTATGACTGGTATTGCGACCTGCCGCCGGCCAGCCCGATGACCTGGGGAGAGCAGACGGATGTTCCCGAATCCGCTGACTGGTTCAATGCCGGCTATCTGCTGATCTGGGGCTCGAATGTGCCGCAGACCCGCACACCGGACGCCCACTTCTACACCGAGGCCCGCTATCGCGGTGCCAAGAGTGCCGTGATCTGCCCGGATTATTCGGAAGCCTCCAAATTCGGCGATGTCTGGCTCAACCCGAAACAGGGCACTGATGCCGCGCTGGCCATGGCCTTCGGCCATGTTGTGCTGCGCGAATACCATCTCGATCGCCAGGCGAAGTATTTCGACACCTATGTGCGCGAAAACTCCGACTTCCCCAATCTGGTCCGGCTTGAGAAACAGGGCGACCGTTATGTCGCCGGCCGCTTGCTGCGGGCCTCTGACTTCAGCGATGATCTCGGCGAGGACAATAATCCCGACTGGAAGACCGTCGCCTGGGACCGCAAGAGCGGCAAGATCGTCACCCCGCTCGGTTCGATCGGTTTCCGCTGGGGCCAGTCCGGCAAGTGGAATATCGAGCAGAAGGACAGTCAGGGCGAAGAGATCGACCTGGAAACAACTTTCATCCTCGATGAAAACCAGGACGATGTCGTCGATGTCGGCTTCCCGTATTTCGCCAATAAGGGCCATGATGCCTTTACCGGCACCGATCATCCCGATGTGCTGGTGCACAAGATCCCGGTCAAGAAGCTGAAGCTCAAGGATGGCGAGACCATGGTCGCCACCGTGTTCGACCTGTTCTGCGCCAATTACGGGCTTGATCGTGGCCTCGGCGGTGATTTCGTCGCCACCTCCTATGACGACATGATGCCCTATACGCCGGCATGGGCCGAGGCGATCACCGGCGTGCCGCGCGATCGCATCATCGCCGTGGCGCGTGAGTTTGCCAGCAATGCCGAGCAGACCAAGGGCAAGTCGATGGTCATCCTCGGCGCCGGTCTGAACCACTGGTATAATATGGATATGAATTACCGGGGGATCATCAATCTCCTGGTGATGTGCGGCTGTATTGGCCAGTCCGGCGGTGGCTGGGCCCATTATGTCGGCCAGGAAAAACTGCGCCCGCAGACCGGCTGGCAACCGCTCGCCTTCGGTCTCGACTGGAACCGTCCGCCGCGCCACCAGAACTCGACCTCCTGCTGGTATGCCCACACCGATCAGTGGCGCTATGAGACGCTCAGCGTTGACCAGATTCTCTCGCCCACCGCGCCGGAAGGCTCGTGGGACGGGACGATGATCGACTATAATGTCCGCGCTGAACGCATGGGCTGGTTGCCCTCGGCGCCACAGCTCCAGACCAATCCGCTCTCCATTGCCGCCAGCGCCAAGGCGCAGGGGCTGGAGCCGGCTGATTATGTGATCAAATCGCTCAAGAGCGGCGAGCTGGAAATGTCCTGCCACGACCCGGACAATCCGGCGAACTGGCCACGCAATCTCTTCGTCTGGCGCTCCAATCTTCTGGGGTCGTCCGGCAAGGGGCATGAGTATTTCATCAAACACCTGGTTGGCGGCAATAATGGCGTCATGGGCGAGGAAGCCCCTGAGGAGATGCGGCCGAGCGAAGTCAAATGGGTCGCCGAAGCCCCACGCGGCAAGCTCGACCTGCTGGTGACGATCGACTTCCGCATGTCGACCACCTGTGTCTATTCCGACATCGTCCTGCCGACCGCGACCTGGTATGAGAAGGACGATCTCAACACCTCCGACATGCACCCCTTCATCCACCCGCTGACCGCAGCCGTCGATCCGGCCTGGGAAGCGCGCAGCGACTGGGAAATCTTCAAGGGGCTGGCGAAGAAGTTCTCCGAAATTGCCCCGGAAGAGCTTGGCGTGGAAACCGATGTCGTCCTGACACCGATCCTGCACGACACGCCGGGCGAAATGGCCCAGGGCCTGGACGTCAAGGACTGGAGCAAGGGCGAGATCGAGGCGATCCCCGGCAAGACGATGCCGAATATCACCGTCGTGACCCGCGATTATCCCAATCTGCACAAGCAATTCACCTCGCTTGGGCCATTGATGGGCAAGCTGGGCAATGGCGGCAAGGGCATCGGCTGGAATACCGAGCATGAAGTCCACCTGCTCGGAGAGCTCAATGGTGTCGTCCTCGAAGAGGGTATCAGCAAGGGCCAGCCCAGGATCGATACCGCGATCGATGCCTGCGAAACCCTGATGATGCTGGCGCCGGAAACCAATGGCGAAGTGGCCGTCAAGGCGTGGAACGCCCTGTCGAAAGCAACCGGCCGCGAGCATGCGCACCTGGCCTTGCCAAAGGAAGACGAGAAGATCCGCTTCCGCGATGTCGTTGCCCAGCCCCGCAAGATCATTTCCTCACCGACCTGGTCGGGGATTGAGAGCGAGGAGGTCTGCTACAATGCCGGCTGGACCAATATCAATGAGCGGATTCCATGGCGCACGCTGAGTGGCCGCCAACAGCTCTATCAGGACCATAAATGGATGCTCGCATTCGGTGAGGGCCTGTGCGTCTACCGGCCTCCAATCGATACCAAGGCGGTGGCGCCGGTGATCAATTCCAAGTCGAATGGTGAGCCGCAAATCGTGCTCAACTTCATCACGCCGCACCAGAAATGGGGCATTCACTCCACCTATACCGACAATCTGCTGATGCTGACCCTGTCACGCGGCGGCCCGATTGTCTGGATGTCCGAGACCGATGCCGCCAAGGCGGGGCTCGAGGATAATGACTGGGTGGAAGCCTATAACGCCAATGGTGCCCTGGTGGCCCGGGTCGTGGTTTCGCAGCGGATCAAGGAGGGTACGCTCTTCATGTATCACGCCCAGGAAAAGACGGTGAATGTGCCCGGTTCGCAAATGACCGGTCAGCGCGGCGGTATCCATAACTCCGTCACGCGGACAACACTGAAACCGACCCACATGATCGGCGGCTATGCCCAGCAATCCTACGGATTCAACTATTACGGCACTGTCGGATCCAATCGCGACGAGTTCGTGATTGTCCGCAAGATGACCAAGATCGACTGGCTCGAAGGTCCGGCCGCAGACGCCATGGAGGCAGCGGAATGAAGATTCGTGCGCAAATCGGCAAAGTCCTGAACCTGGACAAATGCATCGGCTGCCACACCTGCTCGGTGACGTGCAAGAATGTGTGGACCAATCGCGAAGGCGTTGAATACGCCTGGTTCAACAATGTCGAGACCAAGCCCGGCATTGGCTATCCCAAGGACTGGGAGAACCAGAAACGCTGGAATGGCGGCTGGACCCGCGCCAGCAATGGCTCGCTACGGCCGAAAATGGGCTCGAAATGGCGGATACTGGCGAAGATTTTCGCCAATCCGGATCTGCCGGAAATCGACGATTACTACGAGCCCTTCACCTTCGATTACCAGCACCTCCAGCGTGCCGGCGAGAGCGAGGCATTCCCGACAGCACGGCCGCGTTCGCTGATTTCCGGCGAGCGGATGGAGAAGATCGAATGGGGTCCCAACTGGGAGGAAATCCTCGGCGGTGAATTCGCCAAACGCTCCCAGGATGCCAATTTCGAAGGCATCCAGAAAGCGATGTATGGCGAGTTCGAAAACACCTTCATGATGTATCTGCCGCGCCTGTGTGAGCACTGCCTCAACCCGGCCTGTGCGGCAGCCTGTCCATCGGGTGCGATCTACAAGCGCGAGGAGGACGGCATTGTCCTGATCGATCAGGAAAAATGCCGCGGCTGGCGCATGTGCGTCTCCGGCTGTCCCTACAAGAAGATCTATTTCAACTGGTCGAGCGGCAAGTCGGAGAAATGTACTTTCTGCTATCCGCGCATCGAGGCCGGTCAGCCAACCGTCTGCTCGGAAACCTGCGTCGGGCGCATTCGCTATCTCGGTGTCGTTCTCTATGACGCCGACCAGATCGAGGCGGCCGCTTCTGTGCCGGACGAGAAGGATCTCTATCCGGCCCAGCTGAATATGTTCCTCGACCCCCATGATCCGGAAGTCCAGGCCCAGGCACTCCGTGATGGCGTGCCACAAGCCTGGCTGGAAGCGGCCAAGCGCTCACCGGTCTACAAGATGGCGATCGACTGGAAGATCGCATTCCCGCTCCACCCCGAATACCGCACCCTGCCGATGGTCTGGTATGTGCCGCCGCTCTCGCCGATCAATGCGGCGGCCGAGGCCGGGTCGATCAATATCCAGAACGGCATGCCGGACGTGCGCTCCCTGCGCATTCCGCTGCGCTATCTCGCCAATCTCCTCACCGCCGGTGACGAGGCGCCGATTGCCTCCGGTCTGGAACGCATGCTCGCCATGCGCGCCTATATGCGGGCCAAGACGGTCGATGGCGTGATCGACGAGAGCATTCCTCAACGCGTCGGCCTGACCAAGGAGCTGATCGAGGACATGTATCAGATCATGGCGATCGCCAATTACGAGGATCGTTTCGTGATCCCGACGACGCACCGCGAATGGGCCGAGGATGCCTATGACCTGCGCGGCGAATGCGGCTTCAGCTTCGGCAATGGCTGTTCGGACGGTTCCACCGTTGGCTCGCTGTTCGGCAAGGGCAAGGCCAATAAACCCATGACACCGATGGAGAAGGCATGATGGCCAAGACATTCAAGGTGATGGCAGCATTGCTGAGCTATCCGACGGCCGACATCCAGGGTGCCGGGCCGGAGCTCAAGGCTGTGTTGGCCGAGGAGGGCTTGTTGTCCACCGGACAGCAAACCCGGCTCGGGCATTTGATCGACCAGCTGGCCAGCCGTGACCTCTATGATTTGCAGGAGCGCTATGTCAGCCTGTTCGACCGCTCAAGGACATTGTCGCTGCACCTGTTCGAGCATGTGCATGGTGAAAGCCGGGCGCGCGGGCAGGCGATGGTCGATCTGCAGAATGTCTATGGCGAGCAGGGCCTCGAGATCAATGCGAAGGAATTGCCGGATTTCCTGCCCATGTTCCTCGAATTTCTCTCGACCCAGCCTCTGCCGGAGGCGCAGGCCCTGCTCGGAGAGACCTCACACGTGCTCGAAGCGCTTCGAGACCGGTTGCGCAAGCGCAAGAGCATCTATGCCGCCGTCTTCCGCTCACTTCTGACGCTGGCAACGATGGATGCCGAGGCCGCCCCGGTCGAGATCCAGACCGAGGATGAGGAGGCCGACGATCTGGAGGCCCTCGACAAGGCCTGGGCTGAAGAACCGGTCACATTCGGTCCCGGTGAAGCGGGCTGCAATGTCGCCGAGAAAATGCTCGAGAAAATGAAACTGCCGACCGCGCCGGCGGTATCGGTGCGTCACCAGGGAGAGCAAAGATGAGTGAGTATCTCAACACCGCCCTGTTCGGGATCTACCCCTATATCGCGCTGTCTGTCCTCGCGATTGGCTCGATTATTCGCTATGATCGCGAGCCCTATTCCTGGAAGGCCAGCTCAAGCCAATTGCTGCGCCGCCGCCAATTGGTGATGGGTTCGGTCCTGTTCCATATCGGTGTGCTCGTGGTCTTCTTTGGCCATCTGGTCGGGCTTTTGACACCGATCGCCGTGTTTGACGCGCTCGGCATTTCGCATGGCGCCAAACAGATCCTCGCCATTGT
>NZ_CAXBKN010000038.1:0-24605 GCF_963976135.1 uncultured Maricaulis sp.
TCGGGGTCCACCACCCGGACGATCTGGGGGATGACATCGCCCGCGCGCTGGATCACCACCGTGTCGCCGATGCGCACATCCTTGCGCGCGATCTCATCCTCATTGTGCAGCGTCGCATTGGACACCACAACGCCGCCAACGGTGACCGGTTTGAGCCGCGCCACCGGGGTCAGCGAGCCGGTGCGGCCAACCTGGATATCAATGCCCTCGAGCATGGTGGTTGCCTGTTCGGCGGGGAATTTATGGGCTATGGCCCAGCGCGGCGCGCGCGCCACCTGGCCGAGGCGGGCCTGCCAGTCGAGCCGGTCGACCTTGTAGACGACGCCGTCAATGTCATAGCCCAGGCTGGCGCGCTTCGCCTCGATATCGCGATAGACGGCGACCATCGCCTCAACGCTGTCGCAGCGCTGCATCAACTCATTGATCGTGAAGCCCAGGCCCTTGAAGCGCTGCACGGCCTCCATCTGGGTCTCGGCCAGGGATTCGCTCAACTCGCCCCAGGCATAGGCAAAGAATTTCAGCGGCCGCTGCGCCGTCATCGCCGGATCGATCTGGCGCAGGGAGCCGGCCGCGGCATTGCGGGGATTCTTGTAGGCGGGTTTGCCAGCTTCCTCCTGGCGCTGGTTGAGCGCCGCGAAATCCGCATGGCTCATATAGACCTCGCCGCGGACTTCCAGAACTTCGGGCCAATCGGAGCCCGGCAGGGTTTGCGGAATGTCCCTGAGCGTGCGGATATTGGCGGTGACGTCCTCGCCCGTCGTGCCATCGCCGCGGGTCGCAGCGGAGACGAGTTCGCCGCCCACATAGCGCAGGCTGGCCGAGAGCCCGTCAATCTTGGGCTCGGCGGTGATGGCGACCGGCGCGTCTTCGGTCAGGCCGAGAAAGCGGCGCACCCGGCCGACAAAATCGGCGACGTCCTCATCATTGAAGGCATTGCCGAGCGAGAGCATCGGCACGGCATGGGTAATCTCGCCGAACTTGCCCGAAGGCGCGGCGCCGACGCGCTGGCTCGGGCTGAACAGATCGACCAGTTGCGGGAAGCGCGCCTCGATGCCCTCGAGCCGCTGGCGCAGCGCGTCATAAACGGCGTCGGAGACTTTCGGCGCATCCTCGTTGTAATAGGCCTTGTCATGGCGGGCGATTTCACGAACGAGACGCGCATGCTCGGCATTTGCCTCGGCCTCGCTCAACATGCCGACATCTTTCAAGGCGCTCATGGTTTTGCTCGCAGACTGACCGACCGGCCGAATCTAGCCGCTTCCCGGCGCATTGTGGAGAAATTGTCGGCAGGGTCGAGCGGGCGATGACACCGCGCTGCAGGTCGCGACCAGGCGAGGATCAGGCCTCAACGGCCATCAGCTGGTCGGCCTGGGCCCGCGCCGCATCGGTGACTTCCGCGCCGGAGAGCATCCGGGCGATCTCCTCGCGGCGCGTCTCGCCGTCGAGCTGGATCAGGATGGTGCGCACACCGCCCTGGCCATCATCTTCCTTGACGATTTTCCAGTGATGATCGGCCAGCGCCGCCACTTGCGGACTATGGGTGACAACCAGGGTCTGACCGGTCTTCGCCAGACGTTTCAACCGGCGCCCGACCGCATCGGCGACCGCGCCGCCAACGCCCTGATCGACCTCGTCGAACACCAGGACACGGCCATCATCATCGCCAGCCAGGGCGACTTTGAGCGCGAGACCGAAGCGCGAAAGCTCGCCACCCGAGGCGATCTTGTCGAGGGCACCGAAGGGCGCGCCCGGATTGGTCGAGACCTCGAAGCGGACGCTGTCGCAGCCATCCGGCCCGCCATGGTCAGCATCGGTCACCAGGGCGACGCGAAACCGGGCCTTGTCCATTTTCAGTGGTGGCAATTCGGCAGCCACAGCCGCGGCGAGCTTTTGCGCCGCGCCGTCGCGTGATCGGGTCAGGGCAGCCGCCGCGTCGCGATAGAGAGCCTCGGCCGCCTGCACGCTTTTTTCGGCCTCTGCGATACGCTCACCGGCATTCTCGATCGCATCGAGCTGTTCGGCAAAACGGGTTTGCAGGGCGGGCAATGCCTCAATCGTGACATCATGCTTGCGGGCCAGGGCGCGCAGGGCGAATAGTCTTTCCTCGACACTCTCCAGCCGGCCCGGCTCGACCTCGAAGGCACGCGCCGCGTCGGACAGGGCATCGCCGGCTTCGGAAAATTCGATCAAGGCCCGCTCGATCGCCGCCGACGCCCGGTCCAGGGCCGACCCGGCCTCACCGCCCGCGCTGCCAATCTGATCACGCACGCGTTCCAGGCCGCGCACAGCGGTATTGAGCCGGCCTTCCAGCCCGCCGCCATCGCCGGCCAGCGCGTCCTGGGCTTCCTGCAGATCGCCGAGCGCCCGCTCGGCCGCCATCAGAAACTGCCGCTCCTCGGCCAGCGCCTCTTCCTCACCGGGACGCGGCTGCATCTTGTCGATCTCGCCGAGCGCATGGCGCAGGAAATCCTGCTCCTCGGTCGAGGCCGAATGGGCGCGCACCAGGTCGGCAAGGCTGTTGCGGGCGGTCGAGACTGTCGCCCATGCCTTGCGGCAAGCTTCACGGAGCGGCGCATTGCCGGCATAGCTATCGAGTTGGGCGCGATGGGTTTTCGGGTCGAGCAGGCCGCGGCCATCGTGCTGGCCATGCACTTCTACCAGGACATCACCGAGAGAGCGCAGAAGACCAATACTGGCGGGCTGGTCATTGATATGGGCGCGGCTGCGGCCATCCTCACTGAGGCGGCGGCGCAGGATCAGGGCTTCACCCGGCTCGATCACCAGGCCTGCCTCCTCGAGCACAGCCCAGGCCGCATGGCCCGGTGCGAGATCGAATTCAGCGGTAGCGGAAGCTTCATCGGTGCCAGCGCGGACCAGCCCGCGTTCGGCCCGCTCGCCGGCGGCCAGGCCGAGAGCGCCCAGCAAGATGGACTTGCCAGCGCCGGTTTCGCCCGTCAGGGCACACAGACCCCGGTCAAAGCCGGCATCAAGACTGTCGATGAGTACAACATTCCGGATCGATAGCGATTGCAGCATTCAGAGCGATCGCACCTCCCGCCCGGCCTAGCCGAAGATCCGCTGCATGGCGCGTTCAATGAAGGACGGGTCACGCTGGTTCACGGCATCCTCGATGGCAATGCCCTCACGGGTCAGCAGATTATAGCTGTTTTGATACCAGTCACTGCCCGGGAAATTATAACCGAGCACGGACGCAACCTGCGTAGCTTCATCATCAAGACCAAGCGCAACATAGGTTTCCACCAGACGGTGCAGCGCCTCGGGAACATGCGAGGTCGTGCCGTAATCCCGGACCACATTCTGGAAGCGATTGACCGCTGCGAGATGATAATTGCGGCGCAGATACCAGCGACCGATATCCATCTCCTTGCCGGCGAGATGGTCACGCGTCATGTCGATCTTCAGCCGCGCATCGGTGGCATAGCGGCTCTCGGGATAACGGCGCACCACTTGCTGCAGCGCATCGAGCGCCTGCTGCGTAATCTGCTGGTCACGGCCAACATCGACGATTTGCTCGAAATAACTGATCGCGATCAGGTAATAGGCATAGGGCGCGCTGCGATTGCCGGGGTGCAGCGAAATGAAGCGCTGAGCATCGGACACGGCTTCGTCATATTTATTCGCCTGGTAGTTCGCAAAGGCGGCCATCAGCATCGAGCGACGGGCCCACTCGGAATAGGGATGCTGCCGCTCGACTTCATCGAACTGGGCCGCCGCCAGCTGGTACTGGCCGCGCTCCATGGATGAGAAGGCATCAGCATAAATCGACTCGGCGGGCCGCTCGACATAAGCCACCGAAGTGTCCGGTCCACTTGCGCAGGCCGCGACAAGAACGGACAGGAAAAGAGTCGGCAACAAACGCGACAAGAGGGTCATATTGAACACGGCTCAGCAGCTAGGGCGGTCGAAGGACCGCCGGTCCAGAAAAGCTTGTAGCGGATCATGCGCCGCGACAAAAGTGCCGCGTCAGGTCAACCGCCGCAATATCAGGAGTTGGCCATCGCCACGTCGTGCTGGCAAGCGTCGCGCACTGTAACCATTTTCCAGGCGGACTTGTCGGCCAGCAATGCACGCAGTGCCAGATTATTGATCGCATGGCCGGGACGCTGGGCATGATAGCGACCGATAATCGGCGCACCGGCGAGATACAGGTCGCCCAGCGCATCGAGCGCCTTGTGCCGCGCGAACTCATCATCGAAGCGCAGGCCCTCAGGATTGGCGACGCCGTCATCATCAAGCACGACAGCGTTTTCCATCGATCCGCCACGCGCCAGACCGGCAGCCAGCAGCGCGTCGAGATCCTTGCGGAAACCAAAGGTGCGGGCGGCTGCAATATCGGTGGAGAAGATTTCCGGCGTCACTTCAAAAGTGCAGGTCTGATTGCCGACCGCGCTGTGCTCGAAATTGATTTCGACTTCGATCATCGACGTCAGGGCCGGCAGAAAACTGGCCCGGCGGCCTTCCGATTCGACGATGACCGGCTTGAGCACCTGGATGGCGCGGCGCGGTGCGGCGAGCCGCTTCAGGCCGACGCGATTGACGAGATCAACGAAAGGCGCAGAAGACCCGTCCATGACCGGCAATTCGGGTCCGTCGATTTCGACAATGGCGTCATCGACACCCAGACCGGCCAATGCCGCCATCAAATGCTCGACCGTCGCCACCGAGGCACCCGCCTCATTGGCGATGGTGGTACCCAGACGAACGGTGGTGACATTCTCGGCGCGCGCCGCGATCCGGTTATCACGATCGGTGATATCGGAACGGACAAAACTGATCCCGGCACCGGTGGAGGCGGGTTTCAGCACGAGGCGCACACGCTCCCCGGTATGGAGACCAATGCCTGCGCACACTACAGGTGCCGCCAATGTTTGCCGGTAAATCACAACACAACGCCGTCTGTTCTGGTTCAACAATCAGCGACTTGCGCCGCCCCTCGCCTGCACACAACGACATGCCGGGTCAGCATTCAACTAAAGCTTTGTTGCGGTTTGTTACGCGCGAAGCGGGCTAGTTCGCCTGACGGCGCAGGAAAGCCGGGATTTCCAGGTCACCCTCATCCACGCTCTCGCCGAACAGATCGCCGCTCGCCATGCGCGTGGTTGATTGAACAGGACTATTGCGCGTCGTCGGGGCCGCTTTCGGCGCAGGCTCCGCCGGCTTGCGGCGGCGACCGAACAGGGAGAACCCAGCCCGCTTCGGCTCTTCCGCAGCCGGCTGGGCTACTCGGCCCGGTGCTTCAGTGGCCCGACGCTGCTCATATCGGGCGTTCAGCGTCGCGGCCTCTTCGGCCAAACGCGCCTGATCGACCCGTACCTGCGGGGTCTGGGCGGCGACACGGTGAGTGTCATCGACCTCGGCGACATAGGGGTCACGCGGCGTTTCGACCGGAGCCTGGGCGACGGCATCGCTCAATTCCTCGGCACCGACCGCCATGGGCAGAGCTTCTTCCCGGGTTTCCACTGGCGCCTCAAAACGCTCGACGGTTTCAGGCTTCTGCTCGGCGGCGACACGGCCCGGACGGTCGGAATTGGTGCGCTTCCAGGGCAAAATGGCATCATTGGGCGCGCGATCCGGCGTCGCTGTGCCGCGCAGTCGCGAGCGTGGATCGACCACGGCAACTTCGGCATCAATCCCGGTGGCAACAACGGAAACCCGCATCGAGCCTTCCATCGTCTCGTCAAAAGTCGAGCCGACAATGATATTGGCTTCAGGATCGACTTCGGCGCGAATCTCGTTGGCCGCCTCATCGACTTCATACAGCGTCATGTCATAGCCGCCGGTGATATTGATCAACACACCGGTCGCGCCGCGCATCGAGACATCGTCGAGCAGCGGATTGGAGATCGCAGCCTGGGCCGCCTCGATGGCGCGCTTCTCGCCGGAGGCCTCACCGGTTCCCATCATCGCCTTGCCCATCTCATTCATCACGGAACGGACATCGGCGAAGTCGAGATTGATCAGGCCGGGCATGACCATCAGGTCGGTAATGCCGCGGACGCCGGAATGCAGAACCTGGTCCGCCATCGAGAAGGCTTCGGAGAAGGTGGTCTTTTCGGTCGCGATCCGGAACAGGTTCTGGTTCGGGATGACGATCAACGTATCGACATGGTCCTGCAGCTGGCTGATGCCAGCCTCGGCCAGCTTCATGCGGCGCGTGCCTTCGAAGTGGAAAGGCTTGGTGATCACACCCACGGTCAGGATACCCATTTCCCGAGCCGCGCGCGCCACGACGGGTGCTGCGCCAGTCCCGGTACCGCCACCCATGCCGGCAGTGATGAAGACCATGTGGGCACCAGCCAGATGCTCGCGGATCTCGTCGATTGAGTCCTCGGCGGATTGCTCGCCGACTTCCGGGCGGGCACCGGCGCCGAGGCCCTCGGTAATCGCTGCGCCCATCTGGACGCGTTTTTCCGCCTGCGACCGGGTCAGGGCCTGTGCATCGGTATTGGCCACGACGAAATCGACACCCTCGAGCTTGGCCTCGATCATATTATTGACGGCATTGCCGCCAGCGCCGCCAACGCCGAACACAACGATGCGGGGGCGCAATTCGGTCGTTTCAGGGAGGGAAAGATTCAACGTCATGCGAGACCTCGTGGCCGAATGGGTTCGGGTAATAATCGATTCACCATGAAGTTTCCGCCTGCGACGCTTAAGCGAGCGTTAAACGTCGTGGAAATTTTCGCACCGGTGCTGCTGGCGGTGCAGCAAATGCCGGCGGCCTGGCCAGGCTCAACTGGCGCGGCGAAGCCGCGTTGCGGGCGTGCCGGTCCAGGCCTCGACATCGGCCGCAGCATCCAGGCACACGACTTCATGCCCCTGGGCGAGCATGTTGCGGGCGAAGGCATTGATCGTTGCACAGGCGCGCGGATCAGCCGGCTGGATAATCCCGATACTCATCCGCTGGAAGGCAAATTTGTGAAAGAATTCCGCTACGTGTGGCGCTTCGGAAACGGCAATGCGCATATCGACCAGTCTGAAATCGAGCAGCACACGTTGCACATCATACTGCTCGACGGCAGCGACAATCAGCTCGATCGTGTCGACCGCCGACAGCCAGTCCTCGTGGCCGTCAAAAACGACCTCGATATAGCCCGCTGCGCGGTGTGGAATAATGCGACTGAATGACATGAACGCGACCTGTGTGTTTCACAGGCGGTATAGCGCGTGGGATGCTGGATAGTCTTACCGCCAGGCTCATTGATTATGAGCCGGGCAGCCCTGTTCAGCCGGTCAGAAACTCTCGGCGAACCAGCGCCAGACCGCACCGCCGCGTTCGGTTTCGCGGGTCGGGTCACGCCGGATACGGGCGACCGAAGTCGCACCCAGGCGTGGTGGCCCGGCGATGGCCTCCGCAGCGCCGCGCGTCTCGCGCCGGACGACACCGGCGACAGCGCTGAAGGCCGGGCCGGACACGGCATCGCCCAGACCGGTAATGCCGCTTGGACCGGCAATGCGGACCTGTTTGCCGAACACACGTGCGGCCAGCTCGCCGGTACCGGGAAGCTGTGACGCCCCGCCCGTCAGCACCAGACGGCGGCCGGAGGTCTTGCTGACACCGGCAGCATCGAGCCGGTCGCGGATCAGCTCAAAGGTTTCCTCCAGCCGGGGCCGGATAATGGAGTTGAGCAGGGAGCGCGGGGCCGATCCATAAATCCGGTCGCCGGTCACTGACGGAACTTCGATCATCTGCTGATCGTCGTCCGGACTGTCGAGTGCCGAGCCGTAGAGCGTCTTCAGGCGCTCGGCGGCGGCCAGCGGCGTCGACAGGCCCCGTGCGACATCGGAGGTCACATGCGAACCACCCACGGGCACGGTGTCGATATGCAGCAATGCGCCCTCGGCAAAGACGGCGGCTGTGGTGGCGCCGGCACCCATATCGATCAGGGTGGCGCCAAGTTGGACTTCATCATCGCCCAGGGCCGACAGGCCGGAGGCATAGGGGGTGGCAACCACGCCCTTGAGATCGAAATGGCAACGTTCGACACAGGTCATCAGATTGCGCAATGGCCCGATGGCGGCCGTGATGACGTGCACCTCGACGCCCAGCGTACGCCCGAACATGCCACGCGGGTCGCGAATGCCGCGGTGATCATCGACGGACCAGGCCAGCGGGATGGCGTGCAACACAACGCGGTCGGCAACGGCGAACTCGGACAGGGCCCCGTCCAGCAGACGGCGCAGATCACGCTCGGTCACTTCGCGTTGTGGCAGATCGATTTCGGCACCGATACGCGTACTGGTCGGCTGACCGGCCGACAGGGTCAGGGTCACTGAATTGACCGCCTGCCCGGCCATGCGCTCGGCCTGCTCGACTGCGGCACGAATTGCCTCGGCAGCCTCATCCATATCGACGATGGCACCGGCGCGGACACCGCGGCTCGACTGATGGCCGACGCCGACGACGCGCGGCCTTGGCCCGGCAATCGTCTGATCGGTCTTGGCGATGAAGCAGGCAATCTTGGACGAACCAACATCGAGCGCTGCGCACACACCGGGGGTTTTTCCATTGGAGCCATTGCGGACAGCCTGGGGACGTAAAAACTCGAACACACTCATGCTTCATGCTCCCGCATGCCCGCCGCGGCAGCCCGGTCGGGCAGCGCTCTGACAATCAAATCACCCTGCCCGCGCAGGTCGAAACTCTCGGCCGCCAGCCGCAAGACGCCGCGCTCGGCCTGCAAGCGCGCCAGAATGGCGATCGACGCCTGGACATCACCGGCCGGCAATTTCACATCGGCACCGCTGTCGAGGCGCAAATTCCAGCGTCGCTGCGCAACCCGGACCGCGCCAACAACATGGGCGCGAATGGCCGGGAAGCGCGCCAGCGCGTCGACAATCTCCACGACGCTCTCATTGGCGCCATCGGCGACCACGAGCGGCAGGGCCGGCGGGTTCATGACATCCGCCTCGGCGAGGACGATGCCGTCGCGGTCGATAATATTGAGCACGCCATCAACCTGCCACAACGCGAAGGCCTCGCGCGTTTCGACCACGATCGAGATCCGGTCAGGCCAGAGCCGCGCCACCGTCGCCGAACGCACCATGGGCAGCGCCTCGACCCGGGCCCGCACGGCACCGGGGTCGACAGAGAAAAGCGACTGGCCGTCATAGACTTCGGTCGCCAGCACGATGGAATGCGCAATCTCGTCGCCGGCACCGGTGACATCGACCGAGCGGACCGCAAAGCCCATATCGGCCAGGCGGACCGTGATCTTCTCGCCGCCCAGACGCACGACATCATCGAGCTGGCCGAACAGGGTCAGGCCGGCGATCGTCGCCAGCAAGAGTGCGGCAGCCGCCATCGCGCCCATACGGGCTGCATTTGCCACTCGGTAACGCGCACTTCTGAATTGGGCTTCCGCCCAGTTACGCAAACGCCGCGGTGCAGACACCGCGGCGGACCGGTGGTTAGACTTGCGACGGGGTGCTTTTCGCGACCCGCCACGTGCTACCTTCGACACGACGCATTCTCCGCCATCCACTCCACGAGATCATTAAACGCGATCCCGCAGAAGAGCGCCTGTTCTGGCGCCAATGAAGTAGGAGTCATGCCCGGTTGGGTGTTAATTTCGAGTAACCATAGCGGCGGATTTGCTGATTCGTCGTAGCGGAAATCGGTCCGTGTCAAGCCACGGCAACCCAGCACCGCGTGTGCCTGCAGGGCCAGTTCGCGTGCAAGTGCCGCAATCTCTTCAGAAACATCAGCGGGTAAAATATGAGTCGAACCGCCAGCGGCGTATTTCGCCTCGTAATCGTAGAAGGTCGTATTGGGGATAATCTCGGTTACGGCGAGCGCGCGATCCTCCATCACCGCGACCGTCAGTTCGCGGCCGGGGATATAGCGTTCGATCAGGACGTCATCGCCCAGCGCCCAGGCCTCCGAGCCGAGCTCGGCCGGTGGCCGGTTGGCACCCTCGAGCACGATATGCACCCCGACCGATGAGCCCTGCGCATTGGGTTTGGCGACATAGGGCGGCTTCATGGCGTGGGCCTTGGCGGCCTCGAACCGATTGACGATCAGACCTTCCGGGCAGGGAATGCCCGAGGCGCGCAGCACCGCCTTGGCCTTCTGCTTGTCCATCGCCAGCGCCGAGGCGAGCACGCCGGAATGGGTATAAGGCTTGCCGAAATGCTCCAGCACGCCCTGGACCATGCCGTCCTCGCCCCATTCGCCGTGCAGGGCGTTGAAGACGATATCGGGATTGGCATCCTTGAGCTGTTGCGCCAGCTCGCGGCTGGCATCGATCTCGACGACGTCATAGCCCTTTTCCCGCAGCGCCTTGGCACAGGCGCGGCCTGAGACCAGCGAGACATCACGTTCGGGCGACAGCCCGCCGAGCAGGACAGCAATACGTTTGGTCATTCGGCTTCCCCTTTGCCCCGCACCCCGATGCGTTTGACTTCCCAGCGTAATTTCACACCAGACTTCTGTTTCACTCGCGCGCGAACTTCTTCACCCAGATCTTCCAGATCGGCCGCAGTCGCGCTGCCGTCATTGATCAGGAAATTGCAGTGCTGCTCGGAAAAATGCGCCCCGCCAACGCGCAGGCCGCGGCCGCCGGCCTGGTCGATCAATTGCCAGGTCTTGCGCGCATCGGGCGTGCCCGGCGCATCGGGATTGGCAAAGGTCGAGCCGGAGGTTTTCTCGCGGATCGGCTGGGTCGTCTCGCGCCGCGCCGTGATGGCGTCCATGCGCTCGAGGATCGAGGCCGGCTCATCGGCTGAGCCCTGCAGCACGGCCTCGACAAAGATCCAGTCGGCCGGCGCGCCGCTATGGCGATAGGCATAGGCGAGTTCATCCGGCTTCGCGATGATGCGGCGGCCAGCGCGGTCGAGCGCCACGACCTCGACCACGACATCCTTGGTCTCCTGCTCATAGCAGCCGGCATTCATCCGCAGTGCGCCGCCAATCGTGCCCGGCACGCCGACGAGATATTCCATCCCGGCAATGCCGGCTTTTGCCGCCGCCCTGGCAACCATCTTGTCGAGCGCCCCCGCCCCGGCCCGCAGCCGGTTCTCGCCGAGCGCCTCGGTTTTCGCAAAAGCCCCCGTCAGCCGGATCACCACGCCCGGCACACCGCCATCGCGCACCAGCGTATTGGAGCCGGCGCCAAGCACGTGCACAGGGATGTCGTCCGGCGTTTCAGCGAGAAAGCGCGCCAGATCGGATTCATCGGCCGGCAGATAGAGCACTTCGGCCGGACCGCCGACACGCAGCCAGGTGATGTCCTTCAGCGGCGCGGCCTCGATATATTTGCCGCGGACCGGAGGCAGACGTTCAACCAGGCTCAACCCAGCGCCTCCAGCTCTTCCGGCAGGGCATAGGCCCATTGAGTGATATCGCCGGCACCGAGGCACACCACAACATCGCCGGAACTGGCACGGCTGGCGACTTCCGCGGCGACGGTGTCACGCTCGACCGGATTGGCATCGCGATGCCCGTGGGCGCGCAGGCTCTCGACGAGATGATCGCGATCAATGCCCTCGATCGGGTCTTCGCCGGCGGTATAGACATCGGCGACGAGGACGCTGTCGGCATCGTTGAAACAGGTCGAGAAATCATCGAACAAATCGTGCAGCCGCGAATAGCGGTGCGGCTGCATCACGGCGATCACCTTGCCGGACGAGGCCTGGCGCGCGGCTTTCAGCACAGCGGCGATCTCGACGGGGTGGTGGCCGTAATCATCGATAATGCTGGCGCCCTTCCACTCACCGGTCTTGGTGAAACGGCGTTTGACGCCGCCGAATTCGGCCAGCGCCTTCTTGCCGGCGGCCTCGGTCAGACCGAGCTCGCGCGCCGTCGCCAGGGCGGCCAGCGTGTTGAGCACATTATGCTCGCCCATCATCGGCAGGAAGACATCGCTCCAGCGTTCTTCGCTCTGGCCGCGCAGGCGGAAACAGACATCGAATGTCGCGCCCTTGGCGTCGCAGCGCAGATTTTCCACCCGCACATCGGCCTGGGGGTTGAAGCCATAGGTGATGACCCGGCGATCCTGAATACGGCTGGCCAGGCTCTGGACTTCGGGATGGTCGGTGCACAGCACGGCGAAACCGTAAAAGGGCAGGTTCTCGACGAATTGGAAGAAAGCTTCGCGCAGCGTGTCGAAATCGCCGTAATGCTCGAGATGTTCCGGATCGATATTGGTGACGATGGCGACGGTGCCGCGCAGTTTGAGGAAGGAGCCATCGGACTCATCCGCCTCGACCGCCATCCAGTCGCCCAGCCCCATCTTCGCATTCGAACCATAGGCGGAGATGATGCCGCCATTGATCACGGTCGGATCAACACCGGCCGCATCCATCAGGACCGAGACCAGCGATGTCGTGGTCGTCTTGCCATGCGTGCCGCCAACGGCGACGGCGAATTTCAGCCGCATCAGCTCGGCCAGCATTTCGGCGCGGCGCACGACCGGGATCTTGGCGGCGCGGGCGGCGAGGAGTTCGGGATTATTCGGCCGGATCGCCGAGGACACGACGATGGCGCCCGCCCCGGTGACATTCTCCCCCGCATGTCCGATCGCCACCTCGGCACCCAGCTCGCGCAGGCGCTCGACATTGGGATTGGCCTTGATATCCGAGCCCTGTACCGCATAGCCCAGATTGAGCATAACCTCGGCGATGCCGCTCATGCCAATACCGCCAATGCCGACGAAATGGACCGGGCCGACCGGGAAAGGCAAAGCGGCAAATTTCATGTCAGTGCTCCTCGAACCAGACCATCGACGGCCTTGGCCAGCGCCTCGGCCGCATCGGGCCGGCCCAGCGAACGCGCCGCGGCGGCGCGCTCGGCCAGGTCTGCCGGATTGGATAGGCGGGTCTGCAAAAGACCGGCCAGACGCTCGGCCGTGAAGTCGGTTTCCGGAACCAGGTCGGCGGCGAGCGCATCGACCAGACCTTCGACATTGGCGGTCTGATGATTATCGGCAGCAATGGCGAGTGGACAGAAAATCGCCGGACGCCCGACGCCAGCCACTTCGGACACGGTCGAGGCACCGGCGCGCCCGATCACCAGATGCGAGGCGGCATAGAGCGCACCCACATCCTCGAAGAAGGGCTCGCAGCGGGCATTCACGCCGGCCGACTGGTAGGTTTCACGCGCCATCACCAGCGATTCCTCGCGGGTTTGTTGGACGATATCAAGGCGGGAACGAAGCGATTCAGGGAGTTGTGCGACGGCTGCCGGAACGGTCTCCGACAAGAGCCGCGCGCCCAGGCTGCCGCCGAGAATGAGCAGATTGATACGGCCATCCGCTGTGAGCGGTGGATAGCCGGCGGCGCGCGCATCCAGAATCGGCTGGCGCAGCGGATTGCCGGTCAGCAAATGATGTTTACGGCCTGTGACGGACAGCTTGTCGAGGCGCTCGAAACCCGAGGCGATGAAACCGGCCCGGCCCGCGAAGACACGATTGACCCGGCCGAGCACGGCATTCTGTTCGTGGATGGCATAGGGAATGCCCATGGTCTGGGCCGCGGCCAGAGCCGGAAAGGCCGGATAACCGCCGAAACCGGCGACGACATCGGGCTTCCAGCGCTTGATAATGGCGCGCGTCTCGCTCAGCCCCTTGGCGAGCTCGACGCCGGCCCGGGCCAGTTTGATCGGGTTTTTGGTCGACGGGCTGGCGGCATGGATCTCGTCGATGGCGACGGCGGGAAAACCGGCCGTGTGTTTGAGCCCGCGGGCATCGGTCACCAGACGGATCTGCCAGCCGCGCGCGATCAGCGCCTCGGCAGCGGCGCGGGCGGGAAACATGTGCCCGCCGGTTCCGCCGGCAGCAATCAGGCAGCGACGCGGGGTCATGCGGAATATTGCATCGAATAGGCACCGGGACGGCGGCGCGTGAAGGCCAGCATCAGACCGGCCGCAAGAGTCAGGGCGAGCATGGACGACCCTCCATTGGAAACGAATGGCAATGTCATGCCCTTCGGCGGGATCAGGTTCAAGTTCACAGAGATGTTGATCAGCGCCTGCAAACCGAATTGCAGCGCCAGACCGGCCACCGCCAGCTGTGCGAAATGATCATTGAGCCGCATCGCCTGGTTCCAGGCGCGGGTCACCAGAATCGCAAACAGGCCGATAATGGAGAGCGAGGCCAGAAGGCCGAATTCCTCGGTCGCCACGGAGAAGATGAAATCGGTATTGGCGTCCGGCAGAATATGTTTCACCTCACCCTCGCCCGGCCCGACACCGGTCAGCCCGCCACGCGAGATTGCCTCGATCGCCCGGTCGATCTGATAGGTTTCATTACCTTCCGGATTGATAAAGCTCTGCACACGCGCCGCGACGTGCGGCATTGTCAGATAGGCCAGCCCCGAGCCGGTGACCGCCAGGCCGCCAAGCACAGAGACCCAGAGCCAGGACAGGCCCGACGCAAAGAAGACGCCGCCAAAGCACAGGGTCAGCAGCACGGATTGCCCGAAATCCGGCTGCGCCATCAGCAGGCCGACAGCGGCGAGATAGAGGCCAAATGCAATCAGCCGGCCCGGAATCGGCGCACCGCGCTTCTCCTCGGCAAACAGCCAGGCCACCGTGACGAGCAGGGCCGGTTTGAGAAACTCCGAGGGTTGCAGGGAAAAGGCGCCAAGGCGCAGCCAGCGTGTCGCGCCCTTGACCTCATGGCCGATGAACAGGACCGCGACCATCAACACGAAAGCCCCGACCAGAACCAGCGCTGCCAGGCGGCGCGCACCTTTCGGGCTCAGGCTGGAGATGGCGAGCATGCCGGTAATGCCCAGCACCGCGAACACGCCCTGCCGGTAGAGAAAATGGAAAGGGTCATCAAGGCCGAGACGCGCGGCGGCAGCCGGGCTGGACGCCATGGACAGCACAATCCCGGTCGTGATCAGGGCGAGGATGACGAAGAGCAAGGTTCGATCAATGCCGCGCCACCAGGCGGCAAAGGCGCGTGGGAGCGTCTGGATCATTGCTCGCCCCCCGCGGCGGCGGCCGGCAGTTCGAGCGCCGCGACCAGGGCGCGAAAGGCGTCCCCGCGCGCTTCGAAATGGGCGAACTGGTCGAAGGAGGCGGCCGCCGGTGACAGCAGCACCACGGCGCCGGGCCGGCCATCGGCGAGCGCATCACGGCTGGCCGCACGCGTCGCCGCCGCCAGATCACCGCAACGCTCATAGGCCAGCTTGCCGTCGAGATCCTTGGCAAAACGGGCCTCCGCCTCGCCGATCAGATAAGCCTTGGCGATGCGTGGATACAGGTGCGCCAGCGCGGCCAGTCCGCCTGATTTCGGGCGGCCGCCGGCGATCCAGTAGATCGGGTCATAACAGGCCAGCGCCTGCATGGCGGCCTCGGCATTGGTGGCCTTGCTGTCATTGATGAAGCGCACACCGCCGAGCATGCCGACCTCTTCCTGGCGATGCGCCAGACCGCCGAAGCTCTCAATGGCCTCGGCAGCGACGCGCGAGCCGATGCCGAGCACGCGCACGGCGGCCAGGGCCGCGGCGATATTCTGGGCATTGTGCCGGCCCGGCAGCGCCCGGGCGCGGCTGAGCTGCAGGACGGGGCGCGGCGCGATGTCGAGCGCCTCATAGACCTGGTCGCCCAGCGCATAGACACCGCGCGACACGACACGCCCGGCCGAGATCGGCAGGACTTGCGCATCGGGTCGCTGCATGCGCAGGCGGGAATAATAGTCGCGGGTCGGGTCATCATCGACGCCGATCACCGCAATGCCCGTCTCGCCCTGCATTGCAAACAGGCGCTGCTTGGCCGCGAAATAGCCCGCGAAATCGCCGTGACGGTCGATATGGTCCGGCGTCATATTGAGCAGGATGGCGACATCGCACTCCAGGCTCCGGGTCAGATCAATCTGGTAGGAGGAGAGTTCCAGAACGAAAAACGAGCCCGGACGCGGTGGGTCCTGGGCCAGAACGGCATCGCCGATATTGCCCGCTACGGTCACGTTGCGGCCCGCCTCGCGCAGGATATGGCCGATCAGCGCCGTCGTGGTGGATTTGCCGTTGGTACCGGTAATCCCGATGATTTTCGGGCGGCGCTTGGCCGGCATGGCCAGCACTTCCAGAGCGAAGAGTTCGATGTCGCCGATCACCGGCGCCCCGACGGCATGCGCCAGTTCGACCATGCGGTGCGGTTTGGGATGGGTCAGCGGCACGCCCGGCGAAAGGATCAGGGCTGCGATATCGCCCCAGTCGCGCCGGTTGAGATCATCGAGCACAAAACCCTGGGCCTCGGCAGCAGCGCGCGACACATCGGAATCATCCCAGGCCGACACCTCGGCCCCGCCGGCCAGCAGCGCGCGGATCGTCGCGAGGCCTGTACGGCCCAGCCCGAACACGGCAACACGGCGACCCTTGAAGGCGTGGACCGGAATCATCGCCTATCTCAGCTTGAGGGTAGCAAGCCCGATCAGCGCCAGAACCACGGCGATGATCCAGAAACGGATCACGATGGTCGCCTCGGCCCAGCCCTTTTTCTCGTAATGATGGTGGATCGGCGCCATGCGGAAGACGCGCTTGCCGGTCAGTTTGAAACTCGCGACCTGGACCATGACCGAGACCATTTCCAGAACGAAGAGCCCGCCGACAATCGCCAGCACGATCTCGTGCTTGACCGCAACCGCGATCACGCCGAGCGCGCCGCCGAGCGAGAGCGAACCGGTATCGCCCATGAAGATCATGGCCGGCGGCGCATTCCACCACAAAAAGCCGAGGCCGGCGCCCAGCAAGGCGCCGCAGAAGACCAGGATTTCACCGGTGCCCGGCGTGTAGAGGACTTGCAGATATTCGGCGAAATCGACCCGGCCGACGACATAGGCGATGACGCCGAAGGTCGCCGCCGCGATCATCACCGGCACGATCGCCAGCCCGTCGAGCCCGTCCGTCATATTCACCGCATTGCCGGAGCCAACGATCACAAGACAGCCGAACACCAGGAAGAGCGGGCCGAGATTGAACAGGAAATCCTTGAAGAAGGGGAAGGTGATCGAGGTCGTCACGGCCGGATCCATGCCATTGGCGGTCGCCGTCGCCGTCGCCCACCAGACCGCGATCAGCGCGATGGCAAATTCGCCGAGCAGTTTGAGCTTGCTGCCGAGCCCGTCCGTCGTCTGCTTCGTGACTTTCTGATAGTCGTCGATGAAGCCGATCAGACCGAAACCGGCGGTGACGAAAATCACGATCCAGACATAGCTATTGCTGAGATCGGCCCAGAGCAGGGTTCCGACCATCACCCCGAGCAGGATCAGGAAACCGCCCATGGTCGGGGTGCCGGCCTTCTCGATCACATGACGCTCAATGCCTTCGGCGCGGATCGGCTGACCCCGGCCCTGCTTGCGCCGCAACCAGCCGATCATCGGTTGACCGAAGACGAACGCGATCAGCATCGCCGTCATCAGGGCGCCGCCGGAACGGAAGGTGATATAGCGAAACAGATTGGCGATCTGGAAGTCGTCCGCCATCGGCGCAAACAGCAAATACAGCATGGGCGGATCAGGCCTCCGTCAGATTGAAAGCCGAGCCGTCGGCCAGGACAGCGGCGATTTTATGAAGACCGGAGCCATTCGACCCCTTGATCAGAACGACATCACCGGCACGAATGGCCGAAGCCACCATCTCCCGGCCCTCGCCGGCATTGGCCGCATAACCGGCACGCAAGCGTTCAGGCAAGTGATCGTGCAGCTCGCGCATCAATGCTCCACAACTAAACACAGCGTCGACATTCGCCTCGGCCAGGGCCGGCGCGAGAGCGCGGTGTAATTCCGGCGATTGCGGGCCGAGTTCGAGCATGTCGCCGAGCACGGCGATACGGCGTCCACCCGGGCCGGGCTGCGCGCTGCCCAGCGAGGCAATCGCGGCGGCCATCGAGACGGGGTTGGCGTTATAGGCATCGTCGAGCAGGGTGAAATGCCCGCCCTTGGGCAGTGCGACCTGGACCGCGCGGCCGCGCCCGGCCTCGGCATCGACGGTTCTCAAAGTCTCGGCAACCTGCCGCGGATCGAGCCCCGAGGCCGCCGCTGCGGCAAACACCGCGCCGGCATTCCAGGCCCAGTGCTCGCCGGTGGCGGCGAGATGAAAGGGGACACGCACGCCCATCACATTGACGACGCCATCGCTGCCGCCGAGCCCGGTTTCAAAGGATTCCATCCGGATCGCCGCTGTGGCACTGCGTCCGAAATCGAGCATGAAAGCCGCGCTCGAACGCTTGGCATGGCTGGCCAGCCGCTCGGCCAAAGGGTCATCGGCGGGATAGATGGCCACACCATCCGGCTCGAGACCTTCATAGATTTCGGCCTTGGCATCGGCGATCGCCTCGATCGTGCCGAGATGTTCCAGATGCGCAGGCGCGATGCGCGTGATCAGGGCGATATGCGGCCGCACCAGATTGGCGAGATCATGGATTTCGCCGGCATGATTCATGCCCAGCTCGAATACGGCGCGCTGCGTCTCGGCCGGCATGCGCGCCAGGGTCAGCGGCACGCCCCAGTGATTATTGTAGGATTTGACGCTCCAGTGCGCCGGGCCCGCCGCGCGCAGGACAGCGGCCAGGGCTTCCTTGACGCTGGTCTTGCCGACACTGCCGGTCACCGCGATACGCACCGCCTTGCTGCGGTCACGTGCCGCCGCACCGAGCGCGCGCAGCGCCACCAGCGTGTCTTTCACCTGCAAGGCCGGTCCCGGGCAGTTGGACGTATCAGTAACAAGGCAGGCAGCCGCGCCGCGCGCCATCGCATCGGTAATGAATTCATGCCCGTCGCGCACATCCTTGAGCGCGACGAAAAGATCGCCCGGCATGATCGATCGCGTATCGATTGACAGACCGCTACAGGTCCAGTCCAGATCGCCGGTCAGCATGCCGCCGGTTGCGGCCATCGCCTGCCCGGCGGTCCACAGGGGCTTAAGCATCTTCACCCTCCTGTCTCAGATACGCCTTGCGGCCGAGCAGCGCCTTGCGGCCCTCCTCCCGGTCGTCGAATGGATGCACAATGCCGGCGATGGTCTGACCGGTCTCATGGCCCTTGCCCGCCAGCAGAAGGCAATCGCCGGGCTGCAACAGAGCGACGCCGCGCGCGATGGCCGCGGCGCGATCGGCAATCTCCTCGGCCTCGGGGCAACCCTCCAGGATCGCCGCGCGGATCAAGGCCGCATCCTCGGAACGCGGATTATCATCGGTGACGATGACATGATCGGCCTGGCTGGCGGCAATCGCGCCCATCTTGACCCGCTTGGTGGCATCGCGATCGCCGCCGCAGCCAAACACCAGAATGATGCGGCCACGCGTGTGCGGACGCGCCGAGCGCAGCAATTTGTCGAGCCCGTCGGGCGTGTGGGCATAATCGACCAGCACCGGGGCGGCCGCCTCGGTCTCGCCGACCTTTTCCAGCCGTCCGGGCACACCGCCCAGCTGGCCCAGCGTCTTGAGCACGACATTCAGTGCGACACCCTCGACCAGGGCGATGGCGGCGGCGCCGAGCGCATTGAGAATCTGGAATTCGCCGACCAGCGGCACTTCAATCTGGTGCTCGACACCTTGCCAGGCGAAAACGACATCCTGGCTGGCCGGGCGCGGGGTGATCTCGCGGATCTGAAGATCGCTGCCACGCCAGCCAATTGTCGTCAGCTTTAACCCGCGCGCACGGGCGAGGCCGGCCATGCGCTCGCCCCACTCGGAATCGACATTGATGACCGCCAGGGCGCCGTCTGGCAGGCGCTCGGTGAAAAGCAAAGCTTTGGATGCGAAATAATCATCGAAATCGGGATGATAATCGAGATGGTCCTGGGTCAGATTGGTGAAGGCACCGATCGTCAGGCGCACCCCGTCCATCCGCCTCTGCTTCAGGCCATGGCTGGACGCCTCCATCGCCAGATGCGTGACGCCGTCAGCGGCGAGCGCGTCGAGCGCATGGTGCAGGGCAACCGCGTCGGGTGTCGTGTAACCCGTGGTCTCGAGCGAAGCGCCGCGCGCGACACCGAGCGTGCCGAGGCTGGCGCCGTCAATCCCGGCTGCCGCCCAGATCTGGCGCAGGAATTCAACCGTCGAGCTTTTGCCATTGGTGCCGGTGATGGCGACGATATGTCCAGGCTGGCGCGGATAGAAGCGCGCCGCCATCGCGGCCAGTTCCGCCGCCGCGTCATCGACGATGATCACAGGCACATCGAGGCCGGCAATGGCCTGGTCAGACAGGATGGCAACGGCGCCCTGCGCCACAGCCTGCGGCGCGAAGGCACTGCCATGCAACTTAACACCCGGCAAGGCCGCAAACAGAAAACCGGGCTTCACCGCCCGGCTGTCCAGCGTCAGGCCGGCGATCTCGATCTGGCCGGTCGCAGGCGTCGCATATTCGCGGGTGAGCAACTCGGACAGGGTCAAGGGATAGGCTCCGGCATCAAGGCGGCACGGACCATGGCCGCGCGCTCATTATGATCGGCATCGGATCGCACGACACCGAGAATCGGCGCGATCCGCGACACGATCTCGCCCACGGCGGGGGCCGCCGTCCAGCCACCGGTGGAATAACCATGGGTCGATTCATTGCCATGCGGCTCGTCGAGCAGGATCAGGATGGCGTATTGCGGGTCATTATAGGGAAACACCGCCGAGAAGGAGGAGATCAACCGGTTGCGGTCATAGCCGCCGCGTGAGGGCTTTTCCGCCGTCCCGGTCTTGCCGGCGACGAGATAGCCCGGCGCTTCGGCGCGGCCACCCGTGCCATCGGTGACATTCTCGCGCATCAGCGCCATCACATCCCGGGCGGCACTCGCAGCCATCACCCGTTCGCCGACAATCGTCTCGTCGGCAGCCACGGGCTGCAGGGTCGGCGCGACATAAATGCCGTCATTGGCGATCGCCGCGAAGGCCGCGATCGTGGCGATCGGGCTTACGGCCAGACCATGACCATAGGAAATGGTCGCCGTTTCCGTCGGGCCCCAATTGCGCGGCAAGAGCGGGTCGGCGCTCTCGGCCAGTTCGATTGGTGCGCGCTCAAGCAGGCGCATGCGCCCGAGGAATTCTCTCTGCCCCTCGGATCCGACTTCCAGCGCGATGCGCGAAGAGCCGATATTCGAGGAGTGGATGAAGATTTCCGACAGGGTCAGCCAGCGGTTCTCGCCGTGAAAATCATGGATGGTGTGACCGCCGATCTGCAGCGGCTCGCTCGCATCGAACCCGCTTTCCAGCGTTGCCGCCCCGGATTCCAGCGCCATGGCGACGGTGAAGGCCTTGAAGGTCGAACCCATTTCATAGACGGACTGGGCGCTGCGATTGAGCCGTTCATCATTGGAAGCGTCATTGGGCCGGTTGGGATCATAATCCGGCAACGACACCATGCCGACGATTTCGCCAGTGCGCACATTCATCACAATGCCCGAGGCCGCGAGCGCGTCGAATTCGTCCATCGTCGTGCGCAGAACTTCGTCGAGATGGAATTGCACACCCATATCGATCGACAGCGCCACCGGGCGGCCATCGCTCGAGGACAGCGCCGCATCGAAAGAACGCTCGGCACCGGCCAGCCCGTGAAGATCGCGATCCGTATAGCCGACAATGTGCGAAGCCAGCCGGCCACGCGGATAGACCCGGCGCGGTTCGAGCCGGAAGTCGAGCCCGGGCAGGCCGAGCGAGAACACGGCCTGGCGCTGGCGCGGCGTGAGATTTCGGCGCACCCAGACGAAACGGCGATGCGAGGACAGGTCACGGGTGACCGCCTCGACATCGAGATCGGGCAGGACGCCGGCGAGCGCTTCGGCGGTTTCGGCGGCATCCCAGACGAGGCTTGGATCGGCAAACAGGGAATGGGTCTGCAAGGTCGTCGCCAGCACCTGGCCGGTGCGGTCAAACAGATCGCCGCGCGTCGCTTCGGCCATCACCGGACGGGTCGCGGCGGCATGGGCCGGACTGGTAACGGCCAGCTCGATCGCGCGCACGCCGAGCACGCCGAAGCAGAGCGCGAGGCTCAACCCGACAATCTTCAACCGGCCGCGCGCGGCATCGAGCGCCTTGATTTCCGTGCTTTCAATCCGCAGCAGGCGTGACATGTCGGCCGGCGCGGCCTCGGCCATGGGTGGCGGACCGACACTGCGGGATTCGGCTGAAACTTGACGGCGAAAAGGCCACCAGCGCATCAGTTCTGCCCTCCAACCTCACGCGGCTCGGCCAGCGCCAGCGCCTGGTCGCTCTGATTGACCAGCAGACCCTCGCGCCGCGGCTGCTCGACCCCGGGACCGGGTTCAGCGAGCAGGGGCAGATCGCCCAGCGCGACTTCCCGGCTCGGATCGAGGGGTTCAAAGCCGAGATAGCGGCGCGCCAGGGCGCGCAGGCGCTCGGGATCTTCCAGATGGGCGATCTCGACATTGAGGACATTGATCTGGCGCCGCTCCTCGACCAGCTGCGACTGGATATCCTCGAGACGTTCCTGGGAATTCTTGGCTTCGGTCTTGGCGACATAGAGGGCGCCGGCCAGGGCGACGGCAACGACAAGGGCAATCGCGTTAAACGTACGGATCATAACACGGCCTCCAGACGCGCAAGCGACACAACATTCCTGCCGGACTCCGACAGATCCTCAGCCCAGGCCGGAGCCTCGGTACGAATAGCAACACGCATCTTGGCGGAACGTGACCGCGGATTGGCGGCGATCTCGGCCTCACTGGCGGCGGTCGCCTTGCGATGCAGCAGGGAGAAACTGGGACTGGCGACAGGACCGGTTTCCACTGCAGGCGCATGGCGCGAGCCGCCCCCTCCTGCCTGCCCGGTGCGGGCCCGCAAGAAGTCCTTCACCATGCGGTCTTCCAGTGAATGGAAGGTAACCACGACGAGGCGTCCGCGCGGCGCCAGAATCGCCTCGGCGGCCTCGAGCGCACGGGCCAATTCGCCCAATTCGTCGTTCACATAAATCCGCAGCGCCTGGAAGACCTTGGTGGCGGGATGGATTTTTGAATGTTTTCCGCCAGTTGCCCGCGTGACGATGGCGGCAAGCCGATCCGTGGTCTCGATCGGCGCCTCGGCGCGAGCCTCGACAATCTGCTTGGCGATGCGGCGCGAGCGGCGCTCATCGCCGTAAACATAAAATATGTCTGCCAGCTCTTCCTCAGCCAGCAGATTGACCGCATCGGCCGCACTGGCGCCGGAACGCGCCATGCGCATGTCGAGCGGGCCGGCGCGCATGAAGGAAAAACCGCGTTCGGCCTGGTCGATCTGCATCGAGGAGACGCCGATATCGAGCACGATGCCGTCAACCGTCTCGCCGCCATTGGCGCGGATCACCTCGGCCATTTTCGAAAACGGTGCCTGCACGAAAACGAAGCGCCCGCCCGAGGCCCTGCCCAGCTGTTCGGCTGCGGGAATGACAGAAGGGTCGCGGTCGATCCCGATCAGGCGGCAATCGGCGGCCGACAATATGGCGCGCGAATAGCCGCCGGCACCGAATGTGCCGTCGATATAGAGGCCGCCATCCTGGGGGTCGAGGGCGCGCACGACTTCATCAAGCATGACCGGAAGATGGCTCATGACGCGCCCCCGGTGCGCGGAACCAGACGCAGGGAGCGCTTGTTCTCGCGGGCAAAGGCGCGCGCTGCGGCCTGGTGCTCGGCATAGACATCGGGCGACCAGAGCTCGAAGCGCGAACCGAGGCCGACAAAGGTCGCCTTGGCGTCGAGCCCGGCATGATCGATCAATTCCTTGGGCAGGGTGACGCGGCCATTGGCATCAAAGGCCAGCGGGCGCGCGGCGCCGAAGATGGCGCGCTCAAATGCGATTCGCGCCTCGTCATAGGGATCCATGTCCTCGATCAGGCGCTGATAGCTGTCGAGCAGGGCCTGGCCGCCACCTTCCAGATAGGGACCGTCAAAGGAGGGCCAGACGATAATGCCGTCGAACACACCACCGCGCACCACGGAACGAAAATCGGCTGGCACCGAGACCCGTCCCTTGGCGTCAACGCCATTAATGGTGGTCGATAAAAACACGCTCGATTTGCTCCCCGGCCATACCGATCCGTCCCCGTATGGTTAACTATGGGATAACATGGGATCAGATGGGAAACAACGCCGAAAGCATCGAATTCTATGGATTGAAGCGCCTTTTGAAGTAATCAAATATGGCCAAATTGAGAACAACAAGGGAACATTAAGTTAATATCCACAGGGGCGTTAAGGATTGAATGGGAGGAAGAGCGATCAGGTGGCCTGTAAGCCGGGTTCTGTGTCGCTTTTTCCAAAATGGAAAAAGCGCGACGACCATTCATCTGCGACATGCCTTGCGACATGCCTGGTGCGACCTACCCGGATGGCATGCGGAGACGCATGTGTGGCCGAAGCCACGGCCCATCCCTATTCGGTCTTGCTCCAGGTGGGGCTTGCCTAGCCCCCTTCCTTGCGGTCGGGGCGGTGCGCTCTTACCGCACCGTTTCACCCTTACCGGACGCGCACGTCCGGCGGTCTTTCTCTGCTGCGCTTTCCCTGGGGTCACCCCCGCCGGGAATTACCCGGCACCTTGTCTCCGTGGAGCCCGGACTTTCCTCGACATCGCCGTTTCCAGCCCGATGCCGCGGCCGCCCAGCCACCTGATCGGGGATGTATGTGGTTGAAGTGGGAGGAGTGGTCAAGCGGCGGGGGATGCG